>DASSSV010000342.1:0-5226 GCA_035708265.1 Thermomicrobiales bacterium | reverse complement strand
GGCGTCGGCCAGCTCGCGCAGCAGCAGCACGACCCGGCGGGCGAGGCCGCGCGCCTTGACCTCGCGCGCGACGTCGAGCGCGCCGCCGTCGCGCAGGTGCAGCGTGGTGACGACCACGTCGACGCCGCCGCCGGCCGGCAGGGCCGCCAGCGCGCGCAGCGTCGTCGCCAGGTCGGCCGCGCTGCCGGCGACGAGCAGGTCGGGCGCGGCGCGGAGCACCTGCTTCACCGCGGCGCGCACGACGCCCCACTCCTCCACGACGAAGACGCGCACGATGGGCGCCGCGGCGACGAACGGCTCGGCCCACTCGATCTCGACGTTCATCGGCGGCGCCCCTCCATGCTCCCGGTCGGCCGGCGTCTCGGCACCCTCCTTAACGCGATATCCGCCGTCGCGGTTGCTACCCGGGAGACGGGATCGCGGCGCCCCATCCCGGTACTTCCTACCGGGTAGGCACTCTTCTGCAGGCCACACGTCAGTGATGGTCAATTCCCGTGAGCGGCGCGGGGAACGAAGGGCGCGAAGCGAGCGGGGCAGACGGCAGCCCGCATCGCCCCATTTGCCGCCGCCAGGCGGGACGGCGCACATCGTGTCGCTCCGCGGGGTCGGACCCTCGCGGGGTGAGGGATTTCCCCCTCCTCGCCCACGGTACGACCGGCGGGGCGGGCGGGAGAAGAGGAGAAACACCTATCTGCGCGGTGAAAAGAACCCCTACCCCGGCCGGGCACGCGCCGCGGGCGCCGCTACCGGGCGGCGGGGGCGGGCGCGCCGGCCTCTCCCACTCCCCACCACGATCCACGGGAGACGGCTACGCGCCCCGGCGCGTGAGCGCGGCGAGCACGCCGTTGACGACGGCGCTCAGGCGGAACGCGAAGCGCTCGGGGTCGGCCCGGGTGTGCCGGTTCGAGACGTAGGCGAGCGCGATCCCGTCGGCCGGGTCGATCAGCAGGAGGCAGCCGGTCGCCCCGCCGTGGCCGAAGCTGCCCGGCAGCGCGAGGTCGCCGTAGCCCGCCCGCCCGCCCGGCCCGTGGACGCTGAAGCCGAGGCCCCACGGCTGCGGCGCGGCGGGGTCGCCCACGATGACCCCGCCCGCGGCGTGGCCGTCAGTCTGGTCGGTCGTCATCGCGCGAACCGTGGCCTCGGCGAAGATGCGCCGCCGGCCGCGCGGGTCGAACAGGAGGCCGAAGCGGAGCAGGTCGCCCACGCTGGCGACCGTCCCGAAGGCCGGGTGCGCCAGCGCCAGCGCGTAGGGCGAGTTGTACATCGCGCCGTCGGTGCCCTCGGCGAGCACGCCGCGGACGTGTGCCAGCCGCGCCTGCACGTCCGGCGGGGGCGGCATGAACGTGTCGCGCAGGCCGGCGGGGTCGAGCACGAGGGCGCGGACCAGCTCGGGGAAGGGGCGCCCGGCCGCGACCGTCGCCATCCGGCCGGCGAGCGCGTAGCCGTAGTCGCTATAGCTGAATTGCGCGCCGGGCGGGAACTGCAGCGGGTAGGTGTAGGCTTCGTCGACGAGCGCGTCGAGCGGCGTGCGGGCCACGAGGCGCCGCTCCATCTCGGGCGACTCGTAGACCAGGCCCGACGTGTGGGTCAGCAGGTGCCTGAGCTGCACCCGCTCGCGGCCGTCGCCGTCGAACTCGGGCAGGACGGCGCGCACCGGCGTCCCCAGCGTGAGCGTGCCCCGCTCGACCAGCGCCAGCACCGCGGCGGCGGTGTACGACTTGGCGATCGAGCCGAGCGGCCAGAGCGTCTCCGGGCCGGCGGCACGCCCCGGCGCGGCCTCGCCGGCGTACCACTCGGCCGCCGGCGCGCCGTCGACCGCCACGGCGAGCGCCGCGCCGCCGATCTCGCCGTCCGCGATGAACCGCGCGATCTGCTCGCGGGCCGGCCCCAGCCGGCCCGTCGCGTCGAACGTCGCCATGCTCACCGGTCCCCGCGCGGCTGCGCGGCGCGGAACTCGTCGGCCACCTGGCCGAGCGCGGCGAAGCGGACGCCGTCGCGCTCGCGGAAGTAGGCGATCAGCCGCTCGAGCATCAGCATCCGGTGGCCCCGCCCGATCACCTGGGGGTGCATCGTCAGCGTGAGGACGCCGCCGGGGACCTCGCGGTAGAGGAAGTCGAACTCGCCGCGCCAGATCTCCTCCACCTTCGATGGCGCCGAGTGGCCGGGGCTGAGGCGGTTGCCGACGCGGACGTACTCGAAGTGCGGGAAGTCGTCGAGGATCCAGCTCACCGGCAGTTCCACCAAGTCGACCTCGCGGCCGAAGCCGTAGGGCCCGTCCTTGCGGATGACGTCGCCGGTGCGGCACCAGTAGGGCTCGAAGTCCCGGCCCATCAGCGAGCTGTCGTAGCGGAACCCGTGCTCCAGCAGGAGCTCGATCGTGTGGGGGCTGATGTCCCAGGCGGGCGAGCGGTAACCGGCCGGGCGGACGCCGGCCGCGCGGTCGAGCGCCTCCAGCCCGCGGCGCAGCACCGCCGCCTCCGCCTCGCGCGTCTCCAGCGCGATCGGGTTCTCATGCAGGTAGCCGTGGTGGCCGAGCTCGTGGCCGGCGCGGGCGATGGCGCGCACGGTGTCGGGGTAGGTGTCGGCGGTGTGGCCGGTGACGAAAAAGGTGCCGGGCAGACCGGTCCGGTCGAGCAGGCGCAGGATGCGCTCGACGCCGACCACGCCGAACTCGCCGCGCGAGATCATGCTCGGCGAGGTCGCGCCGTAGGGGCCGATCCACAGGGAGATGGCGTCGAAGTCGAAGGTCAGGCACACCGTCGCCCGGTACGCGGTCGCGCTCATCGTTATTCCCCCTCACGCCGCCCTCGTCGTCGCCGCGCCAGCGTAGCCGAGCGCGCCCCGGCGCGCAAGCGGCGGGGCCGTGGCTGGGATGCGGGGCCGGGATCCAGCCCACGCAGGCGGGCTCCGTGCGCGGGGTGCCCGCTTGTGGGTCTCGCCCCCGGCCGCGGTTTCAGGCGTCAGGGGCACGCACGGGGCAACGCCGCACCCCTCTCGGCCGCGCGATAGCCCGGCGGGCGGGGAATTGGTAGCATTGTCTCGACCGCTGTTGCCGGCGACGCGCCCGCGCGCGAGCGCCGCCCCGCCGCCGCGCGTGGAGTCGTCGTTGAAGCGCCGCCTGGCCAACCGCCGCACCCTCGTCGTCCTCCTGTTCGTCGCGCTCGCCGCGCTCGTCGGCGTGGCCGTCTGGCGCGCCGTGGCGACCGGCACGGCCGGCGGGCAGCGGACCGTGACCGTCCGGCGCGGCAACCTCCAGGCGGCGATCGAGACGACCGGCAAATTGGCGGCGCGGCGCAGCGTCGCCGTCACCTCGCCGGCCAGCGGGCGCGTACAACTCGTCGCCGTCGGCGTCGGCGACACGGTGCGGCAGGGCGACGTCCTCGCCGTCCTCGACGACGCCCCGGCCCGCGCCGACGTCGCCCAGGCCGAGCGGGCGGTCGAGGCGGCGGAGAGCAAACTCAACGCCGCGCGCCTGCGCGCCGCCGGCGACCCCAACGCCCTCCCCGACGCCGCCGCGGCCGAGAACGACGTCGGCAGCGCCCGCGCCGCGCTCGCCGCCGCCCGGCAGCGCCTCGCCGGCACCCTCCTTCTCGCGCCCTTCGACGGCGTCGTCGCCGCCGTCAACGTCGGCGAGGGCGCCGCCTACGGCGCCGGAAGCCCCGCGTTCACCGTCGTCGACCCCGCCAGCCTGCTCGTCACCGGCGACCTCGACGAGGTCGACCGCCCGGACGTCGCCGTCGAGCAGGAGGCGGACGTGACGGTCCTCGCCTTCCCCGGCACGCCGCTGACCGGCCACATCACCGCGCTCAGCGACATCGCCCAGACGCAGGGCGGCACGACGGTCTTCACCGTCACCATCACCTTCGACCAGCCGCCGAAGCTGGCGCTGCTGCCCGGCATGGGTGTCGAGCTGCGCATCGTGACGACCGAGCGCCAGGGCGTGCTGCTCCTGCCGAGCGGGGCGATCCGTCGCGCCGGCGACCGCCAGTACGTCGTCGTGCGCCGCGACGGCCGCGACCAGACCGTCGAGGTCCGCACCGGCGCGCGCAGCGGCGACGACGTCGAGGTCGTCTCCGGCGTCAAGGAGGGCGACGTCGTGGTGCTGCCGTGACGGCGGCGCCTGTCCGAAAGGACAGACCGCGACCCGCCCTTTCGGCGGTGCGCGCGCGGGCGGCGGGCCCGTAGGATGCGAGGGATTCGCGCGCCGGTGCGAGTCGCGGCTCTGCGACCTCAGTGCGGGGAGGAGTCCATGCGTCAGGCGATTGTTGGCACGCCCACGGTGGTGGCCGTAGTGCCCAACTGGCCGGACGAGCGCTGATCGCCCGATCCCCGCGCTAGCCCTCGGGTGAGGCCCCCGCGCCTCGCGCCCGATTCTCCCATTGTGACCGGCCCGCGCGCCGGTTGACGATCCCCGCGCTCACCCCCCGGCCACGGGCGCTACGGCACCCGTGGCTTCGTCGCGTCCGGCGCCAGGCCGGGCGCGTGCGGGTGCGCGCGTCCGCCGACACCCCGCCGAGGCCACGGGAGCGCTCCCGTGGCCTCGGCTTGTTTTCCGGGCGGCCCGGGCCGCCCGGCCCTCGTGAAAGGAAACGCCCGGTGGCTGCGCTTGTGAGCATCATCGCATCCCTCGTCACGATGAACGATCCGCGGCGGGCGCGACATCGCGCCGCCGCATTCTGGAGGACATCGCGATGGCGTCCCGCGCCACTTCCGCCTACCCGGTCTACGATACCGACGAGCCCGGCGACAAGATCGCGCGACCGCCTCTGCGCAAAGCGAACCGCGAACGGCGCCGGGCGAGTGCGCCCCACGCCGCGCCCCGCCCGGCCGCCCGGCCGCGCGAGCGCGGCGGCCCCACCCGCGCCGCGCGCACCGGCGCCGAGACCTTCCGCTGCCGACGCTGCCGGGCGCTGGTCGGGCCGACGCTCACGGGCGGGCGGCACCGCAACCACTGCCCGCTCTGCCTGCACTCGCGGCACGTCGACGACAAACACCCCGGCGACCGGGCTAGCGCCTGCCGCGCGCTGATGGCGCCGGTCGCGCGCTTCGACCGCCCCGACGGCGAGGTGATGCTGGTCCACCGCTGCCTCGGCTGCGGCGTCGAGCGGCACAACCGCCTCGCCGCCGACGACAGCGTCGTCGCCCTGGCGCGCCTGCCGCTCGTCGCACCGCCCGCGCGGGCACGCCGCGCCGTCGCCGACGAGCGGCAGGCGTCGTGAAGAAGGA
>DASSSV010000341.1:0-2807 GCA_035708265.1 Thermomicrobiales bacterium | reverse complement strand
CGCGGCGGGCACCGCCCCGGGCGTGGGGCCCGCGTCGAATCCGTTCGTGTGCGGGGCGTGCGAAGCGGCGCTCATCGTCTTGCCTCGAAGCTAGCGTGGGCTCCGGCGGAGCGCACGAGGACTTGCCGCAATCTGCGGGAGAGTCCTACGGAAGCGGCGCGCGGCGCGTCAGGCTTCGCTGACGATCGTCTTGACCGTCGCCATGACGCCGTCGGCGAGCTCGACGACGACCATGTAGGTGCCGACGTGGCGGATCGGCTCCTCGAGGTGGACCTTGCGCTTGTCGACGCTGAGGCCGCGGGCCTCCTTGATCGCGTCGGCGACGTCCTGGTTGGTCACCGAGCCGAACAGGCGCCCGTCCTCGCCCGCCTGCTGCGAGATCGTCAGCACCGTCTTGTTCAGCAGCTCCGCGTACTCCTGCGAGCGGCGCTCGGCGTCTGCGACGGCGCGCTCCTCGGCCTCCATCCGCGCCTTCGCGGCGTTGACGGCGCCCTTGGTCGCCGGCTGCGCGAGCTTGCGCGGCAGCAGGTAGTTGCGCAGGTAGCCCTTCGAGACCTCGACGACGGTGCCCTTCTCGCCCAGGGCCTCGACGTCCTGGAGCAGGATCGCCTCGGGCATCGGGCTACCGCTCGCGGTCGCGGTCGCGACCGCCGCGCTCGGGCCGGCCGTCGCCGGCGACGTCCGCCACGTACGGCAGCAGGGCGAGCTCGCGCGCGCGCTTGACCGCCGTGGCGATCTGGCTCTGATGGCGGCGGCACGCGCCGGTGATCCGGCGCGAGCGGATCTTGCCGCGCTCGGAGATGAACTTGCGCAGGGTCGGCACGTCCTTGTAGTCGACCTGCTCCACCTTGTCCTTGCAGAACAGGCAGGGCTTGCGCCGGCCGCTGCCGGGGCCGCCCTTCTTGTCGCGCCGACGCGCGGGCTTGCGATTGCGCTGCTTCGCCACTTGGAAAGAGTCCTCGGGTTCTACGTCACAGAAAGCGCGCGCCGGCAGGCGCGCGAGAGCCCCATTGTGGCAGCTTCGCGACGGCGATTGCCGAACGGGGTTCGCGGACACCCGCCGGGGGCGCTGTCGCGCTCGCGCGAAACGACCGGCCAGGGCGCCCGCGAGTGCTCGTCGCGGGCGCCGCAGCCGGGTCTTCCCAGGTGCGAGTGGCTAGAAGGGGATGTCGTCGTCGCCCGCGGCGACCGGCGCCGGCGAGGGCGCGCCGGCGGGAGCGGCGGCGAAGTCGTTCGTGTCGACCGGGATGTCCGAGCGCGGCGTGAAGCCGCCCTGGCCGCCGCCGTTGTCGTCACGGCCACCGCCGAGGAACTGCACCGAGTCGGCGATGATGTCGATCGCCTGGCGCTTCTGGCCCTCGTCGGTCTGCCACTCGCGCCACTCCAGGCGCCCGTCCACGGCCACGCCGCGGCCCTTGGAGAGGTAGCGGGCGCAGTTCTCGCCCTGCGCGCCCCAGACGGTGACGTCGAAGTAGTTGGGCTTCTCGACCCACTCGCCCGTCGAGCCGTCCTTCTTGCGCGTGTTGACCGCGACGCGCAGCTTGCACACGGACGTCCCGCTGGGCAGCGAGCGCAGCTCCGGATCGCTGGTGAGGTTGCCGGTGATGATCACCCGGTTGATGTTCGTGCCCGCCATGCGGGGTGCTCCTTTCGGGGGCGAACTTGCTCGTCGAAGGTTGTGCGGCGAGTCTAGAGACGGGCCCGGGCGGCACCGGCCTTCACGCCGCTCCTTCCGCACTTTTGTCTCAGGGCCGGCGCGAAGGCGCCGCAACCGGTGTCAGACCGCTTGCGTCTCGGCCTCGGGGGCCGGGACGTGGGCGCCCGCCGCGGGCGGCTCCGGCGGGGCCGGCGTGCCGGGGGCGAGCTTGATGATGCGGAAGCGCAGGACGCCGTCGGTGATGCGCAGCGTGCGCTGAAGCGTCTCGAGCAGCGCCGGCGTGGCGTGCATCTGGAGCAGGTGGTACTCGGCCTCAGGGCGGTGCCCGATCTCGTAGGCGGTCTGGCGCTGGCCCCAGTCGTGGGTGCCGACGACCTCACCGTCGCGCTTGACGAGCGCCTCGACGTCCGCGAGCACCTTGCGGCGCTGCTCGTCCGTCGCGGCGGGGTCGAGCAGGAGCATGAGGTCGTAGATCGGCGCAGCGGCGGCCATGGGCGGCGGCGCACGATAGCAGGGGGCGAATCGCGCGGTCCGGGCCCTAGTGCGGGCATGACGACCGCCGAGCTGCTGCGGCGCGTGCGCTGGGGGAACGTCGCGAAGCTGCTGCTGCCGCTGGCGGCCGTGGCGGCGATCGCGCTGTGGCCGCGGATGCAGTCCGCGCCGCCCGCCCTGCCCGCGGCGGGGGCGCGGCCGGTGGTGGCGGAGGCGGCGGTGCTGCCGCGGGCGCCGGCGCTGCGCCGGACGCCCCGCCGGCGCGCTCAGGCCCCGCGGCACTACGGGCGGCGTTCGCGCCGGGCTCATGCGCGGCGGCTTCGGCGGGCGCCCCGGCGGCGGGTGAGGAGGGTGGTCGCGCCGGCGAGGGCGGTCGGGCCTGCGAGGGCGGCTCCGCCGGCGGCCCCGGTGGTCCCGCGCGCGGCGGTCGCCCCGGTCGCTCCCGCGGACCCCGCCGCCGCCGAATTCGGCGCGCCCTGACCGAGCTGTGTCACTTAGGGCTCGCTATGCGAGCACAGGGTGACGCGGCTCAGCCCGACGCCTTCGCGTGCTCCTTCTTGCGGATGTCCGCGAGCTGCTCGTCGATCCAGTCGCCCGGGTCGCGGGCCGTGACCGTGCGCGTCAGTCCCTCCATGCGCCGGCGGCGCTCGGCCTCGTC
>DASSSV010000340.1:0-5254 GCA_035708265.1 Thermomicrobiales bacterium | reverse complement strand
CGACGTCGCGGCGGCCCCGCCCGGCCGGGAGGCAAGGCCGCGGTGGGACGCTACCTGATCCGCCGGCTCCTCTACGCGATCGTCGTCCTCTTCGGGGTGACGCTGCTGGTCTTCTTCACCCTGCGGCTGACCGGCGACCCGGTGCAACTGCTGATGCAGGCGGGGAACCCCTCGAAGGAGGACATCGCGGCGCTGCGCCGGGCGATGCACCTGGACCAGCCGCTCTACCTCCAGTACTTCAGCTTCGTCGGCCACGCCGTCCGCGGCGACTTCGGCCAGTCGCTGCGCTACAAGACGCCGGCGTTCGGCGAGGTGATGTCGCGGATGCCGGCGACGCTCGAGCTCGCCGTCGCCGGCTACCTCTTCGCCCTGCTGATCGCGGTCCCGACCGGCATCCTCTCGGCGGTCCACCGGGGCGGCTTCGTCGACTTCCTCAGCCGCCTGGCCAGCCTGATCGGGGTCTCCTTCCCCGGCTTCTGGCTGGGGCTGATGCTGATCCTCCTCTTCGGGGTGCGGCTCAGGTGGCTGCCGGTCTCGGGGCGCGGCGAGGGGCTGGGGGACAACCTCAAGACGCTGATCATGCCGGCGGTCACGCTCGGCGTCGGCTACGCGGCGACCCTCTCGCGCCTGCTGCGCTCGAGCATGCTCGACGTGCTGCACGCCGACTACATCAGGACGGCGCGCGCCAAGGGGCTCAGGGACGGGACGGTGCTCGTGCGCCACGCGCTCAGGAACGCGCTGATCCCGGTCGTCACGCTGGCCGGGCTGCAGATCGGCTTCCTGCTCGGCGGCGCGGTGATCGTCGAGGTCGTCTTCTCCTGGCCGGGCGTCGGCCAGCTCACCGTCGACGCGATCAACAACCGCGACTACCCGATCGTCCAGACGGCGGTGACGATGCTGGCGATCGTCCTGATCCTGGCCAACCTGCTGGTCGATCTCCTCTACACGGTGCTCGACCCGCGGATCCACTATTCGTGAGCGTAGGCGCGGGCGCCGGCGCGCGGCCGGCCGCGCGGGGACGGAGAGTGTGGCGAAGGCGGTGCCACTGACGCTGGCGGAGCAGCCGGCGCACAAGCGCTCCTGGCGCTTCAGCCGCTGGGGGCGTTTCCTGCGCGACCCCTCGGCGGTGGTCGGCGCGGCGATCGTGGGCGTGCTGGTGATCGCGGCGGTGGCCGCGCCGCTCCTGGCGCCCTACAACCCGACGGTCACCGACCTGCGGCTGCGCAACACGCCGCCCGCCTGGCTGGCCGGGGGGAGCGTGGCGCACCTCCTCGGCACCGACCCGGTCGGCCGCGACCTCCTCAGCCGGGTCATCTACGGGGCGCGGGTCTCGCTGAGCATCAGCCTGAGCGTCACCCTGCTGGCCGCGGCGCTCGGCACCACGCTGGGGCTGCTGGCCGGGTACTACGGCAAGCTGCTCGACGAGGTGCTGATGCGCGTCGCCGACCTCTTCCTGGCCTTCCCCTTCATCCTGCTGGCGATCACGATCATCTCGGTGCTCGGCGCCGGCTTCGTCAACCTCATCATCGTCCTGGTCATCACCGGCTGGGTGCAGTACGCGCGGCTGGTGCGCGGGCAGGTGCTGGCGGTCGCGCGGACGCCCTACGTCGAGGCGGCGCAGGTCGCCGGCGCGCGCACCGGCCGGATCCTGCTGCGCCACATCCTGCCCAACGTCCTCGCCTCGGTGATCGTCCTGGCGACGCTGCAGGTCGCCTTCGTGCTGCTGACCGAGTCGGCGCTCAACTTCCTGGGCCTCGGGGTCAACCCCTCGACCCCGACCTGGGGGGCGATGGTCAACGACGGGCGGCTGTACATCTACAACGCCTGGTGGGTGATCACCTTCCCCGGCCTGGCGATCATGCTGGCGGTGCTCGGCATCAACCTCGTCGGCGACTGGCTGCGCGACGCGCTCGACCCCACCCTCCAGCGCGTGGTCTGAGCCGGCGTCCCCGCCCGCAACCGCCCCTCGCCTCGCGTCGCCCGCCGCCGCATCCGGCCGGCCGCGCCGCGCGGCCCCGGTCCTCCCCAGCGCCCTCGCCGCTCGCCTGGTTGCCGCCGGCGCCGAACGCCCGGCGCGCCACGCCGGCCGACACCGGTCTCCCCGCTCGCAACACGCCGGATTGTGGCCGCCCGCCGCGCGCAGAATGGGCCCACGAACCACCCGACGAGGACGCCGCGAGGAGCGAAAGGGAGGGCCACCAGGTCCCTGTACCGAACGGCGCCGCGGGCCTTTGGCGAGGACCGTTCGCGCGCCCCGCCGCGACGGCGCATGAGAGGTCGGCCCGTCCCGGCTCGCGCCCGCCCGCGCGACACCATTCTGTCACAACCCGTCGATAGTTCTCTCACGCCCCCCCGCTACCCTGAGCAGGACGCGAAGCCGCGGCAGTACCGGGCGAGTGCAGCGGCCGCGGCGCGGGACTGCACCACCTGGTGCAGGAAGGGCTGGACGGCCTTCGCGATGCCGCGCTGTATGCCCTGGGCCTCTTCTTGCGCACCAGCGCCGGCCGGGGCTACCCCTTCTCGACCTATGCGACGTGGCTGTGGGACAGGGGTTTCCGGGGGATTGAGCGCCTGGACCTCCCGCGGAAGCCGGCGCCGAACGTGATCGGCGCGCGGCGCACGTGGGCGTCGTGCGTCGTCCTCGACAACCCGGCGTGGAGGCTGACGAGCGCGTGGTGACGGCGGGCCCGATCCGAGCGGCCACGTCGCCCCGCTCGCGGCGCCCATCCGGGGGTTGGCAGCGGGGCGGCGGGCTGCTACAGTCGCCGCCAGGACACCAGGAGCACACCCGTCGGCCCGCGCGGTTCGCGGACCGCGCCGGACGACGTTGGTCGGCGCGGCCGGCGGCTGGGGCGGGCGGGGCGCGCGGCCACGGAAAGGGGAGGCGGCGCATGGGGGACATCTACACGCGGCTGGAGGTGCGGCCGATCATCAACGCGCGCGGGACGCACACCCGGCTGGGCGGCTCGCTGATGGCGCCCGAGGTGCTCGATGCGATGCGCGAGGCGGCGGGCGCCTACGTCGTCCTCGAGGAGCTGCAGGCGGCGGCGAGCGAGGTCATCGCCCGCGCCACCGGCGCCGAGGCCGGGCTGGTCACCGGCGGCGCGGCGGCCGGGCTGCTGCTCGGCACCGCGGCCTGCCTGGCCGGCGCCGACCCCGCCGCCATCGCGCGGCTGCCCGACACGACCGGGCTGGCCGACGAGGCGGTGATGCACCGCGCGCACCGCAACGGCTACGACCACAGCGTGCGCGCGGCGGGCGCGCGCATCGTCGAGGTCGGCTACGCCAACGGCACCCGGCCGGCGGAGCTCGAGGCGGCGATCGGCGAGCGGACGGCGCTGGTGGTCTACCTGCTCTCGCCCTGGGCCGGCCGGGGCGCGCTGCCGCTGGCCGAGACCTGCGCCATCGCCCACCGCCGCGGCGTGCCGGTGCTGGTCGACGCGGCGGCGGTGCTGCCCCCCGCGGCCAACCTGCGCCGGCCGCTCGCGGCGGGGGCCGACCTGGTGACCTACAGCGGCGGCAAGGGGCTCGGGGGGCCGCAGTCCTCCGGCATCCTGGCCGGGCGGGCGGACCTGATCCGCGCCGCCGCCCTCAACGGCAGTCCCCACCACAGCGTCGGGCGGGCGGCCAAGGCGGCCAAGGAGGACATCGTCGGCCTGGTGGTGGCGCTGGAGGCGTACCTGCGGCGCGACCACGCGGCCGACACGGCGCGCTGGCGAGCGCAGGCGGAGGCGATGGCCGACGCCCTCCGCGGCCTGCCCGGCGTCGCGGTCGCGGTCGTCCACGACGAGCGCGAGCACATCACGCCGCGGACCGAGGTGGTGCTCGCGCCGGAGAGCGGCGTCGACGCGCACGAGGTGGTGGCGGCGCTGGAGGAGGGCGACCCGCGCGTCTTCCTGTTCGAGCCGAACGGGCCGACCGCGCGGCCGAACAGCATCGTCATCAACACGCACACGATGCAACCGGGCGAGGAGCGGGTCGTCGCCGAAGTGCTCCGCGCGGCGCTGGCGGCGCGCTTGGGGGGCCGAGCGCGGCCGCAGCGGGTGGCCGACTGAACGCGGGCGCGGCCGGGGAGGGGGACATGTCCGGCGAGGGGGCGGGGCGCGATGCGCCGCTGCGGGTGGGGCTGATCGGGTACGGCGCCATCGGCCAGGGGGTCGCGCGGCTGCTGCGGGAGCGGGGCGACGCCGACCTGGCGCTCGTCGCCGCGCTGGTGCGCGACGCGGCCAGGCCGCGGCCGGCCCCGGCGCCGCCGGTCGTGGCGACGCTGGAGGCGCTGCTGGCCGCGCGGCCGGAGGTCGTGGTCGAGGCGGGCGGGCACGCCGCGCTGCGCGCCCACGGGCCGGGCGTGCTGCGCGCCGGCTGCGACCTGTTGCTGCTCAGCGTGGGGGCGCTGGCCGAGCCAGGCGTGGAGGAGGCGCTGGTGGCGGCCGCGCGGGCCGGGGGGAGCCGCGCGCGGGTCGTCTCGGGGGCGATCGGCGCGCTGGACGCGCTCGCCGCGGCGGCGGTGGGCGGGCTGACCCGCGTGACCCACACCGCGCGCAAGCCGCCGTTGGCCCTCCTGGACCCGGCCGAGGCCGCGCGCCTAACCGCGCCGCGCGAGCTCTTCCGCGGCAGCGCGCGCGAGGGGGCGCTGCGCTTCCCGGAGAGCATCAACGTCGCGGCGGCGGTGGCCCTGGCGGGGCTGGGGCTGGACCGCACCGAGGTGCGCGTGATCGCCGACCCGGCCGTGCGGCGCAACGAGCACGAGGTGGAGGCGGAGGGGGCGTTCGGCACGCTGCGCTTCGCGATCAGCGGGGTGCCCAGCGCGGAGAACCGGCGCACCGGGCGGCTGGTGGCGATGAGCGTCGTCCACGCCCTGCGCCGCCGTCGCGCGCCCCTCGCCATCGGCTGACCGGCCGGCCGGGGCGCCCGCCGGCGCGCGGGCGCGGGCCGCGGCGGTCGAGACGACCGCCCTTGCGCCGGGACCGTCGCGCCCCTATCATGCCGGCACACGGGATCGTGGGGCGAGACGGCCGTTCGCGAGGCTGGTTGGCGGACCGCGGGGCGGCGACGACATCCAGCACCGCCCGCGTTTCGACCGCCGCGGCACGACCACGATCGCTCGGCACCGGCGCGCCGGGGCGCGGCGGGGCCGCTGAGGGGGGCGCGATGGCGACCGGCCGGCCGCTCGAACCCGAGGATCTCTTCCGCCTGCCGCTCGTGGGCGACCCGCAGATCTCGCCCGACGGGCGCCTCGTCGCCTACACGGTCG
>DASSSV010000339.1:0-9499 GCA_035708265.1 Thermomicrobiales bacterium | reverse complement strand
ACCTCGCGCAGCGCGGCCCGCGCCGCGCGCTCGACGTCGCCGATCTCCCGCGCCGCCCGCTCCGGCGCGGCCGGGAGGAGCCGGCCGGCCAGCTCGCTCTTGAGCGCGATCTCGGTCAGGCTGTGGCCGAGGAGGTCGTGCAGGTCGCGCGCGAAGCGCAGGCGCTCCTCGGCCACGGCCAGCCGGGCGAGTTCTTCGCGCGCCGCGCGCAGTTCGCCGATGGTGTCGAGCAGACGCCCCAGGCCGATCATGCCGAACCCGCCGACGGCGGCGAGCACGACGAAGCGCCCGGTGTCTAGCCCGGCCGCGATGCCGAGGCCGGTCGCCGCCGCGAGGGCCATCAGGGCGGCGGTCGCCCAGGCGGCGCCGCGCGGCGGGAGCGCCACCCCCGCGGCGAGGCCGGCGTAACTGACGAACCAGAGCCACTCGCCGCCTTCGACAAAAGTCAGCGCGAAGACGGTGCAGGTGAGTACGGCGAGGACGGCGAGCCGCAGTCGCAGCGCGGCCGGCGGGAGCGCCGCGCCCGCGAACGGGCGGCGGAGCATCAGCCAGAGGTAGCAGGCGACGAAGAGCGCCATACCGGCCAGATCGCCGAGCAGCGCCGGGGGCCGCGCGCTCTGCCCCAGCAGGCCGGCGATGGGGAAGGCGAGGAAGAAGAGCCAGACGACGCAGAAGAGGCGCCAGAGGGTGCGGGGCAGCACGCGGTACGTCTCATAGCCGCGCACCTCGGCCGCCGCGTCGGCCGCTTCCGGTGCGCCCTCGTCCGCCATCGTCCCAAGTGCCGCCGCCCGGCCGGCCATGTGCCCACCCCTGTCACGTCTCTTCGCCGCCCTCCGAATTATAGCCTCGTCGGTGCGGGACCGGTTCGCGCTCGGCGCGGCGGGCGGACAATGGCCCGCCCGCCGCGCGGATCGCAAGGTGGCGCTCACTGGTGCCTCGCCCGGCCGAAGAACGCGGGGATGTGGACCAGGAGGAGCAGCGGCAGGGCGACGTCGGCGACGAGGCTGCGGGAGAGGATGGTCGGGTCGTGCCGCCCGAAGGTGAGCGTGTAGGCGACGTTCGCGAGCAGCGGCGCCCAGCAGGCCCACCAGGCCCAGCGCCGCCGCTGCCGAAACGGGATCGCGAGGACGACGAGGAAGAGGGCGCCGAAGACCAGTTCATGCACCGCGTAGGCGACTTCGAGCAGCGTGACGTAGTTCGCGACGCCGGGCGCGGCGTGCGCGGCGCTCGCCCAGGTGGTCCCGGCGACGGCGGTGAACGTGCCGACGTGATCGGCCGGGATGCCGACGCGGGCGTCCGCCAGCAGATCGGAGACCGGCGCGAAGAGGTAGAACGCGCCGAGTAGCAGGAGCAACGCCCAGGCCAGGGTCCAGGCGCGCCGCGACGACGCGCGGGATGTGCCAACGGGGCGCTCGGCGGGCAACGCGGCGACTGCGAGTCCCTGTCCCATCATGGTGTCCTCTCCTCGCCCTGGCGATCGGCCCTTCCGTCGCTTCCCATCATGCGCCCGCGCGGTCGCGCGCGGAAGTGAAGTCCGTCGCGATTCGGGCGTGACAAGTGTCATGGGGGGTGAGGGTGGGAGGGGCCGGCGCCTGAAGGCGCGCCTTGGGGCCGCTGCGCGGCACGAAGCCCGCCTGCGCGGGTTGGGATGTGGTTGGACCGCCGGTGGCCGATTACGACGCGGGCGGTAGGGGGGGCGAGACAACATCAGGCCGCGCCGGCGGCCTTCGTGCGCCCGGCCTGTGGCTGGCCGAAGGCGCTGTTGTAGAAGAGGAGGTAGTCGCCGACGTGGGCCTTCCAGTAGACCTCGTTGTGGGTGCCCGGCCAGACGTGCCACTCGTGGGGAATGCCCTCGGCGAGGAGTTGCTGGTGGAAGGGCTCGGCGGTGTTGCGCCAGGGGTCGTCCTGGCCGACGTCGATCCAGAGTTTGAGCGATTTCGCGACGTCGGGGTGGTCGCGCGCCAGCGAGATCGGGTCGTGCGCCGCGAAGTAGGCGGCGTCGCCGAAGAAGGCCGGGGCACCGTTCCGGTCCCGCAGCGTCGGGCTGTCCGCGGCGGCGATGCCGAAGACCTGGGGGTAATTCATGGAGATCTGCAGCGCGCCGTAGGCGCCCATCGAGAGCCCGCCGACGGCGCGGTGGTCGCGGTCGGCCAGCGTGCGGTAGCGCGAGTCGACCTCGGCGACGACGTCGTGCTCCAGGTAGGTGCCCCACTTCGGCCCGCCGTTGGCCCAGTCCATCCAGAAGCCGCCATCGCCCTGCGGCAGGATGATGATGAAGGGCTGGATCACGCCGGCGCGCATGAGTTGGTCGGCCTTCTCCAGCAGGCCGTAGGCGTACCACTCGGTATCGGACCCGCCGCTACCGGTGCCGATGCCGTGCAGCGCGTAGACGACGGGGAAACGCTGCTGCGGGCTGGAGTCGTAGCCGGGCGGGATGAAGGCGAAGTAGGGCATCGTGCGCCCGAGCGCCTGGCTGTAGAAGGTGCGCGACTCCACCCGCGAGGGCGAGCGGGCCGGCGGGGCGGCGGCGCCGGGCGCCGCGGGGGTCGTGCCGGCCGGCGCGGACTGCGGCGCGGTCATGGGCGCCGATGTCGCGGTCGCCGGAGGGGTGGTCGGGGCGCTCGTGGCGGTCGCGGCCGGCGCGCCCGATGGCCCGGGGTCGAAGCCGAGGCCCGTGGCCCTGCCCGCGGTGGCCCGGAGCGCGAGACCGACCGCGAGGACGACGATCAGCGCGACGCCCACCGCCGCGGCTACCCTGCGCATGCTCGATCCCTCGCTCCCCCGTGCGTCTACCCGCCGACTAGGCGCGCGCCCGTCGCCGCGCCCTACCCCTCTAACGCGGCCGGCCCGGCGAAGGATACGCCACGCGCGGGCACGTCCGCCCGCCGCGGGCGCCGTGGAATCAGCCCGGCCCGGGGTATGATCGCACGGCGGATGGTCGCGACGCCATAGGAAATGATGGTGGGTCCGGACACCGCGCCGCGGTCGTCACGCCTCCGAGACATCGAGGTAGCGCGCCGGCACGGCGTCGGCCAGCCAGACCTGCTCGTTGCCCAGGTAGAAGGCGACGCCCGCGCGGTGCGCCTCGCCGGCCCGCACGGTCAGGATGACTGGGGCGCCGCGCTTCCGCCCGGCGACCTGCCGCGCGGTGGCGACGTCGGTCGAGAGGTGGACGTACTGCCGACCCATCGGTCGCAGCCCACCCGCCCGGATCGCCGGCACGGCGCGCGCCGTCGTGCCGTGGTAAAGCAGGTCCGGGGGCGCGGCCGGCGTCCGGGCGAGTTTGCCGGGGAGCGAGTGGCCGTAGAGGGCGCGGATCCGGCCGTCGCGCACCTCGAAGCGACGCTTGTCCGACTGCGCGTCGATCGCCGCGACGTCTTCCGCGCTCGCCCCCCGCGTGCCGGCGCGCGCCTGGAGTGCGGCGAGCAGGTCGTCGAGCGGCACCCAGCCCGCCGCGTCGGGCTCCAGTTCATAGAGCCAGGGCGCGTGCCGCAGCGCGTGGGAGATCGTCTTGCTCAGGCGGACGAGGCGCGGGTCCATGCGGGCCACCGGCGGGCGCGCGGGCTACTCCCCCGGCCTCCGCCCGTCGATGGGGCGGAGGCCGGGAGCGAGCCCGTCAGTGCATCACGATCAGTTCGTGCGTGGCGTGGTTGAGGAATTCCCCGCCGGTCTCGGTGCAGGCGACGGCGTCCTCGATGCGGATGCCGAAGCGGCCGGGGATGTAGATGCCGGGCTCGTCGCTGAAGACCATCCCGGCGCGCAGCGGCTCGGCGTTGCCGCCGACCATGTACGGCTCCTCGTGGACGTCGAGGCCGAGGCCGTGGCCGACGCGGTGGATGAAGTACTCGCCGTAGCCGGCCTGCGTGATGACCTCGCGCGCGGCGGCGTCGACGCTCTCGCAGGGCGCGCCGGGCCGCACGGCGGCGAAGGCCGCCTCGCGCGCCCGGTTGACGACGTCGTAGACGCGGCGGTACTCGTCGGGCGGCTCGCCGACGTGGACGGTGCGGGTGATGTCCGACTTGTAGCCCTGGATGTTGCCGCCGAAGTCGAAGACGACCGAGTCGCCCTCCTCGATGCGGCGCTCGCCGGTGTGGTGGTGCGGCGAGGCGCTGCCCGGCCCGCTGGCGACGATCATGAAGGCGGGCGCGCCGAGGCCGTGCTCTTCCATCAGCCCGGCCAGGTGCCGCGCGACCTCGGTCTCGGTCCGCCCGGCCAGTGTCGCCGACTCGATGAACTCCGCCCAAGCGTCGTCGGTGCGCCGGCCCGCCTCGCGCAGCAGGTCGAGCTCGTCGGCCGACTTGATGACGCGCAGTTCCTTGAGCACGCCCGCGCCGCTGACGAATTGCGCGCCCGGGCAGGCCGCCTGCATCCGCAGCAGGAAGACGCTCCAGAGCTGGTCGCCGACGGCGATCGTCTTGCCCCGCGCGTCGCCGATGCCGGCCGCGAAGAGGTCAATCGGGTTGGCGGTGTCGTCCCAGCGCCGGAGGTCGACGAGGTCCTGCCGTTCGGCCAGCCCCGGCGCCTCCAGCGTCGGCACGACGACGAACGCCTGCCCCTGCCGCGGGATGACCGCGACCTTCAGCCGCTCGCTGGTGCGCGCCGGGTGCCCGAGGAGGTAGAAGAGGTCGGACGACGGCCCGACGACCAGGAAATCGACGCCCTGGCGGTCCAACTCGGCCTGCGCCTTGGCGATGCGGTCGCTGTAGATCCGGTTGGCGATGGCCTGCTCGCTCACTAGCTGCTCCTTTCAGCGGGTTGATAGTTGACAGTTCATAGTTGTTAGAGCCGGCCACGATGGCTGAGGCCCGCCCCGCGCACTATCAACTATCAACCATCAACTCTTCACTCGGACGGCGGTCCGCCCACGGTTGTGCGTCCTCGAAGGCCGCGCCGGCGCGGAGGACGGTCGCCTCGTCGTAGCGGCGGCCGACGATCTGGAGGCCGACGGGCAGGCCACCCGTCGTCCAGCCGGCCGGGACGGTCAGCGCGGGCTGCCCGGTCAGGTTGAACGGGTAGGTGAAGGGCGTCCAGCCGAAGCGCGGCACCTCGCGGCCGGCGACGACGCGCGGCCCCTCCTCGCCGGCAGTGAAGGGCGCGACCGCGATCGTCGGCGTCAGCAGCAGGTCGTAGCGCGCGAAGAAGCGGCGGGTCGTGTCCCACAACTCCTGGCGGGCGCGGATCGCCCGCGCGTAGTCGGCGGCGGTCCGCCCGCGCGTCTCCTCCTCGACGGCGCGCACCATCTCGGGGTCGAGCAGCGCGCGCCGGTCGGCGTCGAGGTCGGCGACGTTGGCCGCCTCGCCGGCGTAGAAGATCAGCAACTCCGGCTCGGACGGGTCGGGGAAACCGGGGTTCGCCTCGTCCAGTTCGCAGCCGAGATCGGCGGCGAAGCGGCGCGCGGCGGCCGCGGCGACGTCGCGCACCTCCGGCTCGACCGCGGCGTAGCCCAGGTCCGGCGACCAGGCGACTCGGAGGCCGCGCACGCCGCCCTCGCAGGCGGCCAGGTAATCGACGCCGCTCGCCGGCAGCGTGAGGCGGTCGCGCTCGTCGGGCCCGGCGATGACGTCCAGGAGGAGCGCGGTGTCGCGGACGGTGCGGACCATCGGGCCGATGTGCGAGATCGTCTCGGTGCCGCTGCCGGGGTAGTAGGGGACGCGGCCGAGTTGCGGCTTCAGCCCGACGATGCCGCAGAAGCAGGCCGGGATGCGGATCGAGCCGGCGCCGTCGGAGCCGATCGCCAGCGGGCCGAGCCCGGCCGCGACCGCGACGCCCGCGCCGCCGCTGGAGCCGCCCGCGCTCTTGGTGCGATCCCAGGGGTTGTGGGTCGTGCCGAGGAGCGGGCTGCTGGTGTCGCCCTTCCAGCCGAACTCCGGCGTCGTCGTCTTGCCGAGGACGACCCCACCGGCCGCCTTGACCCGCTCGACCGGCGGCGCGTCGATGTCGGGCACGAAGTCGGCGTAGGCGCGCGAGCCGCGCGTCGTGCGCACGCCCTTCGTGAGCGTGAGGTCCTTGATCGAGACCGGGACGCCGTGCAGCGGCCCGAGCGGGTCGCCGCGCGTCACCGCCGCCTCCGCCGCGCGCGCCGCGGCGCGGGCCTCGTCCGCGGTGACGGTGCAGTAGGCGTTGAGGGCCGGGTTCAGTCGCTCGATCCGCGCCAGCAGCGCCTCGGTCAACTCCACCGGCGACAGCGCCCGCTCCCGGATCAGCCGCGCCAACTCCGTCGCGGGCGTGTAGCAGAGGTCGGCGGGGTCCATCGTCCCTCCTCTCTTCGGTTGAAGGTTGAAGGTTGAAGGTTACGGAGTGGGGATCGCGGTCCGGCGTTCGCGGCGTTCCATGCAACCTGCTGTCTGGCGTCTCGAACTTTCAACCTTCAACCTTCAACCTTCAACCCGTATAGTGCGTCGCCGTCCAGAAACCGGGCGGCAGGTCGAGCGCGTCGCGCGCGCCGCCGCGGGCGAGCAGCACGTCGGCCTCGGCCTGGGCCAGCGCCAGGACGCGGCCCTCGTCCACCGAGAGGACGCGCCGGTTCTCCATCAGCACCCAGCCGTTGACGATCGCCGTCTCGACGTCGGCGCCGGTCGCGGCGTAGGCGAGGTGGAGCGGCGCGAGCGCGGCGGTATGCGGCGCGAGGTGGGGCTGCGCGGCGTTCAGCACGATCAGGTCGGCGCGCTTGCCGACTTCGAGCGAGCCGAGCTCGCCGTCGAGGCCGAGCGCCCGCGCCGCGTCGATCGTCACCATCGCCAGCGCCTTGCCGGCCGGCAGGACGCGCGCGTCGCCGAAGTGGACGCGCTGGAGCTGCATCGCCGGGTGGACCTGGGCCAGCAGGTCGAGCGAGCGGTCGGGCGCGGAGCCGTCGGTGCCGATCGCGACCGTCACGCCGGCGTCGAGGAGTTCGATTACCGGGCAGCGGGCGACGACGTAGGCGTGGGTGTAGGGGCCGTGGACGACCGCGACGCCGCAGTCGGCCAGGATGCGGACCTCGTCGTCGCCGATGCCGGTGCAGTGGGCCAGCGAGAGGTCGGGGCCGAGCAGGTCGGGATAGTCGCGCGCCGCCTGGAGAACCATGCCGCCGTAGGCGTGCGCGTGGAGCGTCGCGCCATACTGGTCGGCCAGCCGGCGCAACTCGCGCGCCTGGGTCACGGCGGCCGGGGTCGCCGGGGCGCCGGGCGCGTAGCCCGGCGCGATCGAGGAGGGGCCGAGCGCGACCCTGATGCGCCCGGCCGAGCGGCCCTGGAACTGCCGGAGCGCGGCTTCGGTCGTCGCCAGCGCGTCCTCCAGCGAGACCGCGCGGTCGGCCGCGACGCCGTCGTCCCAGGCGGTGAAGGTCATCGGCCAGGGGCCGTCGGGCGGACCGATCGCCAGGACGAAGCGCAGCCCGACCTCTTCGTAGGCGCGGACGACCTCGCCGGCGTAGCGCGGGTCGTCAATGCGCGGCGCGGAGCCGGGCATGGCGAGGCCGGTCGTGACGCCGGCCTTGAGGCGCTCGACCGCGGCAAGCAGGCCCTCGGCGTACCAGGACTCGGGCGTCGTCGCGCGGTGGTAGAGGCGCCCGACGAGGCCGAGCCAGCCCTCGCCGCCCCGGCCCTCCGCCAGCCCCCTGGTCAGCCCGTGCCCGGCGTGCGCGTGCGCGTCGATCAGCCCGGGCATGACGATCTTGCCGGCGGCGTCGATCTGCCGCAGCCCCTCGTAGCGCGCGGCGACCTCCTCCGCGGGCCCGACCGCGACGATGCGGTCGCCGTGGAGCGCGACCGCGCCGTCCGGGAGCACGCGGAACTCGCCGTCCATCGTGACGACGGTGCCGCCACTCACCACGAGGTCTACCAGGTCGCGCGGCGCCCCCTCCATCGCCCCTCCCCGTCGCGCCCCCGCGGGTGGCGGCCCGCGCGCCAGCGGTCGCCGCCGCGATCATAGCACGGATGCGGGTGGGGGGATACGATATGGGGCGTGGGCCGGGGGGCGTGGGCCGTACGGCGACGATGGGCGCCGGGACGATAGGAGGGTCGTGTGTTCTCTGCGGAACACCGCGATGACGTGCGCGGGCGTGTGCTGGAACTGGCGCGGGCCGACCCGCGCGTCACCGCGGGCGCGCTCACCGGGTCCACGGCCTTCGGCGGCGGCGACGCCTGGTCCGACGTCGACGTCGCCTTCGGGCTCGCTGACGGCGTCGACCTCGAAACGGTCCTCGACGAGTGGACCGCGGCGCTCGACCGCGAGTTCGGCGTGCTGGCCCACTGGGATTTGCGCGCCGGCCCGAGCATCTACCGCGTCTTCCTGCTGGCCGACGGCCTCGAAGTCGACGTGGCGGTGACGCCCGACCGGGAGTTCGGCGCGCGCGGCCCGTCGTTCAAGCTCCTCTTCGGCGCCGCCCGCGAGGTGGCGGCCGTGCCGGGGCCGGACGCCGACTATCTCATCGGGCTCGGCTGGCACCACGTCCTCCACGCCCGCTCATGCATCGAGCGCGGCAAGCCGTGGCAGGCCGAGTACTGGATCGGCGGGATCCGCGACCACACGCTGGCGCTCGCCTGCCTGCGGCTGGGCGAGCCCGCCGTCTACGCGCGCGGCGCCGACCGCCTCCCCGCCGCGGTGACCGGTCCGCTTGCCGGCACGCTCGTCCGCTCGCTCGACGGGGCGGAACTGCGCCGGGCGCTCGCCGCGGCGACGCGCTGCTACCTCGGCGAACTGGAGGCGCGCGATCCCGCGCTGTGCGCACGCCTCGCGCCGCTCCTGCGCGAGTTCGGCGCTCTCCAGGACACCGATTGACGGACGCGCCGGGCGGCACGGCGGATCGTGGGGAGCGTGCCGATATGGGCGCAGAGATCGCCGGAGCAGAGCGGGCCGGGTGGGGCTGGCGGCGGATTGGTCGCCGGCTCTACGGCCTCTTCCGGCTGCTCCACCCCTTCCCGACAGCGATGAACGTCGTGGCGACGCTGCTCTTCGCCGCGCTGGCCCGGGGTGGCTGGCTGGGATGGGGCGCGGCGCTGCGACTCGCGGCCGGGATGTGCGCCGCGCAGGGCGCGATCGGCGCGGCCAACGACTACGCCGACCGGGACCTGGACCGCGATGCCAAGCCGCACAAGCCGCTGGTGGCCGGGTGGGTGTCGCCGCGCATGGCGCTGGCGGCGCTGGCGGCGCTGCTCGCCGTCGCGCTGGGCCTGGCGGCCACGTTCGGGCCGGCGTCGCTCGCGCTGATGGGCGCCGCGCTGGCGGTGGCGCTGCTCTACGACGTCCGGCTGAAGCGGACGGCGCTCTCGTGGCTGCCGTACCTGGTGGCGATCCCGCTCGAACCGCTCTGGGTCTGGACCGCGCTCGGCCGCTTCACGCCGCGGCTGCTGTGGCTCTACCCGCTCGGCGCGGCGCCGCTGCTGGCGCTGCACCTCGCCAACGCCCTCGCCGACGCCGGCGGCGACGCTGCGCGGGGCGTCGGTGGGGTCGTGCAGCGCCTTGGCCGGCCGCGGGCGACGGCGTTGCTCTGGGCCGCGGCGCCGCTGCCGGCGGCGCTGGC
>DASSSV010000338.1:0-7731 GCA_035708265.1 Thermomicrobiales bacterium | reverse complement strand
CTCGCCGCCCAGGCGACCGCGCGTGGGCTGTCATCAACGATCAGCGCGTCGGCGGGCGGGACGCCGGTGTCGGCGAAGAGCCGGGCGTAATACTCCGGCCCCTCCTTGAAGGTGTCGAGGAGGTCGGGGCCGTAGAGCCGGCCGAAGCACTCCCGCACGCCCATCCCTTCGAGGTAGCCGGCCAGGTCGGCGGAGGGCTCGCCGGAGGCGGTGTGCAGCGCGTAGCCGCGCGCGGCCAGCGCCCGGATCGCCTCCACCGCGCCGGGGCAATCCGCCCGGACGCGGCGCGTGATCCAGTCGTTCGCCCGGCTGGCCAGCGCGAAGCCCTCCTCCTCGGGCGGCGCCGCCACCCCGACGAGCGCACACATCCCGCCGAGCCAATCGCGCTGATAGGCACGGTCGAACCTCGCGTAATCGCTCGCCGCCAGCACCCGCGACCGCCAGGCGGCGGGCTCCAGCAACCCTTCCGCCACCACCCGGTTCGCCTCGGCCCACGCCACCTGCTCGCCGCCCAGAATGGGCGCAAAGAACTCGGCGACCAGTCGCTGCCACTGGGGCCCCCGCCGGGCGTTGTCGTTCATCACCCCGCCGTCGTCGAGGAACACGACGAGTTGCGACACGGCCCCGCCCTCCCCGGCCGGCGCCGCCCCTCCCCAGGGACGCCCCCCGGCGCGCGCCGCGCCATCATGGCACGGCCCACGGCGGGAACAACCGTCCGAAGGGACAGGAGCGGCGCGGCCGAGCGGACAGAGGAGCGAGTGATGAGCGACGAGCGATGAGTGATGAGTGGCGCGCGAGGGGGGCACACTGGTGGCTGAAGCCGCGCCTTGAGGCCGCTGCGCGGCACGAAGGCCGCCTGCGTGGCCTGACCGCCGACCAGCCCGGCGCAGGCCGGGCTTCGTGGTGCCCGCAGGGTGTCCTCAGCCGCCCGGCCCCGGCCCTCGCACCGAACCCTCCGGACCCGTCCCCCTCATCGCTCATCGCTCAGCACTCGCTCGTCACTCACTATTGGCAGCGTGACGTGCGAGGGGTGGGCGGCGTCGTGGTAGAGCGTGTTCTCGGCGACGACCGTGCGGCCGCTCGCGCCGAGCGGTTCGCCGGTGTTCGGGTTCGCGTCGAAGCGCGGGAAGTTGCTACTGCTGATGTCGAGGCGGATGCGGTGGTCGCGCGCGAAGACATTGCTGGTCGGGTAGAGCACGATCTCGAACGGGTAGACCTCGCCGGGCGTCATCAGGACCGGCCGCGCGCGGTTCTCGCGATAGCGCGCGCGGATGATGCTGTCGCCGATGTTCAGCGCGTAGCCATCCGGGTAATCGACGTTCGGCGGGTAGACGTCGATCAGCTTCGCGGTGAAGTCGGTGTCGACCGCCGAGGACGACGCCCAGAGGTGGACGCTGATCGGCCCCGTCACTTCGGTGTCGGCGGCGAGCGGCGCGGTCTGAAAGACGAGGACGTCATGGCGCGCGGCCAGCGGCAGCGCGTCCTTGCAGCCGTAGAGGCCGGGGCGGCAGCGCTGGTCGTACCCGCCGGGCGGCAGGATCTCGTTGGCCGCCGAGATGTTGCCGCCGATCGTCGGTACGGGGTCGCGCGGGTCGTAGCGGTAGGTCGTGGACGAGGAGGGTTCGGCGGGCGGGCCGGTGCGGAGCGCGCCGTCGGCGTGGAGGTAGTAGGCCGTCGGGACGGCGCGCGCGAGCGGCCAGGCCGGCTCGTCGCGCCAGCGGCCGCCGTGGTCGAGGCAGCCGTTGAGCAAGCGGTGCCCGCTGCCGCCGCCCATCACGAAGAGGCGCACCGGCGGGCCGTCGAAGACGCCGGTGTCGAGCCCTTTGAGCGCGGCGTCGAAGAAGCGCAGGCGGAAGCCGTTGTAGTCGTCGAGCGGCGCGTCGATCCCGAAGTCGACGTCGCCCGCGTTCGACTGCTGGAGCGTCGTCACGCCGTGGACCCACGGGCCGACGATCATCCGCACCGGGCCGCGCTTGCGGCGGCTGAGCTGGATGTAGTTGTCGGTCGTCGCGCGCGTGTAGGAGTCGTACCAGCCGCCGAGGAGATAGGTCGGCACGTCGGCGTGCTCGTCGTAGTACTCCTCGACGTTGTAGCCGCGCTGCTTCCAGTAGTCGTCGTAGTCGCCGCGCGTCAGCACGTCGAGCACCCAGCGCTCGATGGCGGGGAAGTGGCGCAGGACCGAGACGCCCGGTCTGAGCGGCATCCGGCCGAGCCACTGGCCGACGTTGTCCCACTCGCGCTTGACCGCCTCCCGGAGCGCGGGGTTCGCCTGCGCCTCCGGCGCGTCCCAGGCCATGCGGAAGGCGTAGATCAGGAAGCGCAGCTCCATCGCCCCGCCCTGGCGCATCGAGCCGGTGTGGTAGTTCGACATCGCCTCGGAGGCGAAGATCGCGCCGAGGTGCGGCGGGGCGAGCGTCGCCAGCGCGTGCTGGTCGCTGCCGGAGTAGGAGAGCCCGACGGTGCCGACCTTCCCGCTGCACCACTCCTGCGCGCCGAGCCACTCGACCGCGTCGTAGCCGTCCTCGCCCTCGCGGGCGAAGGCGTACCACTCGCCCTCCGAGTGGAAACGGCCGCGCACGTCCTGGAGCGCGGCGACGTAGCCGTGGCGCGCGAAGAACTTCGCCGCCGTGACCGAGACGAGCCCGCGCTTGTCGTAGGGCGTGCGCTCGAGGATCGCCGGGAAGCGCCCCGGCGCGCGCCGGCCGTCCAGGGCCGGGAAGTAGAGGTCGGTCGCCAGCCGCACGCCGTCGCGCAGCGGGACCATCACCTCGCGCTCGGCGACGACGTCGTAGGCCGCCGGCGAGCCCTGTCGCTCAGTCGCCATCCTCTCTCACCCCTCGCGCGTCATCGGGGTCGCGCGCCGCATAGATCTCGCGCAACATCGGCACCAGAGTGTCATCATCCGCGAAACAGCCAGCGGTGGCGAGCCAGGGATTCGACTCCCGGCTGACGCGATTGGGCGGGGCTGACCGCTGACGGTTCTCCCGTGCCGCCGGCGAGGCGCCATCGGACTCGCCAGCGGGATTCCTCCCTTCGTCGCGCGCCGCCGGCGTCCCCTCTCCCTCAGTCGTCATCCCGATGCCCCTCCTCTCCCGCGTGGCCATCCAGCGCGAGTTGGTCTGGCCTGGCCTCGTTCCGCGCCCGCGTGCGGCTCTCGCGCTTCGGTGGGGTGTCGAGCGCGAGGGGGGCCAGCGCCAACTGCGCGGGGTCGATCTCGTTGCCCCATTGGGTCCAGCCGGGCCGGCAGTGGCGCGCGAAGAGTTCGAGATACGGCCCGGGGCTGCACGCCTCGATGATCTCGTAGAGGCCGTCCGGCTTCCGCGAGTGCTCGCGCTTGCGGCCGGCCAGGAGGTTGACCTGCCGGCGGCCGGGCGGCAGCGTGCGCAGGTTGCCGCGCGTGCCGAAGAGGATCAACTCGGTGACGTTCCGAAAGTAGAAGCCGACGCCCCGCCCGTCCGGCCCGCCGTCCTTGCGCGTCTTGTACCAGACCAGATTAGTCTTGTAGGTGAAGCCCCAGCGCCGCAGCACCTCCAGCCCTTCGAGCACGAGCGCGTTGGGCACCCAGAGGTAGAGGTGGCTGCGCGGCAGGGCCAGGTCCGCGACCGGCAAGGCCGCGATCTCGTCGAGCGTCATCGTCGCGTAGCGCGACAGGCGCCGGTGCTCCGGCGCCATCTTGCCGGTGCGGTTGGCGAAGCGCCAGGGCGGGTCGGCCAGGAGCGCGCCGAACTGCCCCGACCCGCCCGACGGCAGCGCCCCCATGCCGACCACCTCCCGCGCCGCGCCAGCCCGGTGTGTCTGACGATGCATCACGGCGCAGGGGTATCGTACGTACATCCGCGGGCGCTGTCAAACGTGGGGGGACCGCCAGGGGCGGACGCTCGCCGGGGCCGGCACGGGCCGGCCCCGGCGATGAGAGAACGTTGCGAGGCTCAGTCGCCGCTCGTGGGGCGGTGCTCGGAGGGGTAGTCGACGATCTTGTCCCACTCGTCGGCGGCGGAGCGGGCGACGAAGGCGACTAGCGGCTCGTCGCCGATGTTGTAGACCTCGTGCGGCACGCCCGGCTTGATGTAGATGAAGTCGCCGGCCTCGTTGATGACCTCCTGCTTCAGCCCCTCGCCGTAGGCGTGCTTGACCTTGCCCTGCATGATGAAGAGCATCACCTCGAAGCCGTCGTGGATGTGCGCGTAGGCGATCGCGCCGGGCGGCACGGTGGCGACGTTGATCGAGAGGTGCTGCGCGCCGGCGTTCTTGCCGGAGAGCCCCTGCATGTACTCGATGCCGTTCCAGCCGCGCTGGCTCCCGCCGCCGCGCAACACGGTGATGCCGTCCAGGTCCTCGACCGCCTTCATCTCGATCTCGCCCGTGCCCTTCGTCTGCGTCGCCATCGGTCTCCTCCTCGCTCGCGCCCGAACTCCGGTGTGGTGAGGCTATCTTACCGCGCCCGTCGCGGGCGTGGATAGCCGCGCGGGCGCCTGCGGCGCCACGAGGCATGCCTCCGCAGACTGGTTGCGCCCAACCCGTGCGAGTGGGTTCGCGGCGACCGGCGGCGAGCCTCCCGCCGGCGCGGCGGCTAGCGCGGCGCGGTGCCGATGTCGCGCTGCCAGAGCGCGTCGGTCACGCGCTCGATGCCGGCTTTCAGGTGGCGGCGGTAGGTGCTGAAGGGGAGGCCGAGCAGTTCGGCCGCCTGCTCCTGGGTCGGGGCGGGGCGGAGGTAGGTGCGGTCGAGCGCGCGGTAGAGTTTCAGGTCGCGCGGCGTGGCGCGCAGCGCCTCGACGGCCTCCGTCACCAGCGCCCGCAGCGCGTCCGCCCGCTCGGCCGGGCCCGCGGCGGCCGTCCCGAGCCGGTCGGCGACGAGCCGCGAGCGCAGGAGCGGGTTGCCGCGCAGCGCGTCGGGCCGGGCCAGGTCGCGCAGCGCGTCGCGCGTCGCCGCGGCGAACTCGGGGCGACTCAGCACCACCAGCGGCGCGGCGGGCGCGGCCGGCGTCGGAGTATCCTCCGTCGCGAGCTCGCGCGTGGCCAGCAGGTCGAGCCAGGCCATCGGCGGGGTCGCGCGCCAGTCGTGGCCGTAGACCGCGTAGCGCCGGCCGCCGACGGTGAAGGCGACCTCGGGCAGGGGCGGCAGGTCGATGTGCGCGAAGAAGGGCGTCCAGAACGCCTCGTCGGCGCAGGGGAAGAAGGTGAAGGCGAGCCCCGGCGCGGTCAGGTAGTGCTGCGCGACGTTGGCGAAGAGGAGGCTCTGCACGGCCGAGACCGCCTGGTAGGTGTCGCGCGCCAGCCAGAAGCGGAAGAAGGTCGCGCGCTCCCCCGGCCGCAGCGGCGCGCGCTCGGCCAGGTAGCGCCAGGCGGCGCGCGTGGCGGGGTCGGCCCCCAGGTCGGCGGGGTCGGCCTCGTCGAGCGCGACCCGCGCCACGAAGCCGGCCGGGCGCTGCTCGGCGTCGCGGAAGACGACCACGCCGCCCGGCTGGCGGTCGAGCCAGTGCGCGGCGTAGCGCGCCGACTCGTCCCCCTCGTGCGCCGCGACCATCGCCAGCAGGTCCGCGCGGTCGCCGTCGCGCGGCGCGTCGGGCTGGCCGGCGCCGGTCTCCTGCCATTCGAGGAAGGGGCGCATGAAGGGGTTGTCGCGGTGGAGGAAGACGTAGTCGAAGAGGACGCGCTGCTGCTCCTGGCCGTGGGTCTGTTGGAGGCGGGCGGCGTAGTAGCGGCGCGCGCGGTGGTGCAACTCGGCGTACCAGTCGGGGTTGCGCCAGCGCACGTCGGCCGCCAGCGCCTCCCGCGCCAGGTCGTGCGGGAAGAGGCCGAGCGGCCCGGCCTCGATGAAGGAGAGGCCGCGCAGCCAGGCGAAGAGCTCGTGGGCGTCGGGGGTGTCGAGCATCGCCGCCAGCAGCGCCTCGGTCGTCACGCGGACCAGGCCGCACGCCTCCAGCGCCGCGCGCTGGGCCGGGCCGGGCACCTTCTGGACGAACTGCGCGAGCAGCGCCGCGACGACGTCGGGCGCGGCGGCCGGCTCGAAGTGGAGGTCGCGCCGCTGGGCGAAGAGGTCGGCGACGAGGGAGAGGGCCAGCGGGTGGCCGTGGGTGAAGGCGAGGACCGGCGCGTGCTGCGCCGCGGGCACCTCGCGCCGCGCCAGGTAGGCCAGGCTCTCGTCGGGGGCGAGGTTGCGCAGCGGCAGCACGCGGACGAGCGCCTGCCAGCCGGGGTCGGCGCGCCAGGCCGGCGCGGCGGGCCGCCGGCCGGCCAGGACGATCAGCAGGTCCTCGGGCAGTTGCGGCAGGAAGGTCTCGCGCAGCCAGTCGTCCAGCGGCGCGAGCGTCTCGTAGGTGTCGAGGCAGAGCACCCGGCGCGCCGGGCGCGCCGCCAGCGCCTGCGCCGGGGCCTCGGCCGGGTCGAGCCCGAGGAGCCGCTGGAGCGCGGCGACGAAGGAGTCGGGCGAGGGCTCGACGTTGCGCGCGTCGAGGTAGAGGCCGGGCACCCCGGCCTCGTCGCAGGTGGCCAGGAACTGGTACAAGAGCGTCGTCTTGCCGACGCCGCCGGGGCCGAAGACGTAGAGCAGGCTGAAGGGCCACGCCCCGGCGGCGAGCGCGGCGGCGAAGAGGGACCGCTCGCCGTCCCGGCCGACGAAGCGGCGACGGCGCGCGGCGTTGAGGCGGTCGGCCAGGCGTGAGGTCATCGGCCCCCTCCTGGTGTGCGTCGTCCTCGGTTGTCGCCAAACTTCGGGGCACTATACCCCTTCGCCGGCCGCTGCGCAAGGGCGGGACGAATGACGAATGGCGAGAAGCCGGGCGGTTGAAGCCGCGGCTGAAGACGGCCTGCGGTCGCTACGAAGGCCGCCGGCGCGGCCTGATGACGTCCCAGCCCGGCTCCGGCCGAGCTTCGTGCGCGGCGTGCCCGCTTGCGGGCCTCGCCCCCAGCCGCGGCTTCAGCCGCCCAGCCCCCCATCCCTACGACCATGCTTTCACGCTCCCACGCTCCCACGCCCCACGCCCCCGCGCCCTTCATACTTTCCCCACAACCGTATACTATTCTGGAGGGATGAGGGAAGCGCCGGCGGCGAGGGTGTCGGCCGGCGTGTGGGCGGAGTGAGGCGCGATGGTCCAGGCGGCGGAGTCGGGCGAGACGGTCCTGGTGGTGGACGATGACCGCAAGATCGTCGACCTGGTGACGCTCTACCTGCGCAACGCCGGCTATCGCGTCCTCCGGGCGTACGATGGCGCGAGCGCGATCGAACTGGCGCGCGCCGAGCCGCCCGCGCTGGCGGTCCTCGACCTGATGCTCCCCGGCGTCAACGGCCTCGTCGTCTGCAAGACCCTCCAGGGCGAGCAGCACATCCCGGTCATCATGCTGACGGCGCGCTCGACCGAGGAGGACCGCCTGCGCGGCCTCGACCTCGGCGCGGACGACTATGTCGTCAAGCCCTTCAGCCCGCGCGAGCTGGTCGCGCGCGTCCGCGCGGTGCTGCGCCGCACCCGCCCGGCCGCCGACGAGCCGGCCGGCGCGACGATCGCCCTCATCCCGCTCCACGTCGACCTCCACGGCCACGCGGTCGGCGTCGGCGACCGCGCGGTGGAGTTGACGCCGACCGAGTTCCGCCTGCTGGTCGCGCTGGCCCGCGCGCCCGGCCAGGTCTTCAGCCGCCAGCAACTCATCGACCGCGCGTTCGACCAGGGCTTCGAGGGCTACGAGCGCAACATCGACGTCCACGTGATGAACCTGCGCCGCAAACTGGCCCTGCCG
>DASSSV010000337.1:0-7078 GCA_035708265.1 Thermomicrobiales bacterium | reverse complement strand
GCCGCGCCCCGCGCTGGTGGAGATCCCGACCGACGTGCTGGCCGAGGAGCTGCCGGGCGAGCTGGACTACCGCCCGGCGCCGCGCGCGCGCTCGGCGCCCGACCCGCGGGCGGTCGCCGAGGTGGCGCGCTTGCTCGTGCGCGCCGCGCGCCCGGTCCTCTACGCCGGCCAGGGCGTCCATTACGCCCAGGCGTGGCCGCAACTGCGCGAACTGGCCGAACTCCTCGAGGCGCCGGTGACGACGAGCCTCCAGGGCAAGAGCGCCTTCCCCGAGACGCACCCGCTCTCGCTCGGCTCGGGCGGGCGCTCGATGCCCGCGCCGGTCCACGAGTTCCTGACCAACGCCGACGTGATCTGCGGCATCGGCTGCTCCTTCTCCACGACCAACTACGGCGTGACGATGCCGAAGGGCAAGGTCATGATCCAGGCGACGCTCGACCCGGCCGACCTCAACAAGGACGTGCCGGTGGACTACGGGCTCGTCGGGGACGCCGGCCTGACGCTCGACGCGCTCATCGCGGCGGTCAAGGACGAGCTCGGCGGCACGCCGCGCGGCCGGGCCGAGGGGGTGGCGCGCGAGATCGCGGCGGGCCGCGAGGCGTGGCTGGCGCGCTGGATGCCGAAGCTGACCTCGGACGAGACGCCCCTCTCGCCTTACCGCGTGATCTGGGACCTGCTGCACACGGTCGACGTCGCCAACACGATCATCACGCACGACGCCGGCAGCCCGCGCGACCAGCTCTCGCCCTTCTGGGCCGCCCGGGAGCCGCTCTCCTACATCGGCTGGGGCAAGACGACGCAGCTCGGCTACGGCCTCGGCCTGGCGATGGGCGCCAAGCTGGCGCGGCCGGACAAACTCTGCATCAACGTCTGGGGCGACGCGGCGATCGGCTTCACCGGGATGGACTTCGAGACGGCGGTGCGCGAGCGCATCCCGATCCTCTCGGTGCTGCTCAACAACTTCTCGATGGCGATCGAGCTGCCGATCATGCAGGCGGCCACGGCGAAGTACCGCAGCACCGACATCAGCGGCCACTATGCCGACATGGCCAAGGCGTTCGGCGGCTACGGCGAGCGCGTGACCGAGCCCGGCCAGATCGTCCCGGCGATCGAGCGGGCGATCCGCCAGACGCGGGAGGACACCCCCGCGCTGCTGGAGTTCATCACCGCCAAGGAGATCGAGTTCTCGGTCTTCAAGTAGGACTCAGGACTCAGGGCTCAGTGGGTTGTGCGCCGGGCGGCTGTCCCCACACACAAGCCCCCACACGGCCCTGAGTCCTGGGTCCTCCCGTAACCCTCGCCGCGCACCGGGCGTCTGGCAAGGGGGAAAGGGGCCGGTGTGGGCGAGGGATGGGCGATGGCGGTACGGGCGGGACGGTTGTCGGGCGGGCGGGCGCCGCGTGCGCGCGGGCGGTGGGTGCTGCGTCAGCGGCTCGCCGCGCTGCTCAACGCCGTGCTGGTGATCCTCGGCGGCCAGATCCTCCTCCTCGGCGCGGGCCTCGAACTCGACGTGCTGTCGCTGCGCCGCATCGTCGAGCACCAGCGCTTCGGCCTCCTGATCATCTTGGTCGTCGACCTGCGCGCCCGGCTCACGCACCCGCAGGCGCAGGCGCTCGAACTCCTCTTCGCGCTGCTCGGCGCCACGCTGATCGCGGCCGGCATCACGCGCGAACTGCTCGCCTGGTGGCGACTCGCGAGCGATGAGCGATGAGTGACGAGGGGGCGGGGAGCACCGCGCCCGCGGCTTCAGCCGCCCGGCCCCCGCCTCCGCCGTAACCTCTATCGTCCGCTACCCGTCCCCTCATCGCTCATCGCTCGTCGCTCAGCGCTCGTCCGTCACTCGTTGCGGTGCTGCTGGGCGGCGACCGCGCGGCGGGCGACGACGGCCTCGTGGACGCGGAGGAAGAAGTCGGTCTGGGTCGGGTCGGGCGGGGGCTCGCGGTCGCGGCGCAGGTCGAGCACGATCGTCACCGGGATGGCGACGAGGCCGAGGAGCCCCAGGTAGCAGACCAGGATTAGCCCGACGTTCGCCAGGTAGTCGCCGGCGACGAAGAGCGCCGTGACGGCCATCTCCAGCGAGACGAGCGAGGGCAGCACATCGATCGTCGCCAGCGCCGTGTCGAGGCGCTGGCGCAGCGCGAAGAGCGGGATGAACGCGGCGATCGCGGCGACGATCAGCGCGATCTGGAGCGGGTAGCCGCCGACGTAGCGCGCCAGCAGCGGCGCCGTCGTCAGGAGCGAGACGGCCAGCAGCGCGAGGGTGACGACGAGGATCGCCGTCGGGATCGGCTCTTGCACCAGGCGCTCGCTATGAAACTGCTCGTTGATGTCGAGCGCTTCGCTGATGAGCTTGCGCCAGTTGGCCGCCAGCGTGCCCCACAGCAGCAGCGCGGCCGTCGCGGCGTAGGCGACCCGCGCGACCAGCCGCCAGCCGGGCTGCGCCGACCGCAGCGTTGTCGCGAGGGCGGAGCGCACCCGGTACGCCACCCAGCCGACCAGGACGATCAGCACGAGGCCGATCGCGAGGTTGCTCCCCAGGAACGCGACGATCACCGCTGCCCCGCCCTTCTGTGCCGCACCGCCAGGCCGGTTTGCTCCCCTAATTGTACACCGCTGGGGCGGTTTGACGCCGCGCGGGCGCGATGATATAGTAAAGCCGTGCTCCACGGTGGGGGGCACCTGCATACCCTGCTGTAAGCGAGAGGGGCTCGGCGTTCGACGCAGGCGCGATCGAACAAGGGGCCGGTGTACCATGACGTGCCGGGCGGGCCGCGTCCCCGCCAGCGCCGGAGGGGCCGGGCACGGGGTACGGCGGGGGAGGCGGGTGCTACGGGGGCACACCGTCCGCCGGGTGAATCGACGTCAACGGCGACCTGCGCGACATCAGCGGGTGAAGGAGAGGGTATGGAGCCGCTGCTGCAAGTCGACAACCTCAAGACGCAATTCTTCACGCAAGACGGAGTGGTCAAGGCCGTCAACGGCGTCAGTTTCCAACTGATGCCCGGAGAGACGCTCGGCGTCGTCGGCGAGTCGGGCTGCGGCAAGAGCATCACCGCGATGTCGGTGATGCGCCTGATCCCGACCCCGCCCGGCAAGATCGTCGACGGGCAGGTCGTCTTCCAGGGCAAAGACATCCTGAAGATGAGCGACGAGCAGGTCCGCGACATCCGCGGCAACGACATCGCGATGATCTTCCAGGACCCGATGACCTCGCTCAACCCGGTGCTGACGATCAACCGGCAGATCAGCGAATCGCTCGAATTGCACAAGGGGATGAGCAAGAGCGAGGCGCGCCAGCGCTCCATCGAACTGCTCAAGATGGTCGGCATCCCCAACGCCGAGCAGCGCGTCGACCAATACCCCCACCAGTTCTCCGGCGGCATGCGCCAGCGCGTGATGATCGCGATGGCCCTCTCCTGCGACCCGCTCCTCCTGATCGCCGACGAGCCGACGACGGCGCTCGACGTGACGATCCAGGCGCAGATCCTCGACCTGATGCGAAAGTTGCAGCAGGAGCGCGGCACGGCGGTGATGTTGATCACCCACGACCTCGGCGTGGTGGCCGGCATGTCCGACCGCATCCAGGTGATGTATGCCGGCAACATCGTCGAGACGGCGTCGACCGAGGAACTCTTCGCCAACCCGCGGCACCCCTACACGTTGGGCCTCCTCAAGTCCATCCCGCGGCTCGACACCATCAAGGAGAAACTCGAACCGATCCGCGGCCTGCCGCCCGACCTGATCGACCTGCCGGACATGTGCCCCTTCGCGCCGCGCTGCGACTTCTCGGAGGAGATCTGCGAGCGCAAGGGCCCTGAGTTGCGCGAGGTCGTGCCTGGCCACCGGGTCTCGTGTTGGTTCGACATCATCAACGGCGAGAAGGTCAGGAGGGTCTCGTAATGGCGACCGCGGCGCAACAGAAGATCGGCGGCAACGGGCGGGGCGCCCACGGGGATGTCCTCCTCGAAGTCAAAGACCTCGTGATGCACTTCCCGCTGACCCAGGGCATCATCTTCCAGCGCAAGGTCGGCGCGGTGCAGGCGGTCGACGGCATCTCTTTCACCATGAAGAAGGGCGAGACCCTCGGCCTGGTGGGCGAGTCCGGCTGCGGCAAGTCGACGACCGGCCGGGCGCTCCTCCAACTCTACAAGCCGACCTCCGGCGAGGTCATCTTCCAGGGCACCGACCTGACCAAGCTCGACGGCGGCGAGATGCGCAAGATGCGCCGCTACCTGCAGATGATCTTCCAGGACCCCTACGCCTCGCTCAACCCGCGCATGACGGTCGGCAACATCATCGCCGAGCCGATGCAGATCCATAACCTCGTCTCGAAGAACGAGCGCAACGAGCGGGTGCAGGAACTGCTGGAGACGGTCGGCCTCAACCCCTATTTCGCCAACCGCTACCCGCACGAGTTCTCGGGCGGGCAGCGCCAGCGCATCGGCGTGGCCCGCGCGCTGGCGGCCAACCCCGAGTTCATCGTCGCCGACGAGCCGGTCTCCGCGCTCGACGTCTCCATCCAGGCGCAGATCGTCAACCTGATGGAAGATCTGCAGGAGCAGTTCGACCTGACCTACCTCTTCATTGCCCACGACCTCTCGGTCGTGCGCCACATCTCCGATCGCGTGGCGGTGATGTACCTGGGCAAGATGGTCGAGCTGGCCGACCGCGACGAGCTCTACGAGAACCCGCTGCACCCGTACACCAAGGCGCTCCTCTCGGCCGTGCCGATCCCCGACCCGGTCGTGGAGAAGAAGCGCGAGCGGATCATCCTGACCGGCGACGTGCCGAGCCCGATCAACCCGCCGTCCGGCTGCCACTTCCACACGCGCTGTCCCTACGTGATGGACATCTGCAAGGAAGACGAACCGGCCTTCATCGACCAGGGTGCCGGTCACTACGTCGCCTGCCACCTCTACCACGGCAGTTAGGCGGGGTCGCAGATCCGCAGGTCACAGGTCCCAAGTCGACACGCGAGGGGGCGCCAGTATGGCGCCCCCATTCACGCCATTCGGGGCCGGCGCGCTGGCGCCGGCTTCTGAGCGCAAGGAGAGAACCCGATGGCGGAGTTGTCCCCGGCCGTCCGCGCGTTCCTGGCCGAGCCCCGGTTCTGCGTCTTCGCCACCATCGCCCCCGACGGCCTGCCGCACCTGACGGTCGTCTGGTACGAGCTGCAGGGGGACGAGATCATGATGAACATCGGGCGCAAGCGTGCCAAGTTCGCGTACCTGCGCCGCGACCCGCGCGGGTCGTGCTGCATCGAGGACGGCGCTCGCTACGTGACCGTCGGCGGGCCCTGCACGCTCCAATGGGCGGATCAGGAAGCGGCGCAGGCCGACATCAAGCGCCTGGCGACGCGCTACGACGGCCCGGAGCGCGCCGAGGAGGAGGCGGAGAGTCAATTCCGTCACGAGGAGCGCGTGACGATCCGGCTGCGGATCGCGCGGGTCGACGCGCGCGGCTTCGACGACTGACCCGAGGCGCTTATCCTATGGTGACACTTGAGCGGCACGCAGGAAGAAGCGATCATCGGGATAGTCCCCGCCTGTTGAAGGGTATCTGGGTCGGGCCAATCCTAGGCAGAGCGGCCTTTGATTCCCTCCCACCCACATGCCTCACAGAGGGTGATATACGCTGAATCTTCACCTAGCTCTGGACGATAGTTGGACGTTAGGTGGTAGATCCAGTAGCGGTGCCCGAGCGGCGGGACGCCGTCGGGGTAGTAGCCGTACATCACGAAGCCGACCATCGTCTCGCCGGCATAGATCGCGAGCGGGACGAAGGTCGGCTGGAACTTCGACTCGGCCAGGGAGTAGGCGTAGGAGGCGACGAAATGCTCCTGCTCCGGCGCGAGTTTGAGGTTGACGCACTCCTGCCAGTTCGCCTTGGTGATCTCGCGGAGGGTGACGGTCATCGGTGATCTCCTGTGGGTGGTGCCGGCGGCGCGCCCGCGGTTGCAACCGCGGCTGGAGGCTCGCTGGCGCTCGCCGCGAAACCCGCCTGCGCGGGTTGGTCTCGTCCCAAGCCGCGGCCTGGCCGCCCGGCCATCGCGCCGTGAGTCGGCGCCGCGGTTGACACGGCGTTTCGCTGTCGCCTACAGTAGCGGCAAGGGCCGCGCGGCGGCAAGTGGCGCGCGGCGGCAAGTGGCGCGCGGCAGAGATGGGGGCGGCGATGGCGCGGATGGTGCTCTGCAAGAAACTGGGCCGGGAGTTGCCGGGCCTCGACGCGCCGCCCTTCCCCGGCGACCTCGGCCAGCGCATCTACGAGGAGATCTCGGCGGAGGCGTTCGCGCTCTGGCCGGAGCACGCCCGCACACTGATCGGCGCCTACCGCCTCAACATGGCCGACCCCGCGGCGCGCGATTTCCTCACGCAGCAGATGGAAGAGTTCTTCTTCGGCGAGCGGGCCCAGATGCCCGATTGGTTCGGCGGCGGCAGCCCGGCCGGCGCGGGCAAGGGCAAGGGCGCCACGCCGCCCCAGAAGAAGTGATCGGTTGCAGGTTGCAGATTGAAGATTCGAGATTGGCGACCCCTGGCGGGCGAGGTATAGGCGGCGGATCTTCAATCTGCAATCTGTAATCTGCAACCCGGATAAAGCGATGCGCGGCCACGGCGAGATCCTGCTGGTTTCGACGTACGAGCTGGGGCACCAGCCGCTGAACCTGGCGTCGCCGCTGGCGTATCTGGCGCGCGCCGGGTATCAGCCGGTGGCGGCCGACACGGCCGTGGAGGAACTGGCCGACGAGGCGATCGCGCGGGCGCGGCTGGTGGCGATCTCGGTGCCGATGCACACGGCGCTCCGGCTCGGCGTGGCGGTCGCGGCCAGGGTGCGCGCGGTCAACCGGGCCGCGCACGTCTGCTGCTACGGCCTCTACGCCGCGCTGAACGCCGACTACCTGCTCGACGGCCGCGCCGACTCGGTGATCGGCGGCGAGTACGAGCAGCCGCTGCTCGACCTGGCGGCGCGGCTGGAGGCCGGCGACGGCGCGCCGGAGAGCGTCGGCACGCGGGAGCGGCGGGCGGCGCCCCACCTGGCGCGCCTGCCGTTCGCCGTGCCGGCGCGCGAGGCGCTGCCGCCG
>DASSSV010000336.1:0-15210 GCA_035708265.1 Thermomicrobiales bacterium | reverse complement strand
CAGGTTGTGGTGATTGGTCCAGACGATCAGGATGGTCGCGAAACTGGTCACGAACGCGAGGTAGGTCGGCCAGGCATGCCGGAGCGCCGTGAACAGCGTCTCGCCCGCGGCGAGTTCCCCGGGCAGCGGCACGCGCAGCTCCAGCACGAGGAGCGTCGCCGCGATGGCGAAGACGCCGTCGCTGAACGCTTCCACCCGCCCGGTCTCCTTCTCCTCGGCCACGCGCCCTCCTTCCTCTCCGGAATCGCGGCGGGGCATGGTTCACGCCAATGCCGCACCCTCTCGCCGGCCCGCCTCCGGCACCACTCTAGCGACAGAAGAGGTGCCCGGCATCAGCCATCCGGGCGGGGTGACGCCCGTCCGAGTGGGCGGCGGCTCCCCCACCGGGGATTGCCGGCCGCCCGCGCGGACTACAGCAGGCCCAGCGCGCGGGCGCGCTCGACCGCCTGGAGGCGGCTGTGCGCGCCGAGTTTGCCGTAGATGCTCTTGAGGTGGTTGCGGACCGTGCCGGGGCTGATGAAGAGTTGTGCCGCGATCTCGCGCGTGCCGAGCCCGGCCGCGAGCAGCCCCAGCAGTTCCCGCTCGCGCGCGCTGAGCGGCTCGATCAGCGCCGCCGCGGCCGTCGGCGTTGCCTCCGGCTCGTCCCCGCAGGCGGCGAGCAGCGCGGCGACGTACTTCGTCGCCACGCCGCGCGACCGCGCCAGCCGCAGCAGCGCGACCATCGGCGCGCCCTCGTCGAGGAAGGCGCGGACGAAGCCCTCCGGCTCGGCCAGCGCCAGCGCGCGGCCCAGCGCGAGCAGGGCCGGCGCCGCCCCGTCGCGCTCCAGCGCGAGGCGCGCCGCGAGCGCCAGGGCCTCGATGGTGCAGTCGGTCAGGCCGCCCGCCTCCGTGCGCGCGAGGAGCGCCGGCAGCAGCGCCGCCATCTCGCCGCGCCGACCCCGCGCCAGGTACAGGCGCGCCAGCGCGAGGCGTTCGAGCACGCCGAGGTAATCGTCGTCCGGCCCACCTGCGCCCCACGCCGCCGCGCGGGCCTCGGCCCAGCGCCCCACAGCGGCGATGTCCTCCGGCGCGGCGGTGAGCCAGAGCCGCGCCCGCGCGACCGCGACCCGCTCGGCCGCCTGGGCGACGCGGTGGTCGCGCCCGTGCGCCTCGGCCCCCGCCAGTGTCGCCAGCGCGCCGTCGCGGTCGCCGCGCGCCTGCAGCCCGCGGGCCAGCGTGAGCGCGCCCTCCAGCGCCATTTGCGCCATCCCGTTCGCCGCCCGGCAGTGCTCGATGCCCCGGCGCGCCAGGTCCTCGGCCGCGTCGAGGTCGTTCCACTCGCGCAGCACCTCGGCCATGGCGACCTCCGCCGCGCCGAGCGCCGGCGTCGCCGCCAGGCCGTGCGCGTCGGCCAGGTCCAGCGTCTCGCGATAGGTCGCGGCCGCCTGGCGGAGCCGGCCCTGCCGCGCCAGGGCCAGGATCAGCCGGCCGCCGGCGAAGAGCGCCACCGCGACCGACCCCGCGGCGCGGCTGAGCGCCGTGGCCTCGCCGTAGGCCCGGGTCGCGGCCGCCGCGTCCCCCGCCGAGAGATAGGCGCTGCCGAGGAAGGCGCTCGCCCCGCCGCGCGCCCGCCGGTCGTCGGCGGGGAGTTTCGCAAGCGCCTCGCGGGCCAGGGCGACGGCGGCCGCGGCGTCGCCGCGCAGGCGGGCGAGTTCGGCGCGCAGCGCCGCGATCTCGCCGCGCAGCGCCCGGTCGGCCGGCGGCGGGGCTGCGCCGGCCGCGAGCGCGGCTTCCGCGCCCCGCAGCCGCGGCTCGACGGCATCCACGCGGGTGCCGAGGAGTAGCGCCCAGGCCAGGTCGAGGCCGAGGCGCGGGCGGGCGCGCACCGCCTCGGGCGGCAGACGCTCCAGCCAGCGCAGCAGCGTCGCCAGTTCCCCGCGCTGCCATAGCAGCGCCGGGCTCAGCCGCTCGACCAGGCTCGCGGCCCACGAGCCCTCGCCGGCCGCGAGCGCGTGGTCCGCCGCATCGGCCAGCAGCCCCGCCCGCTCGTGCCAGCGGCAGGCGCGGCGGTGCAACTCGGGGGCGAGGTCGGACGCCTCCCGACGCAGGCGCTCGCGCAGGAAGTCGGCGAAGAGGTGGTGGTAGCGATACCAGGTGCGCGTGTCGTCCAGCGGGACGAGGAAGAGGCTGGCCGCCTCCAGCCGCTCCAGCATCGCCTGGCCATCCCCGGCGGCGCAATCGGGGTCGTCCTCGCCGGCGACGGCGTCGCAGAGGTCGCCGCGGAGGCGGTCGAGCACCGCCGTATGCAGCAGGAAGCGGCGCACGTCGGCGGGTTGCCGCGCGAAGACCTCGTCGGCCAGGTAGCCGCGGAGGTAGCGGTGCGTGCCGGCCAGCGCCGCGACGGCGTCGGGTAACTGCGCGGGGTCGTGGCCGCGGAGCGCGAGCGCGGCCAGTTGCAGCCCGGCCAGCCAGCCCTCCGTCCGCGCCTCCAGCCTGGCCGCGTCCGCGTCCGCCAGCGGCACGCCCATCGTGCCGGTGAGGAACGCCGCCGCCTCCTCGGCGGTGCAGCGCAGCTCGGCCGCGCGCAGCTCGGCGAGCTGGCCGCGGGCGCGGAGGCGGGCCAGCGGCAGCGGCGGCTCGGCGCGGCTGGCGATGACCAGGTGGACGCGCGGCGGGAGGTGGTCGAGCAGGAAGGCCAGCGCCCGGTGGATCGCCGGGTCCGCGATGACGTGATAGTCGTCGAGCACGAGGACGACGTCGCCGGGCAGCGCCGCGAGGTCGTTGAGCAGCGGCGTGACGAGCGCCTCGACCGGCGGCGGCTGGGGCGCGCGCAGGCCGGCCAGCGCGGCGCGGCCGAGGTCGGGGCGCAGCGTCTGGAGCGCGGCGACGACGTAGCGCAGGAAGCGGGCGAGGTCGTCGTCCGCGGCGTCCAGCGCCAGCCAGGCGACGGGCCAGCGGGCGGTATCGCTGTCTTCCGACGTGGCGGCGCGCCAGTCGGCCAGCAGCGTCGTCTTGCCGAAGCCGGCCGGCGCAACGAGGAGGGTCAGCGGGCCGCGCAGCCCGGCGTCGAGGCGCGCGGTCAGGCGCGGACGTCGCACCAGGCCGGGGCGGGGCGGCGGCAGGTAGAGTTTGGTCGCCAGCAGCGGCTCCGTCGCCTCCGCCGGCCCCGGCTCGGGCGCGCGGTCGGGCGCCGCTACCGGGGCAACGTCCTCCGGCCGCTCGGCCCGATCTACCGATTCCGGCCCGCTCGGCGGCCCGTCGCCCGCGAGGCGCGCGGCCATCGCCGCGAGGCGCGGCGGCGTCAGGTCCGCCGACCGCCCCAGGTAGCCCTTGCGCAGCCGCCCGCCCTGCCGCCGGTAGGCGTACCAGTAGCAGTCGCCCCCCTTGCGCCGCTCCTTCCGCGCCGTGAACGCGCCCGCCTCGTGGACGAAGCGGAAACTCGCCGTGCCCGCATCGTCGAGCCAGCGCTGCCAGTCCGCGCCGCCCACCGACACCGCCCGTCCCGGCGCGCCGTCCGCGTCGGTCAGGACGCCGTCGCTCACCAGCGGGGTGCTGCGTGCCACCGATCCCTCGCCGCCGGCGCGCGGGACGCCCCACCGCGGCGCCCCGCGCGTATCCACCGACCGTTACCCACCGCCTGATCTACCACGCTTTGGGTAATTCCGCCAGGCTCAAGCGCGGGTACCAGGCCGCGCCGACGGCCTTCGTGGCGGCACGGCCGACCGCAGGCGCGGCGCCTGCGGCCGGCCTGTGGTGGGGCGGAGGGCCGGCCCCGCGCCCCTGCGCGCCCATAGTGGGCGTCTTGACTTCCGGGGCCGCGCTCACTACGATGGCTGCACCAACTTGGAGCCGTGGAGTTGGGTTTCGTCCGGAGCCCGAGAGGGGTCGATGTGGACCGCCATGCGGCGTCGGTCGGCACCATGACCGGCGAGACGGGAACCTCGCGCAAGCGGCCGCGCTCGGGCTCGCTCGGCCGGGTGGCCGACCCTCGCCTCGTGCATCCCCAGGGCCCCGGCTAGCGCCTCCCCTCCCGACGCTGCAGATTCATCGCGTCAGGTAGCAATGCAGCACGCCGGAGGGGATGCAACGATGACGACTACGTCGCCCGAATCCCTCGTGCGCCACATCAGCGATCCGATGCTCAGTCGCCGCGCACTGCTGCGCCGGGCCGCGCTCCTCGGACTGATGACACCGGCCGCCACGGCGCTCCTCGCCGCCTGCGGGGGCAGCGCCCCGACGCCGACGACCCAGGCCGCGACGACCGCGGCGGCCTCCCCACCCGCGGCGTCGGCGACTGCCCCGGCGGCCAGCCCATCCGGCCTGGTGTACGCCAATCCCCCGGTCGCGGCGACCGTCGGCAATGGGAAGCTGGCCGCGACGCAGGAATTGCTGTACCCCAATACCGAACCGCCGCACCTGGATCCCAACCTCATGTCGGGTCGGCACGAGATCCTCGTCGGCATGTCGCTCTTCGACCCCCTCGTCAGCTTCGATAGCAAGGGCCAGCCCGTCCCGCTCCTGGCCGAGAAGTGGGAGACCTCGACCGACGGCACGCAGTACACCTTCCACATCCGCCAGGGCGTCAAGTGGTCCGACGGGCAGCCGGTCACCGCGCACGATTTCGAGTACTCCTGGAAGCGGGCGCTGACGCCGTCGCTGGCCTCCGACTACGCCACGGCACTCTACCCGGTCAAGGGCGCGCTCGACTTCAACACCGGCAAGAACACCGACCCGAACAGCGTCCAGGTCAAGGCGACCGACGACGCCACGCTGCAGGTCACGACCGAGCACTCCTCCCCCTACTTCCTGCACCTCTGCTCGACCTGGACCTACCTGCCGGTGCCGAAGTGGGCGGTCGACAAGTCCGGCGACAAGTGGGTCGAGCCGGGCAACATCGTCACCTGCGGGATGTTCAAGTTGCAGGACTGGAAGCACGACCAGCAGATCGTGCTCGTGCGCAACGAGGACTACTGGGGCACCAAGCCGACGCTGACCAAGATCACCTTCCCGGTCAGCGCCGACCCCTTCACCACCAGCGTGAAGGACTACGAGGCCAACGCGCTCGACGTGACCGACGAGATCGGGCCGGCCGACATCACCCGCCTCACGAACGACGCGACCTACAGCAAGCAACTGCACCACTTCGCCTGGTCGGGCACGGCCTTCGTGGTCTTCGACTGCGGCAACACCGCCTCGCCGGTCTCGAAGCCGGAGGTCCGCCAGGCGCTCTACCTGGCGACCGACCACCAGACCCTCACGCGCGACGTCCTCAAGGGCCTCTACGACCCGGCGCTGACGGTCACCCCGCCCGACATCCTCGGCTATAACCCGGGCGCGGCGCCGACCGGCGGCGTGGCCGCGGCCAAGCAGAAGCTGGCCGCCGCGGGCTACCCCGACGGCAAGGGCTTCCCCGGCCTGAAGCTGGCCTGGCCGGCCGACGCGCGCTACGACCTGGTGGCGCAGGCGCTCCAGCAGATGTGGAAGACCAACCTGGGGATCGACATCACGCTGCAGCGGATGGAGTCGAAGGCGTTCAACGCGGCGACGAACTCGTGGAAGACCGCGCACTTCGAGTCGTACATCAGCCGCTGGGGCTCGGACTACTCCGACCCCTACAACTGGTACCCGATCCTCTGGTCGAGCGCGCAGGACATCTACTCGACCCGTTGGCACAACGCCGAGTACGACGCCCAGGTCCAGAAGGCCGACCGCGAACTCGACGACGCGAAGCGCAAGGCAGATTACGAGCAGGCCGAGACCATGCTCATGCAGGGCATGCCGGTCCTCCCGCTCTACCACCTCGACGTCAACGCGATGGTGCGGCCCTACGTCGACGGCTTCGCCGACCCGGTCTCCGCCACGCAGTGGTGGGGCCTCTTCGGCCGCGTCAAGATCATGGCGCATTGAGGCGGCGATGGGGCGCTACATCGTCCGCCGGCTCCTCCTCGCCGTCCCGACGCTCGTCGTGATCTACACCCTCGCCTTCCTGATGATCCACGCGACGCCGGGCGGGCCCTGGGACAACGCCGAGAAGCCGCTGCCGCCGGAGGTGATCGCCAACATCAAGCAGAAGTACCACCTCAACGACCCGATCTGGAAGCAGTACGTCGAGTACGTGAGCGGGGCGGTCCGGGGCGACCTCGGGCCGTCCTACGTCAACCGCTCGCAGGACGTGGCGCAGATCATCGCGCGGACCTTCCCCGTCTCGCTCCAGCTCGGGGTCGTGGCGCTCGCGCTCGGCGCGCTGATTGGCATCCCGCTCGGCACCTACGCCGCGGTCAAGCAGAACACCCTCTCGGACTACATCGCGATGTTCATCGCCGTCGTCGGCATCTCCACGCCGAACTACGTCCTCGCGTCCGTCCTGGTGGTCCTCCTGGCGGTGGAGCTGCACTGGCTGCCGCCGGGCGGCTGGCACGGCGTCTTCAGCGCGACGATCGTGATCCCCGCCCTGGCCCTCTGCGTCGGCCCGGCCAGCGCGCTGGCGCGCTACATCCGCGCGGCGATGCTGGAGGTGCTGCGCCAGGACTACGTGCGCACCGCGCGCGCCAAGGGCGTGCGCGAGGTGGCGGTGATCGTCCGCCACTGCCTGCGCAACGCCCTCGTCCCGGTCGTGACGGTCTCGGGGTTCCTGGTCGCCGACATCGTCACGGGCTCGTTCTTCGTGGAGACGATCACCAGCGTCCCCGGCCTCGGCCGCTACTTCGTCCAGGCCGCGACCGGGCGCGATTACCCGGTCGTGCTCGCGGTGACGCTCCTCTTCGCGGTCATCATCATCGCGATGAACTTCGCCGTCGACCTCCTCTACGCGGTGCTCGACCCGCGCGTGCGCTATCAGTAAGCGCGCGGGCGCCCGCCGACGAAAGGCGGCCCCATGGCCGGCGTCGAACGCAGCCCCCGGCCCGCCAGCGCCGTCCTGCGGCGCAAGGGCGGGCGCGCCCGCGTCGCGCGCGGGCGGAGCCTCTGGCGCGATGCTTCCGCCCGGCTGCTGCGCAACCGCGCGGCGATGGTCTCGGCGGTCGTCATCGCGCTGCTCTTCGCCGTCGCGACCTTCGCCCCTCGGCTCGCCCCCTACCCCTACGCGAAACAGGACTTCCTGGCGACGAGCCACGGCCCCGAGCGCGCCCACCTCCTCGGGACCGACCAGCTGGGCCGCGACGAGCTGAGCCGCCTCGTCTACGGAGCGCGGATCTCGATGAGCGTCGCGGTGATCACCGTCGCGATCGTCCTGGGCATCGGCGTCCCGATCGGCCTGGTCTCCGGCTACTACGGCGGGACGTTCGACCTCCTCCTGATGCGCGTGGTCGACGTCTTCTACGCCCTGCCCTATTACGTGGTGCTGATCCTCCTGCAGACCTACTTCCTGGCGAAGCTGCCCGACGCCCGCGCCGGGCCGCTGGTGTTCCTGCGCCAGCTCAACCAGGTCAGCGGCGGGCTCCTCGGCGTCTTCGTCGGCCTGTCCCTCTTCGGCTGGCTCAACGTCGCGCGCCTGGTGCGCGGGCAGGTGCTGACGGCCAAGGAGCAGGACTTCGTCCTCGCCGCGCGCGCGGTCGGCGCGCGCCCGGCGCGGATCATCTGGCAGCACCTCCTCCCCAACGTCCTGGCGCCGGTGATCATCATGGCCGCGCTGCTGGTCCCCGGCTTCATCATCGCCGAGGCCGGGCTCAGTTTCATCGGCCTGGGCGCGCAGCCGCCGACGCCGAGCTGGGGGAGCATGCTGGCCGACGGCGTGGCCGCGATCGAGTCCTACCCCTACCAGACGCTCGTCCCCGCGCTGGCGATCGCGATCACCCTGCTCGCCTTCAACTTCCTCGGCGACGGCCTGCGCGACGCCCTCGACCCCAGGATGCGGTAGACTGGGCGCCCACCCACGGCCTGATCCGCCGCGCGGCGGCCGGTCGCGGCGCCCCGCTTCGGGCGCATGGCGGGAGGACAGCGAGGATGGAGTTGCCGGCCGAGCGGATCGACGCGCTCTTCGCGGAGTGGGACCGGAGCGATTCGCCCGGCTGCGCACTCGGGATCGTCCGGGAGGGCGAACTCGCCTACGCGCGCGGCTACGGGATGGCCAACCTCGACCTCGGCGTCGCGCTCGCGCCCGACTCGGTCTGCCACGTCGCCTCGGTCTCCAAGCAGTTCACCGCCATCACCGTCGCGCTCCTCGCCGCCGAGGGCAAACTGTCGCTCGACGACGATGTGCGGGACTACGTGCCGGAGCTGCCCGACCTCGGCCACCGGATCACCCTCCGGCACCTGCTCCACCACACCAGCGGGCTGCGGGACCAGTACGGCCTCTTCCGCCTGGCTGGCTGGCGCGACGCCGACGTCCAGTCCTTCGATGACGTGCTCGAGTTCGCCCGCGCCCACCGCCGGCTGAACTTCGCCCCCGGCTCCGAGTACAGCTACTGCAACACGAGCTACAGCCTGCTGGCCCTCACCGTCGAGCGGGTCGGCGAGCGGCCCTTCCGCGAGGTCGTCGCCGACCGCCTCCTCGCGCCGCTCGACATGGCCCACAGCCACATCCACGACGACGTGACCGCGATCGTCCCGCGCCGCGCCAGCGCCTACGCCCCGCGCGACGGCGGCGGCTTCAAGGTCGCCGACTCGACCGTCGAGGCGCAAGGCGCGATCTGCCTCTACACGACCGTCGAGGATCTGGCGCGCTGGGTGCGCAACTTCGGCGAGCGGCGCGTCGCCGGCGACGCGCTGGAGCGGGCGATGACGCCGGGCGCGCTGAACGACGGGACGCCGCTCCGCTACGGCTACGGGCTGGCGCTCGGCGCCTACCGCGGCCTGCGCACCGTCGGCCACGGCGGCGTCGACTCCGGCTACCGCGCGGAACTGCTCTGGTTCCCCGAGGTCGACTTCGGCGTCGTCATCCTGGCAAACCTCAGCACGATCAAGCCGGGCGCCCTGGCGCGCCGGGTCGCCGACCTCTGCCTGGGCGACCGCCTCGGCGGCGACGAACTGCTGGACGCCCCAGAGATTGCGCTCGGGGAGGACGAATTGGCCGGGCTCGCCGGGCTCTACCGCGACGCGCGCACCGGCCTGACCCGGCGCATCAACTACGAGGACGACGCGCTGACGGTCAACGGCGGCTTCGGCGACCGGCTGACGCTCACGCCGCTCGGCGATGGCCGCTTCCGCGTCGGCGAGCCGCCCTGGGAGGCGCGCCTCGCGCCGGGGGCGGACGGGGCGCTCGTCTACCGCGAGCGAAACGCCGATGGCCGCGAGGGCGTCTACGCCGCCGCCGAGGCCGCCGCGCCCACCCCGGAGACGCTGGCGGACTACGCCGGGACGTACACCTGCCCCGACCTCGGCGTCCGCTATACCTTCCTGGTGCGCGACGGCCGGCTGGTGCTGCGCCGCCGCCGGCACCGAGACCAGGAGCCCGAGCCGACGGTCGCGGACGCCTTCAGCCTGCCGCAGTTCGACCTCGTCTTCGCGCGCGACGGCCGTGGCGACGTGACCGGCTTCGACGTCTTCTCCGAGCGCATCCGCTTTCTGCACTTCGAGCGGGAGCGGTAGCGGTGCCCCGCGCGCCGCTACCGGCCGCGTGACGCATGCGCGCATGACTCCCGCAGACGTGGGATGTCTCGCGGGAATGGCGGCGCGCCGGGTCAGGCCGGGGCGGCGGGGGCGAGGCCGTCGATGGTCACCTCGATCAGCGGGCTGTGGCGCACCATCTCCTCGACGTCGTCGCGCTTCCAGTTGCGCGCGACCTGCGCCAGAATCACCCGGCGCTCGGCCTCGTCGTCGATCACCCGCGCGGTCGCCGGGAGGTCGGCCTGCACGTCGCCCTTGAGGTGGAAGGTCAGGTGCGGGTCGGCCTCGAGGTTGCGGAGCCAGTCGCGCTTCGTCGGGCGCGGGGTCCCGCTGATGTAGAGGCGCCCGTCGATGGTGTGGTAGACGATCTCGACCCGGTGGGGCGCGCCGCTGCGCCGGCCGGTCGTGGTGATGTCGATGGTCTGCCCGCGCGCGAGGGCGCGCCGGATCGCGTCGTCGGTCGCCACGCCTCCCCCTTCTCCGCATGCCGCGCTCGCCGCGTGCCGCGCGCCTGAACGAGCGACGCGCCCGCGAACACGGCGCGAACACCAATAAGCCCACCGCGGCGGGCCCGATGTACGTACGGTATCATCGAGCGGCGAGGGCGTCAAGGGCCGGGGCGGCCGCGGTCGGCACCCTCACGCGAGCGACGCACCGTGTCCCCCTACCACCCCGCCAGCGACGTCGTCCGAGAGGCATAGAGGCCGCACCCGCGGCCTCCGTGGCGGCGCGGCCGCGTGTGGCAGACGGCCGCGCCGCCTGGCCACCCGCTCCAGGCCCGCCCAGCCCCATCTGCTATAGTGCCCCGACGCCCGGCCGCCGCGCGGCGCGCCGGACCAGCGGGGAGCGCGCGATGCCCGACCTGTTGACCGCGTTCGGCCTGATCGCCGTCGTCCTGCTCGTCGCCGGGGCCGCCTCGGGGGTAGTGGAGCGCACGCTGCTCTCCTTCCCGATGCTCTTCCTCGCCCTCGGTGCGGCGCTCGGCCCGCGCGGCGTCGGCCTGCTCCGCGTCGGCCCGCGCGACCCCGCGCTGGAGGCGCTGGCCGTCCTCAGCCTGGCGCTGGTCCTCTTCCTCGACGCCGTCCGCCTGCGGTTCGACGGCGGCCGCCGCGCCTGGCTGGCGCCCGCCCTCGCGCTCGGCCCTGGCACCGTCCTGGTCGTCGCCATCGTCGCCGGGGCGGCGGCGCTGCTGCTCGGTCTCGGCTGGCTCCCAGCGCTCCTGCTCGGCGCGGTCCTCGCCTCGACCGACCCGGTCGTCCTGCGCGACGTGGTGCGCGACGAGCGCGTGCCGGCCGCGGTGCGCCGCGCGCTGACGCTCGAAGCGGGGATGAACGACCTCGTCGTCCTGCCGGTGCTGCTGGTCCTCGCCGCGGTCGCGCGGGCGGACGTCGGCGGCGCGGCGGCCTGGGCCCTCTTCCTGCTGCGCCTCTTCGTCTTCGGCCCGGCGGCTGGCTACGCCATCGGCGGGGCCGGCTCCTGGCTGATCGCCGCGGTGGACCGGCGCATGGGCATCCGGCGCGAGTACCAGGCGCTCTACGGCCTCGGGCTGGTCCTCGCCGCCTACGTCGCCGGGACCGCGGCGGGCGGCAGCGGCTTCCTGGCCGCGTTCGCCGCCGGCATCGCGGTCGTGACGCTCAACAACGAACTCTGCGACTGCTTCCTCGAATACGGCGAGACGACCGCCGAGATGGCGATGCTCCTGACCTTCATCCTCTTCGGCGCGCTCCTCTCGACCCTCTTCGACGCCCTGCCGCTGGCGGCGACGCTGGCCCTCGCCGCGATCGTCATCGTCGTCGCCCGGCCGCTGGCGCTCAACCTGGTGCTCCTGCGCGCCGTCGTGAGCTGGCGGGCGCGCGTCTTCATCGGCTGGTTCGGGCCGCGCGGGCTCAGTTCGCTCCTCTTCGCGCTCCTGCTGGTGCAGGACGACGTGCCGCAGGCCGGCCGCCTGCTGGCGATCGCCGGCCTGGTCGTCGCCGTCTCGGTCGTCGTCCACGGCATGTCGGCGACGCCGCTCTCCGCGTGGTACGGGCGCGCGGTGACGCGCAAGACGCTCGCCGAGGAGCGCGAGAGCGGCCCCGGCGGCCTCTTCGCGCCCCCCGCGGCGGACGTGCCGCGCGTCAGTGTCGCGGAACTCGCGGCCCACCTGGCCGGCCCTGACCCGCCGATCGTCCTCGACGTGCGCTCCCGCTCCGCCTACGCCGCCGACGCCACACGCATCCCCGGCAGCGTCCGCGTCGCGCCCGACCACCTCGACGAGTGGGCGCGGCAGCACCCGCCCGGCCGCCCGGTCGTCACCTACTGCACTTGACGGGACGAGGCGACGAGCGCCCGTGCGGCGCGCCAGCTCCGGGCCCTCGGCCACGATGCCGCTGCGCTGGCGGGCGGCTTCGACGCCTGGCGCGCGACCCAGCCGGTCGAACCGCGCCTCGAGGAAGCCGCCGCGCCGGCGCCGGTCGCCTGAGCGCGCGGCGGATGCCGGGCCGCCGCCGCGACGCCGGCGCGGGAACTCGGCGCGGACGCGGCGGCGGCCCGCGTCCGCTCGGCCGCCAGTATGCATGCCACCCCGCCCGGCGCAATTGCGCGCCCGCGGCCGCCCCTGGTACACTCCGGCCGGCGCGCCGGGGGGAGCGCGCCGGGGGGAGGATCGTGCTCGGGCTATCTGCGGCCCGCGGCCGGGCGACCGGCGGCGCGGGCCGGCCGCGCCGGCCCGCGCGGGCGCGCCACGCCTGGCTTCAATCGCGCTGGGCCGAGGCGGTGCTGGCCCTCGCCCTCGTCGCCGGCGCGGCGGCGGTGCGGTGGCCGTACCTCATGCGCCTGCCCCACTTCACCGACGAGACCGACGAGGTGCGCTGGGCGCTGGCCATCTGGCGCGGCGAGATCCTCCCGCTGACCGCCGCCGACCGCTCCTACGGCCCCCTCCACGCCTACCTCCTCGCGACCGGCCTCTGGCTCGTCGGCCCGAGCATGCTCCTGCCCCGCGCGCTCGCGCTCGCCATCGGCGCGCTCACCGTCGGGGCGACCTACCTCCTCGGGCGCGAGCTGGCCGGGCGGGGCGCGGGGCTGCTGGCCGCCGCGCTCCTCCTGACCTCGCCGCAGCACATCGTCGTCAACAGCCACGTCGCCTGGCAGAACGCGACCACGCCCTTCTACAGCACGCTGTGCTGCTGGGCGCTGGCGCGCGCGCTGCGCGAGCCGGCCGAGATCGGCGCGGGCCGCGGCGGGCGCTGGCTCGTCGCCGCCGGCTTCCTCTACGGCCTGACCGTGCAGACCCACGTCGGCACGCTCGTCCTGGCCCCCGCCCTCGCCGCCGCGGCGCTGCTCGCCCTCGCCGCCCGGCGCGCCTGGGGAATCCTGCGCCGCCCGTGGCCCTACGCCGCGGTCGGCGCCGCCCTGCCGGCCTACGGCCCGGTGCTCGCCTACAACCTCACGCACGGGCTGGCGGGGGTGCGGCGAGTGCGCGCGCGCCGCGACTACGCCTACGAGACGCACCCCGGCTGGGACAGCTACCATCGCAACCTGGGGCGCCTCCTGGGCGAGCTGGCGCGCATGCTCAGCGACCCCTTCCGCCTGCCGGCGCGCCCGCTGCACTACCTCACCTCGCCCTACCTGCTGGCGGTCGTCGGCCTGGCGCTGCTGGGCCTGGCCCTGCTGGCCCGCGGCGGACGGCCGCTGCCGCTGCTGGCGCTCCTGAGCACGGCGGCGGTGCTGCCCTACTTCAATCACGCCTACGGCGTCGCCGGCGACCGCTTCCTGCTGACCGGGCGCTACGTCGCCTTCCTCCTGCCGCCGCTCCTGGTCGCGGTCGCCGCCGCGGCGCTGGCCCTGGCCGGTCGGGCGCTCGCCGCCGTGCCGCGGCGCTGGCGGGCGCCGGCCGCCGCGGCGCCGCTGGCCCTCGTGGCCCTGCTGGTGCTCTACCCGCTGCTGCCCCTGGCCCGCTACTACCGCGAGGAGGCGGCGCGCGACCCGGACAACGCCGCGTTCCTGGCGGCGGTGCAGACCATCGAGGCGGAGCGGGGGCCGGGTACGCCCGTCTGGCTCGACCAGCGGCTCGACAAGGTCGACCTGCACGACGGCGCCGACGCGCTCAACATCCTGGACTACCTGCTGACCCTCGACCGGCAGCCCCACCGCGTCGTCGCCGACCCGGGCGACGAACTGCGCCGCGCGCCGCCGACGCGCGCCCCGGCCGGCCGGGGCGCGCTGCCCCTCATCGTCATGAGCCGGGACCGCTGCTGGCCGTTGCGGGATGAATTCCCGCTGGAGCGCGTCAGCGACACGCTGCTGCTGCGCGAGCTCTTCCGCTACTTCGCCGTCTACCGCGACGACCCCGGCCGGCCCGCCGCCCGCTGCCGCGCGGCGGGCCAGCGCCCGGGCGACTGAGCGCCGGCGCCGCGTCCCGGCACCGACGGGGTGGAGGGCGGCGCGGGCGGCATGGGCACCGGTCCCCCTCCTCACCCGTCACCGCAGTGCCAGGGCCGTGTCAAAGTCCGGGCGGGAGGGCACCGAGCGCGCGGAGGGCGCGCGGGGCGTCGGCGCCGTCGTGGCGCAGGGCGTCGGCGACGCTGGCCCAGCCCGCCCGGCGCACCGGGGCGAGCAGGCCGTTGCGCAAGGCGGCGAGGGCCTGGGGCGTATTGCCCGTCCGCTGCTGCCCGGCGTCCTCGCCGAAAGTCACATCGCGCACGTAATGCACCCGGTTCTCGATCGTCCAGTGGCCGCGCCACAGCGCCTCCAGGTGGGCCGCCGTGGCCTGGCGAGGCGTGAGGCTGGTCAGGGCGTAGCAGACCTCCTGGCGGACCTTGCCGGTGCCGAGCAGGACGGCGCGCGTCGTGCGCCGCAGCACCTGCCCCACGTCGGGCCAGTCGAGCTCGGCGTTGAGCGCGGCGCTGCGGGCCAGGGGCTGCGTCTCCCGGCGCCCGTGCCCCTTGTCTATCGTCGCGGCCGTCGCCAGCGCGTCCCCCGGGACGGGCGGCGGCGGGCAGGCGAAGAGCTCCGCGATCGCCGCGTAGAGCGTCGGCTGGTTGCGCTTGGCCACCAGCAGGTAGTGGCCGCGCTGCCGGCGGATCTGCGCGGCCAGGCCCCGCTGGGCCAGCGGGCCGTCCATGGTGATCGCCACGCCCGCCAGGTCCTGCCCCGCCAGCAGGCGCGGCGCGGCGGTGATCTCGTTGCTCTTGGCCGCCACCCGCACCTGCCCGAGAGCCACGCCGTCCCCGTGGCGCACGCGGCTGACCAGGTACACCGGCGCGCCGTGCGCGGCGGCGCCGCGCACGGCCTTCCCGTCGACCGCCTGGCCCGCCCAGGGCGTCGCCGATGCGGGGCGCGGCAGCCCCCGGCCGAAGCGCGCGACCTGCCGCTCCAGGGCCGCCACGTCCACCGCGCGCAGCGCCCGGCGCAGCGTCGACGCGCTCGGCAGGCGCCCGCCCGGCGGCTGCAACAGGGCCACCACCTCCTCCCGGCGCTCGTCCGCCCGCTGCCCGATCGCCCGCACGCTGCGCTGCCCACTCGGGAGCGCCGCGGCGAGCACGGTCAGGATCAGCGGCCAGGCGTGCCGCCGCCCGCGCGCGCGGCGGGGATCGGGCACGCCGCGCAAGGCGGCGAGCAGGCCAGTATACTCCGGGGCGTCCATTGGCGATCCTCCTCGTGCAGCGGTGGTAGCAGACCCCGCACCGGAGTCTCGCCAATGGACGCCGA
>DASSSV010000335.1:0-2483 GCA_035708265.1 Thermomicrobiales bacterium | reverse complement strand
CCGGGGATTCGCTGGCCCCGCGTCCCGGCCCGTGCAGGCGGGCTTCGTGCGCCGTCAGGCGCCCCAAGGCGCGGCTTCAGCCGCCAGCGCCCCTCGCGTCCGCGTGGCGACGGGGGCGGCGGCGCGGCGGGTGGGATGGATCGGGCGGGCGGGGGCGCCCTCGTGCTCGGCCCGGAGCTGGCCGCAGGCGGCGGCGATGCCGACGCCGCGCGACCAGCGCACCGTCGCCGGGATGCCCGCGGCGCGCAGGATGTTGGCGAACTGGCCGATGCGCTCGGGCGGCGGCGGCTGGAAGGGGCCGGCCGGCGTCGGGTTGCAGGGGATCAGGTTGACGTGGCAGAGGAGGCCGTCGAGTTTCCGGGCCAGCTCCTCGGCCAGCTCGGGCGCGTCGTTCACGTCGCGGATCAGGATGTACTCGAAGGTCACGCGGCGGTGGGTGCGCGCGACGTAGCGGCGGCAGGCGGCCAGCAGGTCGTCCACCGGCCAGCGCCGATTGAGCGGCACCAGCGACGCGCGCAGGTCGTCCAGCGGCGCGTGGAGCGAGACGGCGAGGTTGACCTGGTACGGCTCCTCCGCCAACTGCTCGATCTTCGGCACGATCCCCGCGGTCGAGACGGTGACGCGGCGGGCGCCGAAGCCGAGGCCGGCCGGCTCGTTGAGGATGGCGATCAGCTTGAGCGTCGCGGCGTAGTTCGCCAGCGGCTCGCCCATGCCCATCATCACGACGTTGGTCAGCGCCCGGCCGGCGTCGCGCGCGCGGCGGGCCAGCGCGACGACCTGCGCGACCATCTCGCCGGCGGTGAGATTGCGCTCCAGCCCGCCGAGGCCGGTCGCGCAGAAGGTGCAGCGGATCGGGCAGCCGACCTGGCAGGAGATGCAGGCGGTCACGCGGTCGGGGTAGAACATCAGCACCGCCTCGACGTGGCGCGCGTCGGGCGTCTCGAAGAGGAATTTGACCGTCTCGCCCTCCGGCTCGACGGCGGAGACCTCGCGCACGGCCGGGAAGGTCGCGAGCGGCAGGTCGGCCGCCAGGCGCGCGCGGAGCGCGGCCGGCAGGTTGGTCATGGCGTCGTAGGTCTCGACCAGCCGGCCATAGGCCCAGCCGAAGATCTGTCGGGCGCGATAGCGCGGCAGGTCGCGCGCGGCGAGATAGTCTTCGAGTTCGGCGAGGGTCAGGTCGTAGAGCCCCGGCCGCGGATCGTGCGTCATCAGTCCCCCGGTACGCGCGCCGCCCGCCCCCGCGGGCAGCTTGACCGATAATCCCAGTATAGCCAGCCGGGGCCCCGGGAGCCAGCGTGGGCCGTGGGGCGTAGGCCGTGGGCCGTGGGAGCGTGTTAGGTGGGGGAGGGGGCCTGGCGGCTGAAGCCGCGCTATCGGCAGGCCCGCGAGCGGGCGCCCCGCCACGAAGCCCGCCTGCGCGGGCTGAGCCTCGGCCCCGCGACCCAGCCTTCGTGGGCAGGCTTTGTGATGGGGGCGCGCTTGTGGGCCCATCATCAACGTATGCGTCCTCAATCACCGTCGCCCCGCTGGCGCTGGCGCCCCTGCCCGTGCATAATGCCCACGGGCGGCACACCCCGCCTCTCGTCACTCGTCACTCGGCACTCGGCACTCGGACGCATGGTCACGACGATTCGCAGCCTGGACAACCCGACCGTCAAGTACGTCCGCGGCCTCGGCCGGCGGCGCGAGCGGCAGCGCGAGCGCGCCTTCGTGGTGGAGGGGCTGCGGCTGCTGGACGATGCGCTCCGCGCCGGGGCGCGCCCGCGCGCGGTGCTGCTGGCGCGCGATCTCCTCGGGGAGGGCGAGGCGCAGGACCGCGTGCTGGTCCGCCTCGGCGACCTGCAGGAGCGCTACGGGCACACCATCCGCCTCCTCGAAGTGACCCCCGAGGTGTTGCGCTCGGTCGGCGAGACCGAGACGCCACAGGGCATCGTCGCCGTCTTCGCCTTCCCCGAGCAGCGCGGGCCCGCGCCCGGCCCGGCGCTGATCGCCGTCGCCGACGGCGTGCGCGACCCCGGCAACCTCGGGACGATGCTGCGCACGGCGGTCGGCGCGGGGGCGACGGCGTTCTACACGACGCCGCACACGGTCGACCTCTACAACCCCAAGGTCGTCCGCGCGGCGATGGGCGCGCACTTCCGCCTCGCGCTCCGCTCGCACGTCGGCTGGGACCTGCTCGACGAGGCGTTCGACGCCTGCGACGCCGTCTGGGGCGCCGAGGCCGGCGGCGAGACGGCCTACAGCGCCGCCGACTGGACCGCGCCGAGCGCGCTCATCATCGGCAACGAGGACCGCGGCCTCAGCGACGAGGCCCGCGCCCGCTGCACCGGCACCCTCGCCATCCCCCTCGCCGGCGGCCTCGACTCGCTCAACGCCGCCGTCGCCGCCGCCGTGATCCTCTTCGAGGCGGCGCGGCAGCGGAGACGATAGACGATAGACGATAGACGATAGGAAGGGCCCTGCCGCAGTTGACCGCTTCGCCG
>DASSSV010000334.1:0-5046 GCA_035708265.1 Thermomicrobiales bacterium | reverse complement strand
AGCGACACCGTCTTCAAGGTGCGGGGGGCGGAAACCCGCGGCCGCTTCGAGCTCACGGAGTCGACGCTGCCGCCGGGCTTCGGCGGGGTCCCGCCGCACATGCACCAGGACACCGACCACGCCTTCTACGTCCTCGAGGGCGAGCTCGCGGTCGAGATCGGCGATCGCACGGTGCGGGGCGGTGCCGGGACGTGCGTCTTCGTGCCCAAGGGCGTCGGGCACACCTTCGCCAACGCCGGCACGGGGACCTGCCGATATCTCCAGATCGACTCCGGGCCGGGGCGCGAGCGGTTCTTCGAGGAGATCGCGCGTGCGTTCCCCGGCGACACCCCGATCGATCGGAAAGTCATGGGAGAGATCCTGGCACGCTACGACACCCGACCGGCGGGCGACGCCGCCGCCCCGTGACGCCAGACGCCGCGGCAGGACGATCGCGTACTACGGCCGGGCCGCGGGAGCCGGGCCGGCGGCACCGAAGCGCGACCGCGGGGTTCACAGGAGCGCCGCCATTGGCTATCATGTCCGCCGCGGGGGAGGGGCGGCGCGCCCGGTCGGGCGCACCCGCTCGCAGCGGGAGCAAGGGATGGGCAACACCTTCGGGCGACTCTTCCGCGTGACGACCTGGGGCGAGTCGCACGGCGCGGCGATCGGCGCCGTGGTGGACGGCTGCCCGTCGCTCCTGCCGCTCGCCGAGGCCGACATCCAGCCCGACCTCGACCGCCGCGCGCCAGGCCAGAGCCGCCTCGTCACGCAGCGCAAGGAGTCCGACACCGTCCGCATCCTCAGCGGCGTCTTCGAGGGCCGGACGCTCGGCACGCCGATCTCGCTCCTGATCCCCAACGAGGACATGCGCCCCGGCGACTACCGCGAGATCCGCGAGGCGTACCGGCCCAGCCACGCCGACTACACCTACGACGCCAAGTACGGCTTCCGCGACTGGCGCGGCGGCGGGCGCAGCAGCGCGCGCGAGACGGCCGGGCGCGTCGCGGCCGGGGCCATCGCCCGCAAACTCCTCCGCGAGAGCCACGGCGTCGAGATCGTCGCCTGGGTCTCGAAGGTGCATGACCTCGTCGCCGAATGCGACGTCGAGACGGTCACGCGCGAGGACGTCGACCGCATGCCGATCCGCTGCCCCGACCTGGCGGTGGCGGAAGACATGATCGCGGCGGTGGAGGCGGCGCGCAAGGACGGCAACTCGCTCGGCGGCGTCGTCACCTGCGCCGCGCGCGGCTGCCCGCCCGGCTGGGGCGAGCCGGTCTTCGACCGCCTGGAGGCCGACCTGGCGAAGGCGATGCTCAGCCTCCCCGCCGCCAAGGGCTTCGACATCGGCTCCGGCTTCGCCGGCACCGATCTCACGGGCCTGACGCACAACGACGAGTTCTACCTGGAGGGCGACCGCGTCCGCACGCGCACCAACCGCAGCGGCGGCGTGCAGGGCGGCATCACCAACGGCGAGACGGTCTACTTCCGCGTCGCCTTCAAGCCGACCGCGACGATCGCGCGCGAGCAGCGCACCGTCACCCGCGACCATCAGGAAACGACGCTCAAGGGCCGCGGGCGGCACGACCCCTGTGTCCTCCCCCGCGCCGTCCCGATCGTCGAGGCGATGGCCGCGCTCGTCCTGGCCGACCACGCTTTGCGCGCCACGGCGGCGAAGTACGAAGTACGAAGTACGAAGTACGAATAGCGGGCCGCGGCTGGCGCTACCCGCCCAGACTCACTCATTCGTCATTTGTACTTCGTACTTCATCCTTCCCCGTTCAGCCACTTCCCGTAAATCGAGTAGTCGTTGTGGAAGGTGCGGCGGAAGCCGTAGCGCTCGTAGAGGCCCTGCGAGCGGACGTTGTCGGACTGCGTGCTGAGGCCGACGTGGCGCGCGCCGTGCTCGGCCAGGCGGGCGGTCGCGAAGTTGAGCGCCTCCAGGCCGTAGCCGCGGCCCTGCCGCTCGGGGATCACCGCGATGCGGTCGAGGTGGCCCCAGCCGCGGTAGGAGGTGATGCCGACGTAGGCGACCGCCGCGCCGCCCGGCTCGCGCCCCAGGAAGATCTCGACACCGTAGAGCGCGGCATAGGCGGCGAACTCGCCCGCGCTGTTCCGCCAGAGCCAGGGGAAGGCGGCGTGGTCCACCGCCAGCAGGTCGGCGTTAGTGGCGGGCGTCACCGGCGCGAAGCGCAGCGTCGCCGGGGGCGGGATCGGGCGGGGCAGGCGGCGCAGCTCGTAGATCAGGATCTCCTGCATCAGCGCGAAGCCGAGTTCCTGGTAGAAGCCATCGCGTCGGATCTCGTGCTGGTCCACCATCACCGCGAGCCGGTAGCCCCGCTCGCGCGACGCGGCGCAGAAGGCGTCGGCCAGCGGGCCCTGGTGCAGCCGGGCGCTCATCTCGCGGATCGCCGCGATCTCGTCGCGGTGCCGCCAGGGCTCGCCGATCAGGTACTCGCCGGTGGCGGGGATCCACCAGGAGAGGCCGGGATAGTCGCGGAGGTGCTGGGCGAGTTCGCGCGCCGAGAAACTGCTGCCCCAGCCGAGGCCGAGGCGCGCGGCGTCCTCCGCGCGCAGCGGCGCGACCGAGGCGTCGGGCGCGGGCGCGGGACGGGGGCTGAAGCCATAGCGCGAGGTCATCGCTCGATCCAGACGGTGTCGAGGTCCAGAATGCCCATCGGCGTGATCGTCAGGCCCTTGACGTAGGGCTTGACCACAGTGTACTCGATCGCGTGGTAGATCGGGATGATCACGACGTCGTCGAGGATGCGCTGCTGGATCTGGAGGTAGAGCCGATGCCGCTTCGCGGGGTCGCGCTCGACCGCCGCCTCGGCCAGCAGGCGGTCCACCTCGGGGTTGCGGTAGCCGGTCTGGTTCTCGCCGCTGTCGCTGGCGAAGAGGACGCCGAGGAAGTTCTCGGGGTCGGGGTAGTCGGCCACCCAGCTCAACTCGAACGCCGGGTACGACCGCGCGCTGAGGCCCTGGAGGTACTGCGGCCAGTCCACGCCGATGACCTCCAGCGGCACGCCGAGGTCGCGCTTGTAGACCTGCTCCATCGTCACCGCGATCCCGCCGTCGGCGGTGTAGAGCTGCGCGCGCGGCAGGCCCGGCGCGCCGCCGTAGCGCGAGGCGGCGAGGTCGGCCTTCGCGGCGGCCAGGTCATACGGCGGGATCGTGCCGGTCCACGGCCCGCCGGGCATGTTCGGCGGCACGATGCCCTGGGCGAGGACGACCTTGCCCTCCTCGCTGACGCGCGCGATCTTGCCGCGGTCGAGCGCCTGGAGGAAGGCGCGGCGCACGCTGGGGTCGTCGTAGGGCGGCATCGTCACGTTGAAGCCGATGTAGGTTAGCCCGAGCTGCGGGGTGACGGTCAGTTCGGCGTGCAGCGGGCTCGACGCCACCAGCACGCGGTCGACCGACGAGAGCGGCACCTGGGTGTAGTCGATCGTGCCGCCCTCGTACAGGTTCATCGGCTCGCTGGCCGCCGAGCCGAGCAGCACGTTGACCGTCTCCAGGGTCGGCGCGCCGCCGTAGAAGCGGTCGAAGCGCTTCAAGACGAGTTTGTCGGCGGCGAAGGAATCGAGCCGGAAGGGCCCGCTGCCGTTGGGGTGCTGCCACCAGCGTGCGCCGCCGGCGACGTTCGCCTGGTCCACCACCGAGGCAACCGGGTGGCTGAGTTTCATCAGGAAGTAGACCTTCGGCGCGTCGAGCGCGATCGTCAGGGTGTGGGCGTCGACCACGCGCACGCCGCGGAGGTCGTGCGCCCGGCCGGCGAGTTTATCCGGCGCGCCGGCGATGTCGTTCAGGTAGGTCGCGCCCGGCAACTGATCGCCGTGGCCGCCGGCCAGCGCGGGGTCGGTCGCCCGTTCGAGGCTGTACTTGACCGCGTCGGCGGTGATCGGCCGGCCGTCCTGGAAGACGGCGCCGGCGCGCAGCGTGAAGGTGTAGGTCAGACCGTCGGGGCTCACCGCGATCCGCTCGGCGAGGTCGGGCACGGGGGTGAGGGTGTTGTCGAGGCGGACGAGGCCGCGGAAGACCTGGTGCGCCAGGAAGGCGCTGTCGACATCACGGACGAGCGCCGGGTCGAGCGTCGGCGGGGCCTGCCCCCCGGCGATGGTGAGCACCTGGGCGCCGCGCGGCGTCGGGTGCCCGGTGCGCGGCGGCGCGGTCAGCACGAGCGGCGTGCCGGCCGCGGCGGGACTGGCCGGCGCGGGCGCGCCGCCCTGCCGCGCCGTCGGGGACGCCGGGAGCGCGCCGGTCGCGGTGGGCGCCGCGGCGCCGACCGTGCCGGCGAGGCCGGCCGTCGCGGTCGCCCCGGCCGGGGTCGCCGTCGCGCCCGGCGTGGCGGTCGGCGTCGCGGACCGGCCGCCGAGGGTGCAGCCGAGCAGCAGTTGCGCGACGAGCAGCGCCAGGCCCAGCGCGAGGCGGCGCGCGGTCCGCCTCATCGCCCCGCCTGCCCTCGCGCCGCCAGTGCCGCGCCCCGTCGCATCGCCACCCCGCCCGTCGACTCGGCGTCCATTCGGGCAAGGATTGTAGCAGATCGATGGGTCGCGGCGCCGCGGTTGACAACCGCGCGCGCCTCGCATTACGATCGGCTCGCGGCCATCGGACGGAGACAATATCGAACGCGAGAGGGCGGGAGCGCAACGCGGCGGGTGGCGTGAGGCTCGCCGCGCGTCGGGAAGGAGGGCCGGGGCGGGCGACGGCGTGGCCGCGGCGCGGGCGCCGCGTGAGGTGGGGTCGGGTGGGCTGGTTCCGGTGGGGCGGAACCAGCCCGACGAGCGCGCACCGACGGAACAGGAGGACAGCCCGATGAGCCCGTTCACGCCGGACGACGTCCGGCCCTTCGCCGACGCCCGGGGGCGCCGGGGCCTGCGGCGGCGCGACGTCCTGCGCCTCGCCCTGGTCGGGGCGAGCGGCGCGACCGTCGCCGCCGTCCTCGCCGCCTGCGGCGGCGCCAGCCCGACCGCGACGAGCGCCCCGGCCACCGCCGCGGCGGCCGCGCCGACGAGCGCGCCGACCGCCGCCGCGAGCGGCCAGGCGACCAGCGCCCCGGCCGCGGCGACC
>DASSSV010000333.1:0-6681 GCA_035708265.1 Thermomicrobiales bacterium | reverse complement strand
GCTCGCGGCGCTCCGGGCCTCCAGCTGGCCCGCCGGGCGGCGTCCGCCCGGGGGCGGCCCTCCCGGCGCGGCGCGGCGCCGGCCTCCGCCGGCCCGGCCACCCTCGCCCGCCAGGCCGTGCCCCGGTCGCCGCCCCGGCGGCGGCGGCGGGCGGGGGCCGACCGCCGCGGCACCGCCCGCAGAGGCCCGGGGCGGGTTGGCCCAGGAGCCCGCGCCCGGCGCGCCCCGGCGCGGCGACCGCCAGGGATTGCGGGGGCCGGGGGCGGGCGGGCCGCGCGCGACCCGGCCGGGGGGCGGGCCCAACGCCGTCGCCGCCGCGCGGCGCGCGCAGGGCGATCGCCCACCCCCGGACACGAAACACCCCGCCGGGAGGCCCCGGCGGGTGCCATGATGCGCCACAGGGCAGGGCCGCGGCGCGGCCTGAGGATAACCCGCGCAGGCGGGTTTCGCGGCGAGCGATAGCGAGCCTCCAGCCGCGACTTCAACCGCGGGTTAGACGGCGGCAATTGCCGGCCCCTCGCCCCTCCCCTCGTCACTCGCCACTCGCCCGGTCACAAACTCGCCACACTTTCGCGGTATTTCCCCGACGACCGGCCGGCATACTGCAGGCAGGATCCCGAGCACGGCCGCGGCGCACGGGAGATGAGAGAAAGCGAGAGTGGCATGGTGGATCACAGCGTCGCGGGCGACCCGTGGGGCTTGCCCGAGGAAGAGTACGCCCCGTTCATCGCGGACGAGAGCGGGAGGCGGCCCGAGCCGCCGCGAGCGCACCGACCGGCGCGCCGGTCGGGCGGCGGGTGCGCCCCCCTCCTGGGGTGCGGCCTGCTGGCCCTCGCCGCGGTCGCGGCCGTCGCTGTCATCGTGGGCAGCATCGCCTTCTCGCTGGCGCTGCGCGCGGCCGGCGTCCGCGGGTCGGGGCACGTCGTCACCCAGTCGCGGCCCGTGACGGACTTCCAGGAGATCGCCGTGGAAGGCGTCGGCACGCTCGTCGTCGTGCAGGGGGACCGCGAGGCGCTGACCGTTCAGGGCGAAGACACTATCCTGGCGCACGTCCAGACGAACGTGCAAGGCGGCCGGCTGACGATCGACGTCGACAACAAGCACACCGTCTGGGGCTGGTCGTCCGGCGGGATCTGGCCCACCAGGCCACTCACCTACACCGTCACGGTCAAAGACCTGCGCGCCGTGCGGCTCTCGGGCGCCGCCAGGATGACGGCGGCGAAGCTCGACACCGACCGGCTGACGATCGAGCTCGACGGCGCGGGCGAGGCCGCGCTCGACCACCTCACGACCGGCGAGCTGCGCGTGACGATCTCCGGCGCGGGCAAGGTGACGGCCGCCGGCACGGCGACGACGCAGGACATCACCCTCGATGGCGCCGGCGAGTACCGCGCCGGCGACCTGGCGAGCCAGCACGCGACGGTCGCCGTCAGGGGCGTGGGCAAGACGACGGTGCGCGTGAGCGACGACCTCACCGCGCGGGTCAGCGGCGCCGGCATCGTGCAATACATCGGCGTGCCGAGCGTGAGCCGGGACACCTCCGGCGCGGCGAAGGTGGTGCAACTGCGCGGCGAGTGATGCGCGGGCCGTCCCCCGCGGCCTTGCGCTACAATGCCCCGCGCCGTCGCGGCGGTGGCGGCGCGGGGCGGCGCGGGGGGCGGCGATGCGGCGGGCGTTCGCGAGCGGCGGCTGGTACGCGGAGAACCGCGTCCTCGTCTGGATGTGCGTGCTGATCGCCTGCAACCAGCTCGGCTTCGGCAGCATCGTCCCGGTCGTCCCCCTCTACGCCAGCAGTTTCCACGTCCCCGCCTCCGCCATCGGGCTGACCATCGCGATCTACGGGCTGGCGCGCTTCCTGATCAACGTGCCGGCCGGCCAGCTCGCCGACCGCTGGGGCCGGCGCGCCGCGCTGACGATCGGCAGCTTCGTCACGGTGGCCGGCAACCTCCTCTGCGCCCTCGCCCCGGCCTACCTCCCCTTCGTCGGCGCGCGGTTCGTGGCCGGCGCGGGCGCCGCGCTCGTCCTCACCGCCGCGCAGATCGTCCTGGCCGACATCAGCACACCGGCCCGCCGCGGGCGGATCATGGCGACCTACTCGGGGGTCTTCGCCTTCGCCGTCGGCGCCGGCCCTTTCCCCGGCGGGCTCCTGGCCGACCGCTTCGGCCTGGCCGCGCCCTTCTACGCCTTCGCCGTGTTAGGGTCGATGGTGGCCGTCGTCGCCTGGTTCCGTGTGCCGGAGACGAAGGGCTGGCGCGACGGCGGCGCGGTGGTGGCGGCGCTGCCGCCGTTCCGCGCGCAGGTGCCGCTGCTGGCCGCGCGCCCCGGCTTCCTGCCGGTCTGCCTGATCAGTTTCAGCGCGGCCTTCGCGCGCACCGGCGCCCTCTTCAACCTGATCCCGGTCCTGGCCCAGCACCGGCTCGGCCTCGGGCCCGACCGCATCGGCCTGGGCCTCGGGCTGATCAGCGTGATGGGGATCGCGCTGGCCTACCCGTCGGGGGCGGCGGTCGACCGCTTCGGGCGTAAGACGGTCATCGTGCCCGCGACTGCCCTGACCGGCGTCGCGCTGGTGCTCTTCGCGCTGGCCCCCGCCTATCGCTGGTTCCTGGCCGCCTGCGCCGTCTGGAGCGTCGCGTCGGGCATCAGCAGCGACGCGCCGGGCGCCTACGCGGCGGACGTCGCCTCGCCCGGCATGAACGCGGCGGCGATGAGCACCTACCGGATGCTCGGCGATCTCGGCTACGTCGTCGGGCCGCTCATCCTCGGCTTCGCCGCCGACGCCATCGGCGTGAACACCGCGCTCGCGGCCACCGCGCTGCTCTCGGCCGCGGCGGCGCTCCTCTTCGCCGTCCGCGCGCCGGAGACGCACCGCGCGGCCGAGCATCGCGCGCCGGTCGCGGAAGCGGGGGCGGGAGCGGAGCAACCCGCCGTCGCCGTCGCGGGCGCGCGGCGCGGCCGGGGGCGGCGGTAGGCGCGCCGAATGCCCGCGTTCGACACGCGAGTGGCAGCCAGCGAGCATGCTGGTCGGGGAACTGAGAGGGGGAGGCGGTAGCGGCGAGGCCTTCGGCGCTTACTTCGCGCGACGTCGCCAGTGGCGCAGCCGCCAGAAGAGATAGTCCACCCGGCGCAGGGCCACTTCGACCCGGTCGAGCGGCTCCGGCACGCCGCGGGCATACTCGGTGTAACCCGTGGCCTTGCGTTCTTCTTCGCTCACGGGCTGGGCGCTAGCCCGCTCCTGTGTATGGTTCTTCGACGCCCGGGCCATCATGGGCACCACCTTTCCGCCATCCACCGACGCAGAGACCGTGCCAGCGCACGTTATGACACGTCTGGGCGGCTGGACGCCCGGTGTCTGAACTCTCTGGCGCGGTATGCCTATCAGCCTAGCGGCGGGTGCCCGCCGCCGCTATCCCCCAAAGGTCCCGTTTGGCCAGGGCGGGGAGTCGCGCCCGGCCGTATCAGGGGCGCGGTACGCACACGTAGATCATCCGCGGACTCGTGCCGTCCAGCGGCCGGCGGTCCCAGTCCCCGTAGGCGTCGCGGATGGCGAGGCCGTTGTAGTGCAGCAGCGCCTCCATCTCGCGCGGGTAGACGAGGCGCAGCGTCGCCCGCTCCGTCCGGACCTGCTCGCGCCCGTCCTCCCGCCAGCGCTGATGGATGACGTACTCCACCGTCTGCCGAATGATGTCGTGGCGCTGCGCCGTGGAGACGGTGACCGCTTGCCCGCTCGCGTTCTCGTAGCGCCGCCAGACGGTTTCCTCCGACCAGTCCCCAGCGAGCGCGGCGGGGGTGAGCAGTTCGGACGGACGAGGGAAGCGGGTCTCGAACGCGAAGACCCCGTCCGGTGCGAGATGGCACCGCACCGTGCCCAGCAGCCCCTCCTGGTCCTCCAGCGTGAGGAACTCCTGAAAGGCGTTGCCGGTCAGCGTGACCAGGCGGAAGCGCTCGCCCAGGTCGAGCGCGCGGATGTCGGCGCGCACCCAGCGGATCGGCAGCGCCGCGCCCTTGCTCCGGGCGAGGTCGAGCATCTCCGGCGCGCGGTCCACGCCGGTCATCGCCAGCCCGAGTTCCGCGAAGGGGATGGTCAGGAACCCGGTGCCGCAGGCCAGGTCGAGCGCGGGGCCGCCGACCGCGCGGGCGAGGTCCAGGTAGTAGTCGAGGTCCGGCCCGGTCAGGCCGTTTTCGAGGTCGTACCCCTCGGCGTCGACGTACTCGTCGAGGTCGGAGTTGCTCGTCGCCAATCGTGTCCCTTTCTCCGCTATCGTGTGCCGTCCCCGGCTGGAGGTCGCAGCCCCGGTGGCGGCCTACTTCGCGAGCGCCAGGACGCGGCCGAAGTCCTCGATGGCCTGGACGCTGATGTCGGGGCGGAAGTCCACGATCAGATGCCGCACGCCGAGGTCCGCGAACACCCGCAACTGCGCCGCGATCTCCTCCTCCGTGCCGCTGATCGCCCGGTCGTCCGCGACGGGCCGGCCGTGCTCGGGCAGGTGGACGAAGGTGCCGACGGTCAGGTCGAGCGTCGCGGGGTCGCGCCCGACGTCCGCGCAGGCGGCGACCAGCCGAGCCCGCTGCGCCGCCACCTCGGCCGGCGTCACCGGCCAGATGGCGTTGTAGGCGTCCGCGTACCGGGCGGCGATCCGCAGCATCCGCTCGCCCCGGGTACCGACCCAGATCGGCGGGCCGGACGGCGACGGGCCGCGCGGGCGGAGGACGCAGTCGGCCGCCGTGTAATAGCGCCCGTGGAAGTCCACGCACCCCTCGCGCAGCAGCGGCGCGATGATCTGGATCGCCTCCTCGAACCGGCTGACGCGGCGATCGAACGGGTAGCCGAACATCGTGTGTTCCGGCTCCCAATTCCCGGCGCCGAGCGCGAGGATGAAGCGCCCGCCCGAGACCTCGTCCAGGGAGTCGGCCATCTTGGCGAGGAGGGCCGGGTTGCGGAACGGGACCGCGGCCACGAACGGCCCGAGCGCGATCGTCGAGGTCACGCCGGCCAGGGCGCTCAGGAAGGTGAAGACTTCCCAGCAGCCGAGCTCCTCCGGCTCGTGGGGACGGAAGATGAGGTGGTCCGGGAGCCAGAAGGAGTCGAGGCCGGCCGCCTCGGCGGCCAGCGCCAGGTCCTCAATATCGCCGAACCGCACGCGCGGGTTGGTCAGCATCCGCTCGCCGGTCCGCGCGAACGCGCCGATCTTCATTCGCCGCCCGCTCTCGCCCTGCGCCATACCCCCTCCAACGGCAACCACCGGCGCGAGCAGCGCCCCGCCGCGCCGCGCCCCGATTCCACCAGCGCCGCCCCCGCGGCGTCACCCCGCGCGAGCCGGCCGCGACGGTCCCGCGGGGCTCCCGACCGTACCGGCGGGTGCTCCTCGCACCGACCGCGGCGGACATGCGGGTGTACCGTTCCGGTAAGCGGGGCCGGGCGCGCTACTCCTCGCTCGGGAGGAGTTTGCCGGGGTTCATGATACCGAGGGGGTCGAGCGCGCGCTTGATCGCCTGCATCGCCGCCAGCGCCGGGCCGTGCTCCTGGCCCATGTAGCCCGAGCGGACGAAACCGACGCCGTGCTCGCCGGTGACGGTGCCGCCCATCCGCAGGGCGAGCTGGTGGATCTCGTCGGAGGCTTTGAGCACGCGGTCGACCTCGTCCTGGTCGCGCGGGTCGATCACGAAGGCGGAGTGGACGTTGCCGCTGCCGATGTGGCCGTAGGTCGTGCAGGCGATGCCGTAGCGCCGGCCGATCTCGCCGATCGCGGCCAGCGTCTCCGGCATCCGGCTGATCGGCACGGCGATGTCCTCACCGGTCGCCACGCGCGTGGCGTGCTCGCGGATCAGCCCCGACGCCGCGCCGAGGACGCTGCGCGCCTGCCAGAGCGACGCGACTTCGGCCGGCGTGTCCGACCACTCGACTCGCTCGGTGAGTGTCTTCACGAGGTCCGCCACCGTCCGCGCCGTCTCGGCCACGCCTGCCGGCAGCCCCTCGACCTCGATCAACAGGAGCGCCGCGACCTCCGGCAGCCGCAGCTCGGGCTTGTAGGCGTTGACCGCGCGGATCGCCGCCGCGTCCATCAGCTCCAGCGCCGAGGGGATGATCCCGCCGCGGAAGATCAGCCGCGTCGCCTCGCCGGCGTCCTCCAGCCGGTCGAAGAGCGCCGTCACCACGCCGCGCGCCCGCGCTTTCGGCAGAATCTTGAGGCGCAGCTTGGTGATGACCCCCAGCGTGCCCTCCGCGCCGACGAAAACGCCGTTGAGGTTGAGCCCCGACGCGCTCTGGAGCGCCTTCGAGCCCATCGAGCCGGTCCAGATGACTTCGCCGCTCGGCAGCACGACCTCCAGCCCCAGGACATAGTGATAGGTGCTGCCGTAGCGCACCGCGCGCATCCCGCAGGAGTTGTTCGAGACCATCCCGCCGACCGTCGCCATCTTGGTGCTGCCGGGGTCGACCGGGAAGGAGAAGCCGTGCGGCGCGAGCTCCTGGTTGAGCTGGTCGTGGACGATGCCCGGCTCGCAGACGACCTGCAGGTTGTCCAGGTCGATTTCCAACACGCGGTTCATCCGGCGCAGGTCGAGCGTGATGCCGCCGGCGCGCGGCACGCTGCCGCCGGTCATCGCCGAGGCGCCGGCGCGCGGGACGATCGGGACGCGGTGGCGCGCGGCGACCTTGACCGCCGCCGCGACCTCCTCGGTCGT
>DASSSV010000332.1:0-2298 GCA_035708265.1 Thermomicrobiales bacterium | reverse complement strand
GCGGCGCTCGGCGGCTTGCTCGGCGTGGGAGGCGGGGCGGGGGCGGCGGCGCTGCTCCAGCGCTACGGCTGGTCGCGGGGCTCGGCCCTCTGCTTCGCCTGCACCTTCTGCTGCCTGGTGGTGTCCTTCGTCTGCATCGCGCTCGGGCGCGAGCCGGCCCCCGCGCGGGTCGCGCCGCCGCAGCGCCGGGCCGCGGCCTGGCGGCGCTGGCCGGCGCTGATCCGGCGCGACCGCAATCTGCGCGGCTATCTCGTGGCGCTCGGCCTGCTCACCTGCGCCGGCGCGGCCGCCCCCTTCTACGTCGTCGACGCCGCGCAGTCGCTGCGGCTGAGCGACGCGGCGGCGAGCCGCTACGCGGTGGTGCTGCTCGCCGCCACCACCCTCGGCAACGTGCTGTGGGGCTACGTCGGGGACCACGGGGGGCACAAGCGGGTCCTGCTGGGCGGCGCGTTCGGCACCGGGCTCGCCGCGCTGACCGCGCTCGCCACCCGCGCGCCGGGCGGCGGCGTCCTCGTCTACGGGGCCGCGTTCCTCCTGCTCGGCCTGGGGACCAGCGGGCTGCAACTCTCCGCCTTCACCGTCATCATCGACCTGGCCCCCGAGGCGCAGCGCCCCACCTATGTCGGCCTCGCCACGATGGCCCAGGCGCCGTTCGCCGTCGGGGCGCCGCTCGTCGCGGCGCTCCTGGCCGACCGCGGGGGCTACCCGCCGGTCTTCGCCGCGGCGGCGGCGCTCGCCCTGGTCGGCCTGGTCGTCGCCCGGCGCGGCGTGCGCGACCCTCGCCGCGCGACGGCCGCCCGGCCGGCCCCGGTCGAGGCGCCCTGAGCGCGCGGCCGGCGGCCTACGCCGCGACCGAGGCGGTCGTCAGCCAGTGCGGGTTGTGGACCGTGCCGTCGAAGCGGTCGCCGGACTTGTAGCCTTCCAGCGCGCCGTCCCGGCCGTGCGGGGCGGTGCGGGCGCGCAGCGCGGCCATCTCTTCGGGCGTCAGCGGCGTGAAGTCCCGCCAGGCCGCGAGCGCCTGCTCCAGCACGACCTGCGAGTCGCAGCCGGTGATGACCACCGAGGTCGGCAGGCTGAGGGCGTAGCGCAGGCACTCCGCCGCCGTCGCCACGCCGCTGCGCACCGCCTCGCCCGCGGCCAGCGGCTTCATGCCGAGGACGCCGATGCCGCGCTCGACCAGCACCGGCAGCACATCGCGCTCGAAACTGCGGTAGTGGTAGTCGAGGCAGTTGAGGGGCATCTGCACGGTGTCCCAGGCGAACCCCGTGTCGAGCATCTTCAGGTGGATCGCCGGGTCCTTGTGACCGGTGAAGCCGATGTAGCGGATCTTGCCGGCCTGGCGCGCGGCGAGCAGCGCCTCCATCGTCCCGCCCGGGGCGAAGGCCCGCTCGGGGTCGTCGGGGCGGATGACCTCGTGGATCTGCATGAGGTCGATGCGATCGGTCTGGAGGCGGCGCAGGCACTGGTCGATCTGCGCGGCCGCCGCGGCGGCGGTGTGGCCGTCGATCTTCGTCATAAGGAAGACCCGGTCGCGGTAGCCGTCGCGCAGCGCCCGGCCCATCCGCTCCTCCGCCTCGCCGCCGGCGTAGTCCCAGCAGTTGTCGAGGAAGGTGACGCCGTTGTCGATGGCGGTGCGGATGAGGCGGATCGACTCCGCGGGGTCCGCGAGCCGCGCCGAGTGCGCCCCGCCGAGCCCCAGAGCGCTGACGCGCTCCCCGGTCCGGCCCAGTGTCCGATACTCCATCGCGCCCTCCCTTCGCTCGCGCCCGCCGGCCGGGCGCCGCCGGGAGTATAGCGCACCGGAGACGGCAGGCGGCAGACGGCAGGCGGCAGGCTGGATGTGCCGTTGTGGTGCGCGGCCGAGGAGGCCGGGCAGCGGCTTGACGGCAATATCCCCCCGCGAGGATACTGGCGGCCGCCGGAGTCCGCGAGCAATGTAGTGTATGGCGGTGGTGATGGTGCGCGAAGCCGGGGACGAGTCCTTCTTCACCTGGTTCATGCAGGATACTCACTGGTCGCGGGCCGGCCTGCCCCTGGCCGCGGGCCTCTTCCTCACCACCCCGCTGGTCCGCCGGGGCGTGGCCCGCCCGGCGCTGCTGACCTACCTCCAACTGCCCGTGTACATGCTCCACCAGTACGAGGAGCACGGCCACGGCGCGTTCAAGCGCTACATCAACGCGCTCATCCCTCCGACCGTCGGCCACCTGACCGACCGCGCCATCTTCTGGATCAACATCCCCGGCGTCTGGGGCTACGATGGTCTCGCGACCGCGATGGCGGCGACGAGCCGCCCGGCGG
>DASSSV010000331.1:0-14850 GCA_035708265.1 Thermomicrobiales bacterium | reverse complement strand
CTCGTAGGCATTGCGCACGTCCACCGGGACGAGCCCGTTCGTCGCCGCGAGCGCCGCCACCTGCAGGCGGTCGCGCAGCCCGCCCGACAGGCGCAGCGCCGGCGCGAGCGCGACGACGCCAGCCAGCCGGTCGCCCCGCTCCGCGGACAGGTGGAGCGCCACCGCCCCGCCCATCGAGAGCCCGACGACCACCGCACGGTCGCACTCGGCCAGCAGGTCGTCGAGCGCGCGGGCGGCATCGGCGTACCAGTCGGCCGCGGTCACGCCGCGCAAGTCGGCCGGCACGCCGCCGTGCCCGCGCAGCACCGGCAACCGGTAGGGCATTTCGCGCTCCACGAGATACGGCACCAGCCCATCCACGACGGATAGGCTGGACGTCAGCCCGTGCAGCAACAGGCAGCCGAGCATCGCCCGCTCCGCTCGCGAGGACTCAGGACTGAGTGGTCTCGCCCCTCGGCAACTGGCCGACCTGTAGCCAATCGCCTCGCAGACCCCACTGAGTCCTGAGTCCTGAGTCCTGAGTCCTTCTAGACCGCGACGAGGCTCGTCGCGTGCATCGCCTCGTAGAAGCGCCGCCAGGTCGTGCGCGAAGGGTCGGCCGCGTCGAAGGCGCCGGCGAGCGACCAGGGGTCGTCCGGGGTCAGGGCGATGGTGGCGCGGCGGCGCCGGCTCCGCTCGACGGCGGTCTCGCTCAGCAGGATCGTCTCGTGCAACTGCGCCGGGTGGATGTTGCTGACGATCACGACGTCGGCGTGCTTGAGCTGGAAAGTTGTCGCGGTGGCGACGCTCGACGCGATCTGGAACTCGCGGCGGCGCGGACTCTCCGCGTCGTCCTGCTCGACCTCGCCGGCATCTTGCGGCAGCGCGACGGCGCTGACGTAGGCGTGGAGCGCGAAGTCGCGCCAAGGCACGTAGTAGGAGGAATAATAGGGCCGGTAGGCGGCGAGGCGCTCCAGGATGAAGCGGACGATCCTGGCCCCGCGCTCGCGCTCGCTGTTGAAGATCAGCCAGCCCTGCCCCTGACGCAGCCGGTAGTCGAGATGCTCGAAGTAGTCGTTGAGGCGTGCCAGCAGATCGGCGTCCTGTGTCGGGAGTTCGCCAAGCAGCACTCGTTCCTGCATCACGGTCCTCCTCACCCCGCGGCCGGGGTGGGTTCGGGGCGGCGGGCGGAGCCCGTCACCCCGGGGCTTGCTCCGCGTTGCTTAACATACTACTACGACGGGCCGCGGTTTGGATACCGTAGGTACGCGCCATTCTTCCTAATTCTGCGCTCATCCGCGCCGCTCAGCGGGCGTGACTCGCAGACAACCCGGCGCTGGTGCCGTGCCCGCCACGACGATGACCTGAGACCGCCTGCTATACTGGCGCCAGGCGGACGGCGACGGGGCCGGCGGGACGGGAAACGGCGGGACGGAGGCCCATGGCGACGCAGACGATCGACTGGCAGACGCTGCCGAGGCGGAGCTTCGACGGCCCCGACGTGCCCAGCGCGGAGATCATCAACACCTGCGTGCGCTGCGGCTTCTGCCTGACCTCGTGCCCGACCTACCTCGAGACGCGCGTGGAGACCTCCTCGCCGCGCGGTCGCATCTACCTGATGAAGTCGGTCAGCGAAGGTCGCCTCGACGTCACCAGCGCCGGCTTCGTCCACCAGATGTATGAATGCCTCGACTGCCGCGCCTGCGAGGATGTCTGCCCCTCCGGCGTGCAGTATGGCAAGATCGTCGAACCGGCGCGCACCCAGGTCGAGCGCCACATCCGCCGCCCGCTGGCCCAGCGCCTGCTGCGCAAGGCGACCTTCGAGGTGCTCTTCCCCAATATGCGCCTCTTCCGCCTGCAATCGAGCCTCTTCCGGCTCTACCAGCGCAGCGGCGCCCAGTGGCTCGTCCGCCAGACCGGGCTGCTGAAGCCGCTCGGCCTGGCCGAGACCGAGCGCTTCCTGCCGCGCATCTCCGGGCGCTTCTTCGTGCCGGAGGGGCAGGTCTACCCGGCCGCCGGCGAGCGGCGGGCGCGGGTCGCCCTCTTCGCCGGCTGCATCATGAGCACCGCCTTCGCCCGCGTGGACCGCGCGACCGCGCGCGTCCTGGCACGCAACGGCTGCGAGGTGGTCGTGCCGCCCGCGCAGGGCTGTTGCGGCGCGCTCAACGTCCACGGCGGCGACCTCGCCTCGGCGCGAGCGATGATGCGGCGCAACATCGCGGCCTTCGAGGATCTCGGCGTGGACGCGATCATCATCAACGCGGCCGGCTGCGGCTCGACGCTCAAGGAATACGGCCACCTGCTCCACGACGACCCGGAGTGGGCCGACCGCGCCGCCGCCTTCGCGGCGAAGGTCAAGGACGTCAGCGAGTTCCTGGCCGGGCTCGGCCTCGTCGGGGAACTGGGGCGGATCGAGGCGCGCGTCACCTATCAGGACGCCTGCCACCTGGCGCACGCGCAGCGGATAACCAAGCCGCCGCGCCAGCTCCTCGCCGCGATTCCTGGCGTCGAACTGGTGGAGATGCCGGAATCGAGCCTCTGCTGCGGCAGCGCCGGCATCTACAACATCACCAACCCTGGGATGTCGCGGCGGCTGATGGAGCGCAAGGCGCGCAACGTCCGCTCCGTCACGCCGGAGATCGTCGTCTCGGGCAACCCCGGCTGCATGATCCAACTGCAGACCGGGCTGGAGCGCGCGGGCGCGGCGCATGTCAAGGTGAAGCATCTGACCGAGATGCTCGACGAAGCCTACCGCCGCGCCGAGGGCGCAGGCACCCGGCGGCGCGTGCGGCCGTAGGGCGTGCGCCGTGGGGCGTCATGGCGCGGCGCGGGCTCGCGTAGGCATTCAGGCTTCGTAGGGGCCGGCCCCATGCCGGCACGGACGCCGGGCCGGCCAAGCACCCGGTATGCCTGCTTGCGGCCCCCGACCGGACTGTGCCGCGGCGGGGCACCCGTCTTCGCGGGGCCATGATATCCTCTCGCCGCGTGCCGAGTGCCAACCCGGATGCCGGGTCGAATAGAAACAGGGCCGGCACAGAGGCCGGCCCCTACGAGTTCAATGAAGTCGTCCAGCCGCGAGACCGATCTCACGGCCCGTGAACCTACCGCACGGTGAGCTGCACGTTCGTCGTGTGCCGCGTGCCGTCGGCGCCTGTCCCGGTGATCGTCAGCGTGTAGTTGCCACGCGGCGCCCGCGACGTCGCTTGCACTGTCAACGTGGACGTGGTGCTGCTCGGCGAGACCGAGGCCGGGCTGAACGACGCATACGTCCGGCTGGGCAGGCCGCTGACGGAGAGTTGCACCGAATCGCCGTAGCCGTTCACGGCCGTCAGCGTGACAGTGTAGTTCACGGCCGACCCGCGGTAGACGGTGGCGGGCGACGGGCTGGCGCTCAGGGTGAAATACGGCTGCGGCGCGGTCGCCGCGCTGGCGAAGGCGGCGGTGCCGTTCGGCGTGCCGAGGCCGGTTGGGCCGTCGTAGCCCGCGCCGGCCGTGCAGAGGTACGAGCCGCCGCAACTCCCGTTGCTGCCGCTGACGACGTCGAAGAGCTGCGCCGGGCTGGCGTAGGGCGTCGCGGCCGGGTTCGTCGCGGTGTTGCCGGCCAGCGCGTAGACGCTGGCGACGATCGGCGAAGCGACGCTGGTGCCGCCGAAGATGTACCAGCCGTTGTTGTAGTACACCCACACGCCCGTGCTGGGATCGGCCACCGCGGCGACGTCGCCGACGGTGCGCTGCGCGCAGCCGGCGTCGGTCTGCCAGGACGGCTTGGCGAAGTAAGCGCTGCACCCGCTGCCCGCGCCGCTCCAGGCGGTCTCGGTCGCGTCGCGCGTGCCCGAGTTGGTCACCTGGTTGAGCGTCGTGCCGCCGACGGCCGTGACGTAGGACGAGGCCGCGGGGAACTGGACGCCGTAGCCGTTGTCGCCGGTGCTGGCGACGACGGGGATGCCGGGGTGGCGGTAGTAGGCCGCGTCGTCGTTCGTCTCGCCGCTGTACTCGGACCCGCCGTAACTGTTGCTGACGACCGTGGCCCCGAGCGCGACCGCCGTGTTCACCGACGTCCCGAGGTCCGCCAGGCTGTTGGAGTTCGCCTCGACGAGCAGGATGTGGCAGTTCGGGCAGATCGCGCTGACCATGTCCACGTCGAGCGAGATCTCCTGCGCCCAGCCGCTGTTCCCGCTCGGGTAGGAGCCGGCGACGCCGCTCTGGTTGACCTTGTGGAAGCAGCCGTTGGAGGTGGTGCAGGGCGGGAGCGCGAAGAAGTTACGGTAGTAGGCCAGGTCGCTCTCGACGGTCGGGGCGTCGTAGGCGTCCACGATCGCCACCGTCTGCCCGCCGCCGGCGCTGCTCGCCGCCGCGGCGAGGTTGTAGGCCGACTGCAGGTAGGACGGGTCGTAGGCGCCGCCGTTCCCGAAGGCATTCGGCGCGGCGACCGCCCCGGCGGGCGCGGGCGCCTTGCCCACGGCGCCGGCGTCGGTGCGCCGGTGGGCGAAGCAACGGGCGTTCCCGTGGACGACCGGGCCGGGACAGACCGGCACGTTCGCCTGCGGCGGGAGCGTCACACTCGGGGGTGGCGCCGCCAGGGCGACCCCGGGCAGTAGGGCCAGGCTGAAGAGGGCGACGGCGAAAAGCGGGCGCAAGAATCCCCGACGCACGATGGCCTCCCATGGACGCTAGCGGTACGGTGTGATTGTGGCGCTGCGCGGCTGACCGCGACGCGACGGATTCGCGTGATGGAAGCGTAGGAGCCCGGGGCGCCCCCGACAAGAGGTCGCGGGACGATTCTGGACTTTGGTACTATGCGCCCGCGGGCGCGCGCAGGCGAGAGCGCGGAGCGCCGCCGCCCAGCGCGGCCACGCTCCGCGCTCTCACGCTCCTACTGCATCGTCGGCGGCCACGCGGGCGGCGTCGGCGGGCGCTGCTGCGGTGGCGCGGAGGGCGGAGCGCCGTCGCCGTTCGCCCGGCCCGCGTCCTGTTGCGCCAGCGCGGTGATCCCGGTGACGCCGCCGAAACTCATGCTATCCACCGCGGTCGACGGCACGATCACCGTGCTGGTGCCGCCCGCCTTCATCACCTCGTAGAGCATGTTCATCCCGCGCAGGTGGAGCGCCATCGGGTTCTCCTCGTAGACCCGGCCGGCGTCGGCGAAGCGCTGGGCGACCGCGACCTCGCTCTCGCCGAGGACGACGCGCGCCTGTTTCTCCCGCTCCGCCTGCGCGACCCGGCTCATCGCGTCCTGCAACTCCGGCGGGATCTTGATGTCGCGCATCAGCACCGACTCGACCTTGATGCCCCAGGGCTCGGTCTGCGCGTCGAGGGTCTGGGTCATCGCGACGTCGATCTCTTGTCGGCTGGAGAGCACCTGGCTGAGGTCGCTGCGCCCGATGATGTCGCGCAGCGCCGTCTGCGCCGCGCCCTGGACCGCGGCGACGTAGCTGGCGACCGCCAGCACCGCCCGCGCGGGGTCGAGCACGCGCCAGAAGACGATCGTGTCGACGTTGACCGGCACGTTGTCGCGCGTGAGGGTCTGCTCGGCGGTGAAGCTGCTGGTGACGGTGCGCATGTCGATGGTGTAGGGCGTCCGCTCGATCCAGGGCACCAGGAGGAAGACCCCCGGCCCGCGCACGCCGGCGAAGCGGCCGAGCCGCAGGACGACCTTCCGCTCCCACTCGCTGCAGACGCGCAGCGACGGGAGGACGACGATGAAGAGGACGAGCAGGACGATGATGATGAGGACGATCAGGCCGCTGAACGCTGCTTGCACGGGATTCCCTCCTTGTCGCGGGCCGGGCGGGGTCGGGTTACCAGCGTCGTACCGTTCAGCATAGTACATCGCGGCCCGGTGTGCCGCTCGCGCCGCTTTTGCATCGCGTGTCCCCCTGTGGTATCCTATCGTTTGGCCTGTGTCGGAGCAGCGGTACGCTGATCTGGCGCTTTTTCATCTGAGGCGCCGTCGCGGCGGCGCCGTCAGTCGCCCCCCGGTAGGACCGCGGGGGTGACCGTGGAGGTAATCATAACGACCAGATGCAGATGCAGCACCTCGTAGTTGATGCGTTCGTTGCCGACGGCCAGCGTCTCGGCGACGTGGCCGCCATCTTCGATCTGCTCGATACGCTGCCCGAACGTATCGGCATGACGAAAATCGCGCCCCCCTACGTCTTCCGCTATAGCGGCGTAAAGCCGGAAGATTGGGGCGTGACGGGCGTCGTGATCATCGCCGAGAGTCACATCAGCATCCATACCTTCGCGGAACATAAACGCTTCCACCTCGACGTCTTCAGTTGCAAGCCGTTCGACGTGGATATGGTGCGCGACGCCGTTTCCACCCTCTTCGGCGTGACCGAGATGACCGCGGCCGTCGTCCATCGCGTCGCCGACCCCGGCCGCGACGAGTGGTCCGTCGACCGCCTCGCCGAGCCCGTGGCCCTGGCCTCCCACGTCGGGTAACCGGGGGAGGCTGACGCGGTGTTCGGCCCGTCCCGCACCTTCCTGGGGCTCCCGCCCGACCAGCCCGGCTACGCCGCGGCGCGGGCGGCGATCCTCCCCGTCCCTTACGACGCCACGACGTCATACCGGGCCGGCGCGCGAGACGGCGCCCGCGCGATCATCGAGGCGTCCGCCCAGGTCGAACTCTACGACGCCGACCTCGACCGCGAGCCGGCCGAGGTCGGCATCCACACGCTCGACGAACTGGAGCCCGACTTCGCCTCGCCGACGCGGATGGTGGCGCGCGTCCGCGACGCCACCGCCCGCCTGCTGGCCGACGGCAAGTTCCCGCTCCTGCTCGGCGGGGAGCACTCACTGACCCCCGGCGCGGTCGCGGCCTGCCGCGCGCGCTGGCCCGGCCTCGGCGTGCTGCACCTCGACGCACACGCCGACCTGCGCGACGAGTACCAGGGCACGCGCGAGAGCCACGCCTGCGCCATCCGCCGCGTCCTCGACCTCGGCTGCCCCGTCGTCTCCGTCGGCATCCGTAGCCTGTCCATCGAAGAGGCGGCCTTCCGCCGAGGCGCGGCCGACCTCACCACGATCCCGGCCGCCGAGGTCGCCCGCGCGCGCTACCGCGCCGCCGATCTCGACGCCCTCTGGGCGCGCGCCGTCGCCGCCCTGCCCGAGACGATCTACATCACGATCGACCTGGACGTGTTCGACCCTGCCTTCATGGCCGCGGTCGGCACACCCGAACCCGGCGGGCTCGACTGGTGGGAGGTCACGGGCCTGCTGCGTCGCGCCTGCGCCGCGCGCCGGGTCGTCGGCGCCGACGTCGTTGAACTGGCGCCGGCCGAGGGCCCGGAAGCGTGCGCCTTCGCCGCCGCCAAACTGGCCTACACCCTGCTCGGGTACGCCCTCATGAGTGACGAGTGACGAGTGACGAGGGGACGGAGCGGGTGAAGGAAGACTCGTCACTCGTCACTCGTCACTCGTTACTGGAGCGAAGCGATGTCCGAAATCGGAGCGCTGACCCGGCGACTGCGCGAGGAACTGGCCGCGCAGGGCGAGGAGCCGCCCCCCTACGTCCCGATCGGGCGCGCGGCGCTCGACCGCGCCGCGGAGCGCTTTAGTCTGCCCGCGGCCTATCGCGAGATGCTGACGGCGCTCGGCCAGCAGGGCTTCACCATCGCGCCCGGGCCGTTCCAGGCGATCGTGCTCTACGCCGCGCCCGACCTGGAGGCGGCGCAGGTCGGCTTCCGCGGCCCGCGGGCGGGCGACGAGAGTTTCGTCGCGCCGCACGGCTGGCACCGGAGTTGGGTCGTGATCGCCACCGACGCCGGCGACCCCTACTTCCTCGACGTCACCAAGGCCGACGCACGGGGCGAGTGCCCGGTCTACACGGCCATGCACGGCACCGGCACCTGGGAGCCGCTGCTGGCTGCGTCGAGCGTGGAACAATATCTGCGCATCCTCGACGTGTGGCTGCGGATCGTCGTGCCGCACCACGACCGCCAGAACCCGGACGAACCGCTCGACGAACTGCACACCCGGCGCTTGGCGGCCGAGATCGCGCGCATCGATCCCGCCGCCGCCGCCCAATGGCAGCAATGATGAGGACTCAGGACTCAGGACTCAGTAACGGTGCCGGGGATGCGCTCAGCCTTCGCCCGAAGCCTCTCCTAGCCCCGGCCCCACTGAGTCCTGAGTCCTGAGTCCTGAGTCCTCTCGCGAACGGAGTGAGCGAGCGTGAGCCCCTTCCTGGCCGGGCGGCGCATCCACCCGGCGCCGATCGCGCGCGACACGTCGGTCGTGGACCTGATCGACGGCGCGTTCCTGGCCTACAACGCGCGGCGCCTGCGCGACGCCTGCCACCTCTTCGCGCGCAAGATGCTCGACCCGGACGTGACGGTCGGGCTGACGCTGGCCGGTGCGCTGACGCCGGCCGGGCTCGGGCTGGCCGCGCTGGCGCCGCTGATCGAGGCAGGGTTCGTCGACTGGATCGTCTCGACCGGCGCGAACCTCTACCACGACACGCATTTCGGGCTCGGGATGGACCTGCGCGAGGGCACGGCCGAGGTCAGCGATGTCGCGCTGCGCGACGAGGGCGTCATCCGCATCTACGACATCTTCTTCCACTACGACGTACTCCTCTCGACCGACGCCTTCTATCGCCAGGTGCTCGCCGCGCCCGAGTTCGCGCGCCCGATGGGCACCGCCGAGTTCCACCACCTCGTCGGCATGTACCTCGACGCGCGCGAGCGCGCCCTCGGCCGCGAGCGGGCCGGGTCGCTCCTGGCGACCGCCTACCGCTGCGGCGTGCCGATCTACACCTCCTCGCCGGGCGACAGCTCGATCGGCATGAACGTCGCCGCGCTGGCGCTCGACGGCGGCGGGCCCCGCTTCGACCCCAGCGCCGACGTGAACGAGACGGCGGCGATCGTCCTCGACGCCAAGCGGCGCGGCGGCAAGAGCGGCATCTTCATCCTCGGCGGCGGCTCGCCCAAGAACTTCGCCCTCCAGACCGAGCCCCAGATCCAGGAAGTGCTCGGCATCGACGAGCGCGGCCACGACTACTTCCTGCAGCTCACCGACGCCCGCCCCGACACCGGCGGCCTCTCCGGCGCGACGCCGAGCGAGGCGGTGAGTTGGGGCAAACTCGACCCCGAGCAGCTCCCCGACTCGGTCGTCTGTTATGTCGACGCGACGGTCGCGCTGCCGCTCGTCACCGCCTACGCCTTCGCCACGCGGGAGCCCCGTCCCCTGCGCCGCCTCTACGACCGCCGCGACGAACTGGTCGCCCGCCTGCGCGACGAGTACCGCCACGCCCGCGCCTTCCGCGACGAGCGCGCCCAACGTGCAGTCGAGGAAGAGCGTGAGAGCGTGGGGGCGCGAGGACGCGGTTCCACCTCGTAGGGGCCGGCCCCTACGGAGGCATGGCGGTCTCCGCATGCCTCGGCGTACGCACGCTCCCGCTCTCCCACGTCCCCGCGCCCCGCTTGCCCGGCGCGACGCGCCACGCGATAATGCCCGCGCCGGGCCGGCGCGAGGCCGGCGCGGGAGTGGATGGCAGGAGGGCTATGTACGCGCGCGTGCTCCGCTTCGACGTCGGATTCGGCCGCCCCGAACTGGCCGAGCGCATCGCCGCCGAGACGCAGACGGCGATGTCGCGCTGGCCCGGCTTCCAGTCCATGCAGCTCCTCGCCGACTACCTCGGCGGCCGCTACACGCTCGTCAGCTACTGGGACGACGATCATCACCTCTACAACTTCAGCTACTCGGCCGATTCCAAGCAACTGGAAGACCTCATCGACAGCCTGATGGTGAAAGTGCCCTACGTCGGCACCTACGCGGTTTACCAGCCGGGACAGTCGTAGCTCGGGCGGGGGAGAGGTAGAGACGCAGGGCCGAGGCCACCCGCCGGGTGCCCACCGGGCGTGGGCTTGGCGGCGGGGTGCGCGCGTGCGGGCTTGCCGACAAGCGCGACTTCAGCCACCAGTGCGGCGCCCGCGCCGCGGTTGCGAGACGCGCGGGCGCGTGCTATACTCCACGATCGTGCGGGTAATCCCGCCGCGGTCCTCGGTAGCTCAATGGTAGAGCAGGCGGCTGTTAACCGCAAGGTTCGAGGTTCGAATCCTCGCCGAGGAGCCACCGACCGGTGAGGGCGCGGAGATTACTCGCGCCCTCGCCGACCATCTAATCCCCACCTTCTGCATCGCCACGTTCAACCTGGGCAGCACGCACGCCGGCGCTGTCGAGCCTGAGCACCAGTGCTGCCCCGGCATCGCCGCTCTTCCACACGTCTCGCGCGCGCCATCGCCTTCCGGGTAGCACGCTGCCCCAGCCTACGCGGGTGCAACGTCGCCCGTCGCTCGCCGCGCCGACATTTAGCCATTCTTCATCGAGGCTTCACCGTCTTTCACCGTCCCTTCACTGGCCCGGCCCATACTGGTTCGTGGCGACCGCGGGGCCGCGTTAGCGACTGGGGGCGATGTGCGATGGGATTAGGGGGGACGCGGGGGCGCGCGGAGCCGGGCGCCCTGCAGGACGCGCTGGCGCGCTGGGCGGCGACGCAGCCGGACCGGCCATTCATCGTCGAGGCGGAGACCGGGCGGACGCTGACCTATAGCCAGGCGCGCGCGGCCGTGGGCGCGCTGCGGCGCGAGCTCGGCGACACACCCCGGCGTGTCGCGCTGGCGCTGCCGGGCGGGATCGCCAACGGCGTGGTCTGGCTCGCCGCCCTGAGTGGCGGCCATCTGCTCGTCCCGCTCGCGCCGGACGCGGCCGGCGCCGAGAAGGCGCGCGTCGCCGAGCGGGCCGCGCCGGACGTGTTCGTCGTGGAGCGCGCGGACGACGCCCCCGGCTTCGGCTGCCCGGACGCGACCATCCTGACGCGCGCTGCCGTCGAGGCGACGATCGAGCGGGCCGCCGATGGCGCGGGCGCGCCGCCGCCCGCCGCCGTCGAGGGCCGGCTGCTCCTGACGACCTCGGGCTCGACCGGCGAGCCGAAGGGCGTGCTCCTGACCGAGCGCCAGGTCGCGTGGACCGCCGAGCAGATCCGCGTCAGCCACCGCCTCACGCCGGCCGACCGCGGCCTGACGGTGCTGCCCTTCTTCCACATCAACGCGCCGGTCGTGAGCCTCTGCGCCTCGCTGCTGGCCGGCAGCACCGTCGTCATCGCCGGCCGCTTCAGCCGCACCCGCTTCTGGTCCTGGGTCGCGGACTACCGGATCACCTGGGCCAGCATCGTGCCGACGATCCTGGCGATGCTGCTGGAGACCGAGCGGCCCGTGTGTCTGCCCGGCGAGTTGCGCTTCGTGCGCACCGCCTCGGCGCGGCTGCCGCTCCCGCACCTGGAGGCGTTCGAGGAGCGCTTCGGCGTCCCGGTCGTCGAGACCTACGGGCTCTCCGAAGCGGCCAGCCAGATCGTCGCCAACCCGGTCCCGCCCGGCCTGCACAAGCCCGGCGCGGCCGGCCTGCCGGTCGGCGTGGACCTGCGTGTCTGCCACCCGCGGACGCCGGACGGACCGCCCGAGCTGGTGGACGTCGCTCCGGGCGAGATCGGCGAGGTCTGCGTGCGCGGGCCGAGCCTCATCACCGCCTACCAGGACGGCGTCGGGCGCGAGTCCTTCCAGGACGGCTGGTTCTGCACCGGCGACCTCGGCCGGCGCGACGAGGACGGCTACCTCTACCTGACCGGCCGCCTGCGCGAGATGATCAACCGGGGCGGCGAGACGATCGCCCCGCGCGAGGTCGAGGAGGTCCTCCTGGCCCACCCCGACGTGCGGGACATCGCCGTCGTCGGCCGCCCCGACGCGCTCTACGGCGAGGTTGTCGTCGCGCTGGTGATCCTGAACGAAGACTGCTGGCCGCCGGCCGCGCTGGAGGACCTGCGCCGATTCGCCGCCGCGCGGCTGCGCCCCGCGCTCGTCCCCGTCGAGTTCATCCCGGTGCGCGAGTTCCCCAAGACCGCGACCAACAAGCTCGATCGCCGGGCACTGACGGAGGCGGCGCAGTATGTCGGCAGCGGTCGCTGAGCGGGCGGCGGTCCGCCCGGCCGCCGCGGCCGGCGCGCGCCGCGGCCGGCCCCACGTCTACGAGGTCGACCCCCTGCGCGTGCTGACGGCGCTGGTCGTCGTCGGGGTCCACACGCTGGCGTTCACCAGCGCGCTCAACCAGGGCGACCTGGCGGTGCAGATCCATAACGCCATGCTGACGACGACCCACTTCACGCGCGAGGTCTTCCTCTTCATCACCGGCTTCACGCTGACCTACGTCTACTTCGGCAAGCCCTTCGCCTTCCGGCACTTCTGGTCGCGCCGCAGCGTCGGCGTGCTCCTGCCCTACTGCATCTGGACGGTCATCTACGCGCAGGTGAACACGCCGCAGCCCTCGCTCGGGGCCTTCGCGAAAGTCGTCGGCGGCGACCTCCTGACCGGCGCGGCGTCCTACCAGCTCTACTACATCACGCTGACGCTGCAGTTCTACGTCCTGCTGCCCGTCTTCCTGGCCTTCCTCGGGCGCGTGCGGCGCCACCCCTGGTGGACGCTGGGGATCAGCCTGCTCGTCCAGGTCGTCGTGCTCGACCTCGACTACCGCTACCTGGAGTCGGGGCGCCTCGCGTCGTCGGCCTTCTGGCGCAGTGTCGACAGCGTGCAGAACAGCGTCGTCCTCCTCTACCAGTTCTTCTTCATCCTCGGCGGCTTCACCGCGCTCTACTTCCCGCAGATCCGCGCGGCGGTGCTGCGCCATGGCCGCTGGACCGCCGCGGCACTCGCGCTCGCGCTCGTCGGCCTCTGGGTCCACTTCTTCTACCAGGTGCGCGTCGCCCACGAGCAGATCGACTACGCGGTGGACGTATTGCAGCCGATCATGGTGCCGTACAGCGCCGCGGTGATCGCCTGCGCCGGCTGGTGGGCCGCCCGCTGGGCGCAGCGCCGCGACGCGACCGGCCGGCCGCGCGGCGAGCGCTGGTGGCGCCTCGTCGCCGACGCCTCGTTCGGCATCTACCTGGTCCACGCGCTGGTACTGACGGCCGTCCTGACCCGCGTCGTCCCGGCGATGCCCGCCGCCTGGCCGGCCGGCCTGCGCATCTTCTGCGCCTGGGTGCTCGCCGCGGGCGGCGCCACGCTCATCAGCGTCGCCATGACCAAGATCCCGGTCGTCAGCCGCCTCGTCGGCCGCAACCAGCCCTGGCCCGCCGCGCTGAACCCGCGCCGCCGGCTGGCCCCAGCGACGGAATAGACGGCGAGGAGTTGAGAGTTGTTAGTTCATAGCTGATAGTGGCGCGGGGAGCGTCCTCCTCTATCAACTACAAACTAGCAACTCTCAACTCCTCGGCACATTCGCGTCCGGCGCGCGCGTCACCGCGGCGCCCGCCTCCTCGAGCGGGGCGACGAAGTTGAAGTCGCGGAGCACCAGCCGGCCTTGCTTGCCGACCGCCGGGTCGTAGGCGAAGGTCGTGACCGAGCAGTTGGCGACCTCCGTCCCCCGGTCGATCGCCAGGATCTCTTCCTCGGTCATCCGCTCGAAGAGGTAGCGGAAGCAGAGCACCACGACCGAGTGGCAGACGATCGCGACGCGCTCGCCGCGGTAGTCGCGCGTCAGCGTGCCGATCACGCTCCGCAGGCGCAGGATCACGTCGCACCAACTCTCGCCGCCCGGCGGGCGGTAGTAGAACTTGCCGAAGCGGCGGCGCAGCTCGGCCTGCTCGGGGTGGCGCGCGGCGATGCCGAAGCGCGTCAGCCCGTCGAGGATGCCGAACTCCTTCTCCCGGAGGCGCTCGTCGACGACGAAGCCGAGGTCGTCGAAGTCGAGCCCGGCCTCCTCGGCGATGATCTCGGCGGTGGCGCGGGCGCGCAGGTAGGGCGAGGTCAGGATCGCGGTCGGGCGCTCGCCGGGCGGCCGCGCGCCGAACCAGCGGCCGAGCGCGCGCGCCTGGCGCTCGCCGAGGTCGGAGAGGGGTACGTCGACGTCGCGCGTCGCCAGGCCGACGACCGGCTCTCGCGCGGCCAACGCCGCGTCGCGCGCCACGTTGCCCGCGCTCTCGCCGTGCCGCACGAGCCAGATCACGTCCGGCCACTTCTGGTCCGGCCGCCGCATCGCCCCCTCCGCGGTCTCGCACCCGGCCAGCCGACGCGCCGCCGGCCTATGTACCGAGCGCACTATCGGAGTCGCAGAGGGCTTGCCATGAGGGACTACGCCGGCTGCGCGCTATCGCCCCGGTGGCCCGGCGCCGGCCCGAGGCTACAGGGCCTCCAGGCAGCGCAAATCGGTGATCGCGGCCGTGATCCGCTCCAGGTGGTTCCACCAGATCAGCGAGTTCTGTCGCGCCGACCAGCCCCAGACCGCCTCGAAGAACTGGCGCAGGACGGCGAGGCGGTAGTCGTCCCACAGGTCCGCCCAGGCGTAGCCCGCGACGCCGTGCTCGCCCAGGCGCTCGTGGTAACGGCGCAGGAGGGCCCGCTCCCGCTGCGCCCGGATCGGCGGGAACCAGGAGAGCGCCATCATGTAGGCCAGGTCGTTCGCGCCGAGCGTCACGGCCGCGCGCTTCCAGTCGACGATGTACGGCGTATCGGCGGCCGGGCCGCGCGGGAAGAGGAAGTTGCCCCGGTGGATGTCGCCGTGGGTCAGGGTCAGGTGGCGACCGCGCGCCTGCCGCCCCACCACCCGCGCCGGCACGCGCGCGCCGAGCATGGCGTAGAGCGCGCGCCGGTCGGCGGGGAGTTGCTCGTCCAGTTCGGCGAGGAAGCGCGGTACCGTGGCGTCCGCCCAGGCGACGAACTCGGCGGTCGCCATGCCGGTGTGCCGCTCCGCCGCCCGCGCGTCCTGGAGCGGCCCCGCCAGCCGCGCGTCGTCCCAGTAGCGGGCGTGGACCCGCGCCAGGGTATCGATCATCAGGTGGCACTCCGCCAGTGTCGGCGGGACCGCGGAGTAGGGGCGGGC
>DASSSV010000330.1:0-5933 GCA_035708265.1 Thermomicrobiales bacterium | reverse complement strand
CGATCGTCGTCCACCACCCGGAGGCGAAGTACTTCTCGACGATCCCGCTCCGCTAGCGCGGGGCGAGCCCACGGAGGGCGGCGATGGGCACGCGCACGTTCACGCTGGAGTTGCCGGACGACCTGGTCGCGCTGCTCGGCGGGCCGGAGGCGATCCCGGCGAAGGCGAAGGAAGCGCTGGTGCTGGACCTGCTCCGCGAGGCGCGCATCAGCCAGGGCAAGGCGGCCAAACTGCTCGGCGTCACGCGCTGGGACATCCTCGACTTGATGGTGCAACACCAGATTCCAGCCGGCCCCGCGACTGTGGAGGAAGTGCACGACGAAGTTGATTACATCCTCCAGCACCTCGCATCGGAGACAGTAGGGGCGTGACGATCATCGGCGTTAGCAGTCCGCCGGTTCGCCCGCTCCTCGACGAACTGCTCGCGTCCGGCCTCTATCTGAGCGCTACCGCCTATCGCGAATTGCTCGCGCGGGCCGGCGAATAGTGGGCCGCGCGGGCTCGCGAGTGCCCGCCGGCCCGCCGCCGGGTGGAACCTATCTCCCCCGAGAAACGTTGTCAAAGAGTGGCACGGGCCGGGCGCTGGAGGGTTGCCCGGGCGGTGCCCGGTGCGCGGCCCGGATGTTGCGGAGACGACTCGCGGCGAGGCCGCGGGGCGCGACGGCGGGCGAGGCGGCACGCAGCCGACCGTGGAAGCAGGGGGGGAGCAGGCGCGGCATGTTCGGCAGCCAGGTCAAGCGGCTCGCGGCGACGATCGTCGACGCGCCGCCGCGGGTCCCCGCGACCGCGAGCGAGCCCCCGACGACCCGCGAGCGCCTGCTGGGCGTCCTGGCGCGCGAGGGCGTGCGTGTGCCGCTGGCCGTCTTCGTCCTCAGCCGGATCTACGTCTTCCTCCTCGGCGCCATCGCGATGCAGATCGACGTCACGCTGGCGCCGGTGGCCGCGCTCGGCTACTTCATGCCGCCGCTCTATGGCCTGGAACACTACCTGCTCCAGCCCTGGCGCAACTGGGACGGCCACTGGTACGCGCTGATCGCGCTGGAGGGCTACGGCTACGACCGCGCGGTCACGGCGTTCTACCCGCTCTACCCGCTGCTGCTCCACTGGGGCGCCTGGCTCCTGGACGGGCGGCTCGTCCTGGCCGGCGTCCTCATCTCCAACGTGTGTTTCCTCGCCGCGCTCTTCCTCCTCTACCGGTTGCTGGCGGAGGACTTCTCCGCGACCATCGCGCGTCGCACGCTGGTCCTGCTGGCGCTCTTCCCGACCGCGTATTACTTCTCGGCGGTCTACAGCGAGTCGCTCTTCCTGCTCCTGGCGGTCGGCGCGTTCTACGCGGCGCGGCACAACTGGTGGTGGCTCGCCGGCCTGTGCGGCTTCCTGGCGACGCTGACGCGCGTCCACGGGATCCTGCTCTTGCTGCCGCTCGGCATCCTCTTCCTCAAGCAGCAGGGCTGGAATCCCCGCGGCTGGCGGGCCAACCCGATGAGCCTGGTGCTGGTGCCGGCCGGGCTGCTGGTCTACATGGCCTACCTGCGCCGCATCTGGGACGACCCGCTGGTGATGCTGAAGGCGCAGAAGGGGTGGGATCGCTACCAGGCGACCCCGATCCAGACGCTGATCGACGGGGTGAAGCAGGTCAACGGCTGCGCGGTGCGCGACTGGCCCGGCGCCAACGTCAATAGTTGCTGGTGGCCCCAGATCGTCCAGCACCCGTCCATCGGGACGATCCGCGACCTCGGCTGGCGCTGGGGGCTCTCGGAGAGCAACGCGACCGAACTCGCCTTCACGATCCTGCTGATCGTCCTCGGCGTCGCCGCCTTCCGGCTGCTGCCGCTGGCCTACAGCAGCTACCTGGCCGCCGGGATCATCCTGCCGCTCTGGTCGCCGTCGAAGGTCCACGCGCTGATGTCGATGGGCCGCTTCGCGCTGATCCTCTTCCCGGCCTTCATCGTCCTGGCGCTGGTCGCGCGCTGGCGCCCGGTCTACGCCGCGCTGGTGGTCGTCTCGGCGATCCTCCTCGCCTTCTTCGCCATCCAGTTCGCCTCGTGGTTCTGGGTGGCGTGAGCCGTGGGCCGTGGGCCGTGGGCCGTAGGCCGTATGCGCAATCGACAGGCAGCAAGAAGGCCGGGCGCGCGCCCGGTCTCATACTTTCTCGGCCCACGGCCCACGGCCCACACCCTACGCCGTCAGGCGCGACACGAGATTCAGGACGTGGTCGATGTTGAAGGGCTTGGCGAGGTAGAGCGCGCCGCCCGGCAGGGTCACGCCGCTGACCGCGCTCATCAGGATGATCGGCGTCTGGCTGAGGCTGTTGCCCTGCTCGCGGATCCGCGCGGCCAGTTCGGTCCCGCTCATCTTCGGCATCATGATGTCGGTGATGATGAGGTGCGGCTCGTGGCGGCGGGCGAGCGCCAGCGCCTGCTCGCCATCGTAGGCGCGCAGCGTAGCGAACCCCTCGTCTTCGAGGAGCGTCGCGAGCAGATCGACGATGAACTCCTCATCGTCGGCGATGAGGATCTTCTTGGTCATCAGCCGTGCTATCCGCCGCTGCCGGGGCCCCGCGGGGCGGGACCGTCTGAACCCGGGCGCGCGTCCGCGGTGCAGACGGGCACGACCGATCATGAGCAAGACGCATACCACGACAAGATGGCGCGGGGAGGGCTACGGCGCCCTCCCCGCGATCCTGTCGCTCGATTGTCGTCGGTGCGCCGCCTAGATGTAGCGGTGCAGGACGTTGCGCTCGCGCATGTCGGCGAGGTCCCGCTGGGCCTCGCGAGCGCTCGGCACGCCCGCGCCGCCGCTGCGCAGGAGCCGGCTGTAGTAGCCCTCGAAAGTCGCGTCGAACCCGCGGCGCGGCGCGATCACCTGGACAATCCGCTGCAGAACGGTCATCGTTGACCTCCTTGCGTCTGCTCGTCGGTGGCCTCGTCGCCACCGTCCCAAGCATATCACGTTATGCATATATTGTAAACATCGGGGGTGGGACTTTATTCCCGGACCGCCGCGGGCCGATCGGCCCACCTCCGCGGCGCCGTCCGGGCTACAATGGGCGTGCTGGCGGCGTCCGCGGGGGCGTGGCATCGCGGCGATGCGGGGAGGGTGACGATGTCGGGCCGGCGGCGGCCGGCGCCGGAGAGCGCCAAGGACATCCTCGGGCAACTCGACACGGCCTTGCAGCGGATCGGGCGCGCGCGCGCCGTGGCCGAGACTGCGGGCTTCGCCGCCGCGACGCGCGCGCTGGCCGACGCTGAGCGCGGCGTCGACGCCACGCTGGCGACCGTCGAGGCGGCGCTGAGGGAGGACCTGGCCGCGCTGGCGCGCGCCGGGCAGGCCCCGACGCCGCCCTCGGGCGGGCGCGGGGCCCGGCGCGACGACGCCGGCCGCTAGCTTGCCGCGCCCCGCTCAGGCCGGCGCGGCGGGCGCGCCGCGCTCGGCCGGCGGGTTCGGCTTGAGGTAGAGCAGGTACTCGTTGAAGCCGACCTTGAGGACGCGCGTGATCAGGTAGCGGTCGCCGCGCTCGGTGAACGCCTGCCCCGCCTCGTAGCGGCCCAGGCGGACCTCCTGCGCCGTCTTGCTGACCATCTCCCAGGTAACTTTGCCGCAGGTGCGGCACCGGAAATACTGGTCGTTCGTATCGGTCTTGCCGGCATACCCGCGCTGGACGATCTCCAGGTCGGCGCCCCCGCACCACGGGCAATGCCGGCCGTCGTCACCCTTCCCCATCCCAGCCCTCGCAGCGTCCCCGGCCCTTGCGCGTGCGGAGCGCGGCGCGCCTCAGTCGAACAGCCCCTCGTCCTTCATCCGCGCGAGCGTGCGGTCGAAGGCGGCGATCGTGCGCGCGATGTCGGCGTCGGTGTGCGCCACGCTGAGGATCGCGCCGCCGCCGTGCCAGAGATCCACCCCCTCCAGCACCGCCCCGGCATGCAGCGCGGTGAGCAACTTCTCCGGCCCGCGGGCCTTCAAGACTCGCGCGTCAACGCCCTCGGGGTGCTCCAGGTCGAGCGGCAGCGGGCCGGGGTAGGGCGTGCCGATCACGGTGTTGACGATCGAACTCTCGCCGTAGGCGAAGCCGGGCACGCCCTGGCGCTGGAACGCCTCGTTGAAGCCGATCTTCAAGGCGCGCGCCGAGGCGTCGGCGTGGCGCTGGACGCCGGGGTCGGCGACGAGCCGGAGCGCGGTCACGCCCGCGGCGGCCGAGAGCGGGTTGGCGTTGTAGGTGCCGGGGTGCGCCACCTTCCGCGTCCGGTTCCACTCGGCGTCGCGGAACTCCAGCAGGGCCATGATCTCCTCGCGGCCCGCGACCGCGCCGCCCGGCAGCCCGCCGGCCAGGATCTTCGCCAGCGTCGTCAGGTCGGGCGTGATGCCGGTCAGCCCCTGCACGCCGCCCGGCGACCAGCGGAAGCCGGTCACGACCTCGTCGAAGATCAGGATCACGTCGCGGCGCGCGGTGATCTCGCGCAGGCGCCGGAGGAAGCCGTCGGGCAGCGGCACCGTGGCGTAGGACGCGCCGCTCGGCTCCAGGATCACCGCGGCGACGCCGTGGTCCGGCCGGGCCAGGTACTCCTCGACATAATCGAGGTCGTTGTTCGGCGCGACGACCACAGTGTCGAGGAGCGCGGGCGGCACGCCGGGAGGAGGCTGGTCGAAGGGCGGGTTCTGCGCGGGGAGGGCGTAGTCGTGCCAGCCGTGGAAGTGCCCGGCGAACTTGAGGATCTTCGGCCGGCCGGTGTAAGCGCGCGCCAGGCGCAGCGCCATCATCGTCGCCTCGGTGCCGGACGACGTGAACTTCACGCGCTCGGCGGAGGGGATCAGGCGCTGGACCTCCTCGGCCCACTCGATCTCGAGGAGGTGGCTGGCGCCGTAGTGGGTGCCCTTGGCCATCTGCTCGTCGACCGCCTCGACCACGGCCGGGTGGCTGTGGCCGAGGATGAGCGCGCCGTGGCCCATCGCGTAGCCGATCAACTCGTGGCCGTCGACGTCCCACTTCCTGGAGCCGTGGGCGCGCTCGATGTAGAGCGGGAAGGGCTCGACGTGGCGGACGTCGTGGGTGACGCCGCCGGGCACGACCGCGCGCTCGCGCTGGTAGAGCTCGTAGGAGCGCGGGTGCTCCGCGATATATTGCTCCTCGATCGACCGGGTCCGTTCCTTGACCATCGCCGGTGCCCTCCTGTCCGCTCGCGCGGGCTGGTGGTGTCGTCGTCCGGCGCCGGCCCGCGCGGGGGAGCCAGGATGGGGGCCGGCAACGGCGCCACTATAGCGTAGCCGCCGGAGCCTGTCTACGCGGGGAGCCGCCGGTCGTCCTGGCCCGCTCGTCTCCCATTTGGCCGCCGACCGTACCGGGACCGGCATCGGGCGCCCCCTGACCCTTTTGGATAATTGGTACTATGTGGTGCGCCAAACGGCCGAACGTGCATTATGCTAGGAGCCACTGGTATCTCCAGGCGCGACCGCGCCCGGCCGGCATGGCCGGGGCGGCCGTGTCCCGTGTCGGGAGCCGCGCACGCGTAGCCTATCGTACCGCCAGGGAGAAGGACGGAGTACCCGCGTATGAGCAAACTGCTGCGGCTGGTGATGGCGCTCACGCTGTTCGCTATGCTGATGGGCCCGCTGGCGCCCGCCGTGCCGGTCGGCGCGACCGGCGCGACGCCGACGCCCACCACCACGCCCTCGCCGAGTCCATCCCCGTCGGCGAGCCCGTCGCCCAGCCCGACGCCGTCGCCGCAGTCGCAACCGGCGGCGTCCCCCGCGCCGTCGCCGGCGGACTCGCCGTCGCCCTCGCCGGCGCCGCAGACGCAGCCGTCGCCCGCGGCGTCGCCCTCGCCGAGCCCGCCGCCGGCGGCCTCGCCGTCCCCGAGCGCCTCGCCGTCCCCGAGCGCGGCTCCATCGCCGCAGCCCGTGGCGTCGCCGTCGCCGTCGCCGGCGCCTTCCGCGTC
>DASSSV010000329.1:0-5661 GCA_035708265.1 Thermomicrobiales bacterium | reverse complement strand
CGGGTGACGCCACTCGTCACTCGTCACTCGTCACTCATCACTCGCCGCGAGGGGACGATGTCCGGCACGGAGAGCAACGACGACCTGGCGCTCCTGATCGCGAGCTTCGTCGAGGAGGTGCAGCCCTTCCTCGCCGGCATCCGGCGGGGCGCCGCCGGCATCTTCGCCCTCGGGCGCGACGCGCAGGCCATCGCCGCCGCGCGCGCCAGCCTGGGCACCATCGCCGCCTCGGCGCAGATGTTCGACCTGCCGGCGGTGCGGCACCTGGCCGAGCTGGCCCAGCAGGTCGACGAAGCCTTCGGGGCGCTCGAGCGGGGCGGCGTGCCCGACGAGGCGCGCGAGCCGCTGCTGGCGATGGCGGACAACCTCGACGCCCAACTCGACGGCCTGCTGGCCGGCGACGAGCGCGGGCGCGAACGTCTCGACCGGGGCTACGACCTGCTGGAGCGGGTGCTCCAGGCGGTCGAGCAGGCCGACATCGCGCCACCCGAGATGGCGATCGACCTCGACGCGCTCCTGGCGACGCTCGGGCCCGCGGCACACTCGCAAGCGGATACCCGGCCGCCCGCGCCGCCCGCAGTCGCCGCACCGGCCCCGGAGCCGGTACCCGCGCCAGTGCCGGAACCGGAACCCGCGCCCGCGACGCTGCACCTGCTCCCCGAGGAGGAGATCGCGCCGATCGAGTGGGGCGCGAAGGAGGCGATCGTCTGGGAGAAGCGCGGCTGGGACGAGAGCGGGTCCACCTACGGCAACACCGACTGGGTCTTCCTCGACACCGACGATACCGGCCCGCTGGCCGAACCGATGCCGACCGCCGAGGCGGCGCCCGCGCCCGACCTCGCCGCGGCCGAGGTCGCGGACGAACCGGCCGTCGTCGCCGCGGAGCCGGAAGCCGCGCCGCTCGCGGCCGAATTGCCCGTCGCGCCGGACGCGGCGGAGACGCTGCCGCTGGCGGACTGGCCGGTGGCCGACATCCCGGCCGGGCAGATCGCGGCGGCGGATCTCGAAGAGGCGGCCTGGCTGGCGCTCAGCGGCGACGACGCGCAGGACTTCCACGCGCTCGACCCCGCCGCGCAGGAGGCCGTCATCGCCGCGCGGCGCGACGAGATGGCCGGCTTCGCGGCCAGCCTCGGCCTGCTGCTGCCCGCGACGGCCCCGATCGCGGCGGATGAACCGGGCTGCGCGGCGCCGGCCGCGGAGTTCGCCGAGGCGGCGGCGGCCGGAGAGCCGGTGTTCGCCGGCGAGTCGGGCACGGCAGAGCCTCCGGCGCCGGTCGAGCAGGCGGCGGACGCCCCGGCGGCGGAGGAGCCCGAGGCGCCCCCCGACGAGTGGGACGCGGACTGGCTGCCGGCGGCGGACGGCCCCTGGCAGGTGGTCGCGGGCGATCCCTCCCCGGCGGACGACCTCTACGACGCCCTCCAGCCGGTCGACGTCCTCGCCGACGACGAGGCGGTCGCCGTCGCGGCCGAACCCGCGGGCGACGGCGTGGACGAGGTGTTGGGGAGCGGCCCGGCGTGGACGCTGCCGCTACCCGCGCCGCCCGGCGACCGCGACACGGCCCCCACCGGGGCGCTCGCGACCGCGGACGAGCCCGACGACCGGCCGATCGAGTCGGTCCCGGTGACGGACGCGCTGCTACTGGAGCAGCCGCTGGAGTTCGCGCCTGACCTATTAGAGACGGGGAGCCTCGATGTCCACGAGGCCGACGTCTTGATGGGCGCGCGCCTCGTCGCCGGCGAACTGCAACTGCACGACGCGGCCGGCGCCGACGCGCCCGCCGACGGGCTCGACTTCGCCGACCTGGTCGCCGGTGCGGAGCCGGACGACGACGGCACGGACGGGCCCTACAGCAGCAGTTTCCTCGATGCCCTACTCGACGAGTCGGACGGTGACGAGATGGCCGCCACGCCGGCCGACGAAGACGCGCCCGGTGACGACGGTGCGCCGCTCGACCCCGACTTCGGGGCCCTACCCGACGTGCCACCCGAGATCGAGGCCGCCTTCGCGACCCTCAACGACGCCGACATGGCGACCTTCCTCACGCTCGACGGCGACGCCGCGCTGGCGTTCCTGCAAGAGCGCGTCGCCGCCATGAACGGCCACGATGCCGCCGCGCCCCTCGCGGACACCCTCGCGGTCGCCGCCGAGGTCGCGCCGGTGGCCGACGATGGCGGCTGGGAGCCGCTCGCAGACGGCGCGCCACTCGCGGCGGAGCCGCCCGCCGAGGCGCTGCCGGACCTCGATCCAGACATCCTCGACGTCTTCCTGCTCGAACTGCACGAGTTGCTGGAGACCTGGGGGACGGCGCAGGCGCGGCTCCGGCGCGCGCCGGCCGACGCCGGGGCGCTCCACGATCTGCGCGTGGCCGCGCACACCGTCCGCGGCGCGGCGAACATGGTCCGCTTCCACGCGATGGGCGAGATCGGCCGGCAGATCGAGGAACTCTGCGACCTCCACGCCGAGCGCGGGCTGATCCCCGCGCCGCCGGCCCTCGCCTTCGTCGCGGGCGGCCACGAGCTGCTGCGGCGCCTGAGCGCGGACGGCGGCGACCCACGCGGGCACCAGGCCGACCTCGACGCCTTCGCCGCCGCGCACGCCGCGCTGCTGCGCGACCTGCCCGTCGCGGCGGATACGAGCGAGATGCCCACCGAATCCTGGGCCATGGAGGCGCCTCCCGAGCCGCGGGAAACGCCGGCCCTCGCGTCGTACACCGCCGACGCCGCCGACCCGGAACTCGTCGCCGTCTTCATCGAGGAGGCCGAGGACCACCTGGCCGGCTTCAACCGGGCGCTGGTCGCGCTCGACCACCGGCCGTACGACCGCGCGCAGATGGGCGAGGCCCGCCGCCTGGTCCACACCCTCAAGGGCGCGGCGAACACGCTCGGCTACCCGGTCACCGGCCGGCTCTGTCACAGCATGGAAGACCTCTTCGACGCGCTGGACGAGCGCGGCGCCGCGCCGTCGCGCGCGATGATCGGTCTCTTCTTCGCCTCGGCCGAGACGCTCGAAGGGCTGATCGCCGGCATCGCGGCCGGGCGCGACGAGGACGCCGCGCGCGCCGACGCGCTGCGGGCCCAGTACGCGGCCTACCTGCAGGACGGCCCCGTGGCGGTCGCACCCGCACCGCGGGCCCTCGCGGAACCGGCGCCGGAGCCGGAGGCGGCGCTCGAGGCCGCCGACCCGGCCGCCGGCGCGGGCGGGCGCACGGTGCGCGTCGACATCGGCCGCCTCGACAGCCTGCTCAACGCCGTCGGCGAGCTGGTCACCAACCGCGCCGGGCAGGAGCAGCACGTCGAGCGCTTCGCGCGCACGCTCTCGGAATTGCTGCTCAGCGTGGAGCGCCTGCGGCGCGTCAGCGCGCGGCTGGAGAGCCGCTACGAGGTGGCCGAGCTGATGCGCGTGAGCCAGGCGCGGCAGCCGCAGCCGCTCTCGCGCTACCGCGACGACGAGTTCGACGACCTCGAACTCGACCGCTACACTGAATTGCACCGCATCTCGCGCGAATTGATCGAGGTCGCGGCCGACGTCAGCGCGGCGGGGAATGAACTCGGCTTGCTGCACGACGGCTTCGACCAGGCGCTCAACCGCCAGCGGCGCATCGCCAACGACCTCCAGGATCAACTGATGGAGGTCCGCCTCGTCCCGATCTCCACCGTCATGCCGCGCCTCTACCGCGCCGCGCGCAACGTCGCGCTCCGGCGCGGGCGCGAGGTGGACCTGGTGCTCGACGGCGAGGAGACCGGCATCGACAAGGTGCTGCTCGAAGAACTCACCGACCCGCTGCTGCACATCGTCCGCAACGCCGTGGACCACGGCATCGAGGACCCGGCTGCGCGCGTCGCGCGCGGCAAGCCCGCGACCGGCACCATCCGCATCAGCGCCACGCGCGAGGGCAACGAGGCGATCGTGCGCGTCGCCGATGACGGCGCCGGGATCGACGTCGCCGCGGTGCTGGAGCGGGCGCGGCGGCGTGGCTACGCGCTGCGCCGCGACGACCAGCCGCTCTCGCTGATCTTCCTGCCCGGCCTCAGCACCAGCGAGACGGTCAGCGACATCTCCGGGCGCGGCGTCGGGCTCGACGTCGTCCGCACCAACATCGGGCGCCTCAAGGGGACGATCGACGTCGCCTCGACGCCCGGTGCCGGCACGACCTTCACCATCCGCCTGCCGATCATGCTCACGGTGACGCGCGCGCTGCTGGTGCGCGCGGGCGCGCAGACCTTCGCGGTGCCGCTGGCGGTCGTGGAAGAGGTCGTCCAGTTCCGCCGCGAGCAGGTGCAGACGGTCGGCGGGGCCGACCTGCTCGACCTCGACGGCGCGTCGTACCCGCTGGTGTCGCTGGCCGAGGCGCTGGGGCTGACGCCCGCGGGCGACGCCGAGGCGGCGCGCGCGCTGATCGTCAGGACGGCGGACCAGCGGTACGCGCTGGCGATCGACGAACTGCTCGGGCAGCAGGAAGTCGTCATCAAGCGCCTGGGGCGGCGGCTCTACACCGTGCCGGGCCTGGCGGGCGCGACGATCCTGGGCAACGGCGCGGTCGTCCTGATCCTCAACGTCCCCGACCTGCTCGGCGAGCGGGAGCGGCGCGTCCGCACCGCCCCGGCGTCGGCCGGCGCGGCGCCCGCGCGCCTCGCGCCCGCGCCGGCCGACGAGCGCCTGGCGCTGGTAGTGGACGACTCGCTGAGCGTGCGCCGCGTCGTGGCGCGCACGCTGGAGCGCGACGGTTGGCGGGTGCTGCAGGCGAAGGATGGGCTGGAGGCGCTGGACGTCCTCGCCTGGGCGCGGCCACGCGTGCTGGTGCTCGACATCGAGATGCCGCGCATGGACGGCTACGAGCTGGCCGAGCGGCTGCGCAACGACCCCGACCACGGCGCGCTGCCGATCGTGATGCTGACCTCGCGCGCGGGCGAGAAGCACCGGCGCAAGGCGTTCGAGCTGGGCGTGGCGGCCTACCTGGTCAAGCCGTTCGACGAGGCCGAACTGCTGCGCACCGCGCGCGAGCTGGCCGACGCCCGCCGGGCGTGGTCAGTCGTCGGTTGAGAGTTGGTAGTTGGTAGTTGATGGAAGGCGGCGCCCCGCAGCCATCCGGGTGGCTCGCGAACTATCAACTATCAACTACCAACTCTCAACTCCGGAGGAACGATGAGCGCCGCGACACGGCCGGCCGGCCCCGACACCGCGGGGCGGGCGGCGACCCGGCTGATGCGCTTCACCGTGGGGGGCGCGACCTGCGCCTTCCCGCTCGACCGCGTCGGCGAAGTCGTGTCGCTGAGCCACCTGCCCGCGCGGACGCCGCGCGGCTGGGTCGGCGCGCTGCGGCGCGACCGGGAACTCGTGCCCGTCGCCGACCTGGCGTTCCTCCTCGGGTTCCCCGCCGCGCCGGGCGCCGTCCGGGCGATCCTCTTCCGCCCCGGCCGCGGCGGGCGCGAGGCCGGGCTGCGCTACGGCGTCACGACGGACGACGTGCCGACGGTGGCGCTCGCCGGGCCCGTGGCCCCGGCGCCGCTGCCGCCCGCCGCCGGCCCGACCGCGCGCGCGCTGGTCGCGGGCGTCCTGGTGGACGGCGCGGGCCTCACGCTCGTCCTGAACGCCGGCGCGGTCGTCGCCGCGCTCCAGCCGGGCCTCGGGCGCGACGCGAGCGGCGCGGTCAGGGAGTTGCGC
>DASSSV010000328.1:0-4952 GCA_035708265.1 Thermomicrobiales bacterium | reverse complement strand
CCCGTAAACCGTGTGGCCGCACCTGGACTCTCGTAGGAGGGAGGGCCGAGTTGGCTCGGTATACCGGACCGGTTTGTCGAATCTGCCGGCGCGAGGGGGTGAAACTCTTCCTGAAGGGGGAGCGCTGCCTCGGGCCGAAGTGCGGCGTCGAGCGGCGCCGCTACGCGCCCGGCCAGCACGGGCAGCGCCGCGGGCGCAAGCCCTCGGAGTACGGCCTGCAGCTGCGCGAGAAGCAGAAGGCGCGGCGCATGTACGGCGTGCTGGAGCGGCAGTTCCACAAGCACTTCAGCGAGGCCGCGCGCATGCCGGGCGTGACCGGCGAGAACCTGCTGCGCGTGCTGGAACTGCGCCTCGACAACGTCATCTACCGCCTGGGCTTCGCCGATTCGCGCGCCCAGGCGCGGCAACTCGTCCGCCATGGCCACTTCATGGTCAACGGGCGCAAGACGAATATCCCATCGTTCCGCGTGCGGGTCGGCCAGACGATCAGCGTGCGCCCGCAGAGCGCGTCGCTGGAGTACTTCAAGATCCGCACCGAGATCTTGCCGACGCGCGATGTGCCGGACTGGCTCAGCATGGACACGACGACGCAGACCGCCCGGGTCGTCAACATTCCCAGCCGCGACCAGATTGACACGCGCCTGAGCGAGCAACTGATCGTCGAATACTACAGCCGGTAAGCGCCCCGCCCGCCGGCGCGCCCACCACGAGTGTGGTGCGCCGCGCGGGCGCGCGAGCGCCCGGCTCCGGCGCGCGGCTGCCCGGACGCGGCCGGCACCCGCCCAGGGCACGGAGGAAACCAATGTCGCATGCTGTGCTGGATATCGCACAACCGAAGGTCGAACGCGAGGTCACGGGGGTCAACTACGGGCGCTTCATCATCGAACCGCTCGAACCGGGCTACGGCACGACGCTGGGCAACAGCCTGCGCCGCATCCTGCTGCGCTCGCTCCCCGGCGTGGCGATCACCCGCGTCCGCATCACCGACGTCTGGCACGAGTTCTCGGCGATCCCCAACGTCAAGGAGGACGTGACCGAGATCGTGCTCAACCTGAAGCGGATCAATCTGCAGGAGGTCGCCGAGCTGCGCGGCGAGGCGCGCGCGCGCCTCTACGCCCACGGCGCGCGCGAGGTCACCGCCGGTGACATCCAGTGGCCGGGCGAGCTGGCCTGCGTCAACCCCGAGCTGCACCTGGCGACGCTCGACAACGACGGCGCGACGCTGGAGCTGGAGGTCGCGATCGAGCGCGGCCGCGGCTACCGCCCGGCCGAGGCCCAGGAGAGCCTGACGATCGGCGAGATCCCGCTCGACGCGATCTTCACCCCGATCAAGAAGGTCAATTACGACGTCGGGCATACTCGCGTGGGGCAGCACACCGACTACGACCGCCTGACCCTGGAGATCGTCACCGATGGCACGATCGACCCGGCCGACGCGCTCTCGCAGGCGGCGGAGATCCTGGTCGGCCTGGGCCAGGTGATCGCCGACTTCAACCGCCCCGAGGGCAAGCCGCTCGCCGCGGGCGGCCCCTACGTCTCGCCCGAGGCCGACGCCAAGCCGCTGGCCGAACTGGGCCTGCCGCCGCGCGTCCTCAACGCGCTCAAGAGCCGCGGCATCGAGCGCGTCGGCCAGGTGCTGGTGATGGACAAGGACGACCTCCTCTCGATCCGCAACTTCGGCCCGCAGTCCTACAAGGACCTGTGGACCAAGTTGCAGGAGCACCACTTCATCCCCGAGGGCGCGGTAGACGAAGCGGAGATGGGGGACGAAGTCGGCGGCGAGGACGAGTCGCTCGACGTGCTCGACGACCTCACGCCGGAGGCGGTCAGCGCGACCGGCGGCGAGGGCGAGATCCTGCTGGACGAGGACGAGCCGAGCGATGAGCCATGAGCACTGAGCACTGACGGCTCACTCATCGCTCATCACTGAGAGGGGAGGACCGATGCGGCACCGCAAGGCGGGGCGCAAGTTCGGGCGGGACTGGCAGGAGCGCAAGGCGCTCTTCCGCCAGCAGGCGATCTCGCTGATCCTGAACGAGCGCATCACGACCACCGAGATGAAGGCGAAGTCGCTGCGCCCGGTCGTGGAGAAGCTGATCACGACGGCGCGCGAGGACACGCCCTACCACCGCAAGCTCATCATGGACCGGTTGGCGAACGAGGCGGCGCGCGACAAACTCTTCGACGTGATCGGGCCGCGCTACGAGGGCCAGGCGGGCGGCTACACGCGCATCTTCAAGCTCGGGACGCGCAAGGGCGACGGCGCGGCGATCGCGCTGATCGAGCTGATCTGACGGAGTTGGTAGTCGAGAGTCGGGAGTCGGAAGTGGCGGCTCCCGAAGAGCAACCGGTCGGCGAGCCCAACGCCGGTACTGCCGACTGCCGACTCCCGACTGCCGTCTCGTCCCGTCGCCTATGCCTGACGCTGGCGTACGACGGGACGGAGTTCTACGGGGCGCAGGTCCAGCCGGGGCGGCGCACCGTGGGGGGCGAGCTGGAGCGGGCGCTGGCGCACCTGGCGGGCGGCGCGGTTCGCGTGACCTTCGCCGGGCGCACCGATCGCGGCGTCCACGCCGACGGGCAGGTGGCCCATTGCACGCTGGCGACCCGCCTCGACGACGCCGCGTTGCGGCGGGCGCTGAACGGGATGCTGCCGGCCGACCTGGCGGTGCTGGAGGCGCGGACGGCGCCGGACGACTTTCACGCGCGGTACGACGCGCGCTGGCGCGAGTATCGCTATCGGGTCTGGTGTGGGACGGTGCGCGTCCCGGCGCTGGCCCGCACGACCTGGCACGTCGCCCGGCCGCTCGACCGCGAGGCGCTGGACGAGGCGGCGGGCGCGCTGCTCGGGAAGCACGATTTCGCGGCCTTCGCCGGGCAGGGGCTGGGGGTGCCGGGCCGCATCCAGCGGCGCGGCACCGTCCGGGAGGTCTACGGGGCGCGCTGGTTCGCCGCCGCGCCGGACCTGCCGGCGCCGCCCGGCGAGGTGCTGGAACTGCGCCTGCGGGCCAGCGGGTTTCTGCCGCAGATGGTCAGGACGATCGTCGCGGCGCTGGTCGAGGTCGGGGCCGGGCGGCGGGAACCGGGCTGGATCGCGGCGCTGCTGGCCGGGCGCGACCGCCGCGCCGCACCGGCGCCCGCGCCGCCGCAGGGTTTGACATTGTGGGACGTCGGCTACGGGCCGGCGGACCCGCGGCCGGGATGGCAGGACGGACGAGGCAGCGAACGGCCGCGGGCGCCGGGGCCGACTGGGGAGGGACGATGAAGGCAGTACACCCGAAGACCTATTCCGCCACGGCGAGCGAGGCCAAAGCCGGCCAGCGCTGGTACCTGATCGACGCCGAGGGGCAGGTGCTCGGCCGCGTGGCGACGACGGTGGCCCGGCTGATCCGCGGCAAGGGCAAGCCGACCTACACGCCGCACCTGGACGGCGGCGACTACGTGATCGTGGTCAATGCCGAGAAGATCGTCGTGACCGGCGGCAAGGAGACGCAGAAGTTCTACTACCGCCACTCGCAGTATCCGGGCGGCATCACCGCGGTCGCCTTCAAGGACATGCGCGTGCGGCACCCGCACCGCATCCTCGAAGAGGCGGTGCGCGGGATGCTGCCGAAGAACGCGCTCGGCAAGCGCCTGTTCCACCACTTGAAGGTCTACGCCGGGCCGGAGCACCCGCACGCCGCGCAGCAGCCGGTGGTGTTGGACCTGGTGCGAGACGGGACGCGGCGGGGCGAGGTCGTCGGCGGCCTGCCGGCGGTGCTTGCCGCGGCGCCGCCCGCGCCCGCCAAGGAGCGCGGCCTCGGCCGCGTGGCCGCCCGCCCGGCGCGCGAGGCCGCGGCGCCCGCGCCGGCGATCACCGAAGAGGAGGCGGCGCCGGAGCCCGACGAGGTCTTGCCTGCGGCCGAGGTGACCGAGCCCGCGGCCGAGATGGCGGCGCCGACCGAGCAGGCGGAGTCGGCCGAGCGCGAGGAGACCGAGCCGACCGAGCGGCCCGAGACGACGGCGTAGCGCCCTGGTGCGATGAGCAGAGAGGAAGGACCAGCGCAGATGCAGGAAGGACGGCGAACCCCGGCCGGCGAATACTTCTACGGCACCGGGCGGCGGAAGACGGCGGTGGCGCGCGTGCGCCTCTACCCCGGCACCGGCGAGATCATCGTCAACGGCCGCGACCCCAAGGACTTCTTCGGCGGCCGCGACGTCTACCAGTTGACGATCACCCAGCCGCTGCGCCTGACCAACACCGGCGAGCGCTTCAACATCAGCGTGAAGGTGGTGGGCGGCGGCGTGACCGGCCAGGCCGGGGCGATCCGCCACGGCATCGCCCGCGCGCTGGTCCGCTACGACGGCGAGCTGCGCCCCGCGCTGAAGAAGGCGAAGTTGCTGACGCGCGACCCGCGCATGAAGGAGCGCAAGAAGGTCGGGCTCAAGCGGGCCCGCAAGGCGCCGCAGTACACCAAGCGGTAGGCCGGGCGCGGCAGGAGATAACGCATCCCCACGGGCGCGGGCACGGTCCCGCGCCCGTTTTCGTTGTGTTGGAAACGCCGCGCGCCCGCGGTTGAAACCGCGGCTGCGTCAGCCGCCGGACGGAGTGGCGAGGGTGACCGTGATGCGGGAGGCGCGCCAGGGCATGCGGTGGGGGAACCAGGATGGGGTGTACGTGATCGTGTAGCCGGAGATGCCGGGCGTGGCCGCCAGGATCGCGCGGGCTTCGTCGTCGCTCTTGCCGGCGAGGTCGGTCGCCAGCCGCGCGCGGGCCGCGTCGTCGCCGACGGCGGCACGGGTCTGGGCGGTGCCGCCGACATGGTAGGTGATCAGGCCGGGCTGCGCGTGGGTCCGCGCGGGGCCGTCGAGGCGCGCGGTGCCGGGGACGAGCGTCGCGCCCGGCGGCGCGGCGTCGCCCAGGCGCCGGGCGACCTCGGCCCGCGCCCGCGCGTCGACGTCGGCCTGCTTGT
>DASSSV010000327.1:0-3170 GCA_035708265.1 Thermomicrobiales bacterium | reverse complement strand
CGCCCCGCCGGCCGCCGGCTACGCCCGCATCTCGCCGATGCCGTAGCTGATCAGCGCGGCGACGACGATGGCGAACGCGGCGGCGGCGATGCGCGAGGCGCGGCCGCGGGCGCGGGGGAGGAGGATCGCCGCGGCGACGAGCGCCACCAGCGGGGCGGCGGCGTGGACGACCGTCAGGCCGGCGCTCACGGCCGGGCGCAGGCCGCGCCCGAGCAGGTCGAAGCCGGCGAGGATCTGCACGACGAGCAGCAGGAGGCCGAGGTAGGCGCCGCCCAGCAGCGCGCCCGGCACCTTGCCCGCGCGTTCTGCCGCCACCGGCGCGGCGACCTGCGCGGCGGCCGACGCAGAGTAGGCGGGGGCCGGCTCACCGGCGCGGCGCGCCGACACCAGCGCCGCCACCCCCACGACGAGATTGACGATCAGGACGGCGAGCCCGATCCACATGTGCGTCTGCCCGGACACGATAGCCCTTCCTTTCAGCGATTGGTCAGCGATTGGCACCGCCGCGCCGCGCGCGGCCGTCACCTATGATCGTACCCCGGCCGTCGTCCGCGCCCCAGCCTCCCCGGCCGGGTCGCGCCCGGCCGCTCGCTGATCGTCGGCACCGCGACGTTGACGATCGTCGCGTCCACGATGATCAGGGAGACCCCCAGGCCGAGGACCGCCATCCCGAACCAGCGGCGGGGGTCGCGGCCCACCGGTTCCGCCGTCGCGCTCATCCTAATCCCTCCACGACGTACCCCCTCCGCGCCTCAGCCGGCCAGCGCCGCCAGCGCGGCGGCCGGCGCGACGGCCGGCACGCCCTGGAGCCGGCCGTCGGCGATGTGGACCACCCGGTCGCACAGGTCGAGCATCCGCTCGTCGTGCGTGACGAGGATGGCCGCCTTCCGGCGCGCCTTGACCTCGCGGCGCAGCAGTTCGACGACCTCGCGCCCGCGGCGCGAGTCGAGGCTGGCGGTCGGCTCGTCGGCCAGGATCACGCCGGGGTCGTTCATCAGCGCGCGGGCGATCGCCACGCGCTGCCGCTCGCCGCCCGAGAGTTCGTCGGGGTAGTGGCCCAGCCGGCGTTCGAGCCCGAGTTCGCCCAGCAGGCGCGCGGCGCGCGTGGGCGCTTCGCGGTCCTTGTCGCCGGCCAGTTTCGTCACCAGCAGCAGTTGGTCGCGGGCGGTCAGGTAGGGCACCAGGTTCGACGCCTGGAGCACGAAGCCGATCTGCGCCAGCCGGAACCGCGCCCGCGCGGCCGGGGCCAGCGCAGTGAGATCCTGCCCGTCGAGCGTCACACGCCCGCGCGTCGGCGCCAGCAGCGCCCCGGCGATGGCGAGGAAGGTCGTCTTCCCCGAGCCGGACGGCCCGACCAGGGCCACCAGCTCCCCCGCCGCCACGCTCAGCGACGCCCCATCCAGCGCGGTCACCGTGGCCTCCCCGCTGCCGTAGATCTTCGTCACGTCCGTCAGGACCAGTTTGCTCATCGTCGTTCTCCAGTCGCCAGTCGCCAGTCGCCAGTCGGGAGTCGGAAGTCGGAAGAGGTTTCCCGTCCCTCCTCATTCGTCATTCGTCATTCGTACTTCGTCATTCGACCCGCCCGATCGCGCTGAGCGCGTCGGTCGTCGCGATGCGGCGCAGCGAGAGGAGGGCGCCGCCGAGGGCGACCGCCAGCAGCACGCCGCTGTAGAGCCCGACCAGGGCCGGCGTCAGCGCGAAGGGGATCGCGCCGGGCATCAGGCGCGCCACGCCGAAGGCCAGCGCCGCGCCGAGGACGATGCCGGCCGCGGTCAGCAGCAGCACCTGGCCGAGCAGGTCGCGGGCCAGGAAGCCGGTGCTCGCGCCGAGCGCCTTCAGTACGCCGAACTGCGCGGTCTTCTGCATGGTCAGCACATAGAAGAAGGCGGCGATGATGAAGGCGGCGATCACGACCAGGAAGACCTGGATCATCAGGAGCGTCCCGCGCTCCTCCTGGTAGCCGGGCACCTGCTGCACCGCCTCGGCGCGGCTGGCGACCGCGACGCCCGGCACCGCGGCGGCGATCCGGCCGGCCGCTTCCCCGTCAGCCCGCACGGCGACCGCGTTGATCGGGGCCGCGCCCGACGTGGCCGCGCCCGGCGCGGTGGCGCGCAGGCGCGGCCAGAGGGCCAGCGGCGCGTAGATCACCGGCGCATGGCTGTAGGTCTGCCCGCTGGTGAAGCCGACGACGACGAGCGGCTGGCCCGACGGCTGGAGCAGGAGGGTGTCGCCGAGCGCGACGCCCTGCGTCGCGAGCTTGCGGTCCACGACGACGCCGTTCTCCGGCGCGCCCGTCAGGGGCCGGCCCGATGAGATGGGCGGTGCGAGGAAGCTCGCCGGGTCGATCGCCAGGATCGCCGCGTCGAGCTGGTCGCCGCCCGCGGCGCGCCGCACCGTCGCCATCGTCTGCGCGAGCGGGGCGGCGGCGGTCACGCCCGGCACGGCCGCGACCTCGGCGACGGCACCGGCGGGCAGGGTCGAGCGCTGCAGGAGGAGGCGGCTGTCGGCCTGGAAGACGAGGTAGTCGGCCGGGAGGCGCTGGATGGCGCCGGCGTTGTCGGCCGCGAGGCCGCTGGCGAGGCCGGAGAGGAGGAAGACGAGCCAGGCGATCAGCGCCATGATCGCCCCGATCATCGCGAAACGCAGGCGGGCGTGGCGCAACTCGCGCAGGGCCAGGAACATCGCGGGACTCCTTTCGGTTCGACGGCCGCGCCGGTCGTCGGCGCTGGCTAGTTGCGACTGTATAGTCGTCGCTGACCACGAGCCCATCACACCCCGTCCCGCGTGACTAGTCAAGAGTGACTATTCTGTTCTGTCCGGGCGACGAAGCGCGTGCGGCGACCGCCGTCGTAGGACATTGCTTGACTAGTCACAATTGACTATACTGAGGACGGAAAGGAGTGGCGAGAGAGATGACGAGCGAGCGCCACGACGCCGGCTGGGACGAGCGTGCCCTCCTGCTGCTGGGCGTGCTGATGACCCAGAGCCAGCACGGCTACCAGATCAACGACTTCATCGAGCGGACGCTCTGCAACGTCACGGCGATGAAGAAGCCGACCGCCTACCTGATCCTCGACCGCCTGGCGGCGGCCGGACACGTCAGCGTCCGCAGCGAGCAGCAGGGCAACCGGCCGCCGCGGAAGGTCTACACCGTCACCGACAGCGGGCGG
>DASSSV010000326.1:0-4295 GCA_035708265.1 Thermomicrobiales bacterium | reverse complement strand
GGCGGCAACGCGGTCGACGCCGCGGTCGCCACCGCCGCCGCGCTCGGCGTCGTCGAGCCGAACATGTCCGGGGTCGGCGGCGACGGCTTCATCATGATCCACCGGCGCGACGCCGGGACGGTCGAGGTCGTCAACGCGACCGGCGCGGCGCCGGCCGCCGCCACGCGCGCCGCCTACGCGGGCGGCATCCCGGCCCACGGTGCGCGCAGCGTCTCGGTGCCCGGCCTGGTCGACGGCTGGCTGGCCGCGCACGCGCGCCACGGCACTAGCCCGCTCGCGGACTGCTTCGCGCCCGCGATCGCGCTGGCGGACGGCGGCTTCCCCGTCTCGCACAAACTCGCCGCCTATCTCCAGATGGCGGTCGCGCTCGGCGATTACCCGACCTCGCGCGCGATCTTCTGGCGCGACGGCCGCCCGCTGCGCGCGGGCGAGATCCTGCGCCAGCGCGACCTCGCGCGCACGCTCGCGACGGTCGCGCGCGACGGGCGCGACGCCTTCTACACCGGCGCCATCGCGCGGGCAATGGCCGAGTTCGTCCAGCGGGAGGGCGGCCCGCTCGCCGCCGCCGACCTCGCCGCGCACCGGGCGCGCTGGCAGGACCCGATCGCGACCGACTACCGCGGCCACACCGTCTACGAGGCACCGCCGAATTCCAGCGGGCACATCCTCCTGCAGGAGTTGAACCTGGTCGAGCCGTTCGACCTCGCCGCGCGCGAGCCCTTCGGGGCCGACGCGATCCACCTGATGGTGGAGGCGAAGAAACTCGCCTTCGTCGACCGCGAAGCCTACGTCGCCGACCCCGAGTGGGTGGAGATCCCTCTGGCCGGGCTCATCTCGAAGGACTACGCCGCGGCGCGGCGGGCGGCGATCGACCCGGCGCGCGCGGCGAGCGCTGGCGCGGCCGGCGACGCCTGGCGCTACGACCCGGCCGGCCGCCCGCCAGCGGCGACAGGCGTCCCCACCGCCGAACGCCGCGAGGACACCACCTGCTTCGTCGTCGCCGACCGCTGGGGCAACGCCGTCTGCCAGTTGCAGAGCCTCCAGATGAGTTTCGGCTCCTGCCTCGTCGCGGGCGACACCGGCGTCCTGCTCAACAACCGCATGACCTACTGGCACCTCGACGAGCAGCACCCCGACCGCCTCGAACCGGGCAAGCGCGTCCGCCACACGATGAACCCGGTCCTCGTCTTCGCCGGCGACGACCTGCTGCTGGCGCTCGGCACGCCCGGCGCCGACACGCAGGTGCAGACGAACCTCCAGCTCATCACCAACATCCTCGACCACGGGATGACGGTGCAGGAGGCGGCCGAGGCGCCGCGCTGGCGTCACCGCCAGGTCGGCGGCGAGTCGACCGTGCCGCATGGCGTGGACGACGTGCTGGTGCTGGAGGAGCGCTTCGCACCGGAGGTTCGTGAGGAACTGGCGCGGCGCGGGCATGCCGTCGAGGTCATCGGCCCATGGGACGCAGTCGGCAGCGCCGTCGCCATCCGCCGCGACCCGGCGTCGGGCGCGCTCGCCGGCGGCGCCGATCCCAGGCGTGATGCCTACGCCGTGGGCATCTGACGGAAGTGAGAAGTCAGAAGGAAGAAGTGAGAAAGGGCCTGGGGCGGCCGGGCGGCTGAAGCCGAGGCTGAAGCCATTGGGCCGCACGAAGCCCGCCTGCATTGGGCTGGGGCCATCATCAGGACCCAGCCCGCGCAGGCGGGCTTCGTGGCCCGCAGGCCATTCAGGCGCGGTTTCAACCGCCGGCCCCCGTTCCCGGGCGGCGCGGCGTCAGTTGTACGTCCGCTCCCGCTCCGCGCCGGTCAGGCCGCGGCCGGCGACCTCGGCGGTGGCGGCGGCGAGGTCGGCCAGGTAGTCGCCGACGATCGCCTCGTGGCCGGGCGAGAGCATCAGGTGAATCGCGGGCGGCTCCCAGGTCCAGTGCAGGAACCAGCCGCGCCGCTCCATCCGCTCGCCGATCGCGGTGATGTCGAGCGTCGGCGACCCGTAGGCCAGGACGCTCATGTCCGGCTCGCCGTAGAGCGTCAGGCCCGGGATCGCCGCGATGCCGGCGACGAGCCGGCGCGTGAAGCCGAGCGTCCGCCCCACCAGCCGGCGATAGCCGTCCGCGCCGAGGTAGTTCAGCACCGCCCAGGCCGCCGCGATCGCGCCGCCCGGCCGGGTGCCGGTCGTGTTCGGCGTGCGGTAGCGCCCGCAGGGCCAGTTGGCGAACTCGAAGCCCTGGTACTGGAAGATGTCGGCGTCGCGCGAGAGCAGGAGCGAGGCCCCCTTCGCCGTGTAGCCGAACTTGTGCAGGTCGGCCGAGATCGAGGTGACGCCGGGGACGCGGAAGTCCCAGGCGGGGTAGCGCCGGCCGAGTTGCTCGGCGAAGGGCAGGAAGAAGCCGCCGACGCAGGCGTCGACGTGGAAGCTGATCCCCCGGTCGGCGGCGAGCGCGGCCATCTCGGGGATCGGGTCGACCATGCCGAAGGGGTAGTTCGGCGCCGAGCCGACCAGCAGCACCGTGTCGTCGGTGATCGCGGCGCGGTAGGCGTCGAGGTCCACGCGGTAGTCCGCTCCGACCGGCGTGCGCACCGGCGTGAGGCCGAAGTAGTGCGCGCCCTTGTCGAACGCCGGGTGCGCGGTGCGCGGCATCACGATCGTCGGGCGGGCGACGTCCGGCCTGAGGGCCCTGGCGCGGTCGCGCGCCGTCTTGACCGCCAGCAGGATGCTCTCGGTGCCGCCGCTGGTAATGGAGCCGACCGCCTCGTCGCCGTGCATCAGCGCGGCGGCCATGCCGGCGACCTCGTCCTCGAACTTCTTGAGGCTGGGGAAGGCCACGCCGGAGAGGCCGTTCTCCATGAAGAAGCGCAGGTAGGCGTCCCGCGCGACCCGCGCGACGTCCTCCCCGCCGAGGAAGAGGAAGCCCGCCACCCGGCCGTCGCGCCAGCGCACGTCCTCGCGCGCGGCCTCGTCCATCAGCGCGCCGACCTCGTCCGCCGACCGCCCGTACTCCGGCAGGCGGGGACGCTCCGCGACTCGCGGCGGCGCTTCGAGCAATGTGACCATCCTGGTGCCTCCCTGATCGCTCCTGCGGCCCACCGGCGAGCCGGCCGGCCGAACCCACGCTCCCAGGGTACGCCGGGGAGATTAAGAGTTCCTGAAGGCGCCTATGCCTTCGGTGAGCGTCGCCGCGGCCGATTGTCCGCACCGCGGCCCCTGGCCGGCGCCGGAAACCGCGTCGGGAACCGCGATGCAGCGCCAAAGCCGCGGCCCCCGGCGACGATGCCGGGGGCCGCAGCCGGGGGTGGGGCGGTCGCTCTACGGGGGCCTCGGTGACGGCGCCCAGCGCTTAGCGGCCGTGGTGTGTGGCGTCGGCGGCCTCGGCCAGCTCGCGCAGGACGGCGAAGAAGGCCGGCGGCTGGCCGATGAAGAGCCCGTCGTCCGTCAGCGCCTTGACCGCGCCCATCGCCGCCCCCTTCGTCGCGGTCGGGCGGATGATCGAGACGGGTGGGAACTTGCGGCTGAGGAAGAACGTCGGCTCGGGCATGATCAGGTTGGTCTGGAAGTCCTCGCCGCCGAACGGCGGGTTGTTGAGGTCGGGGAACTGCAGCCCGTTGGTCGGGTCGGTCAGCGCGGGCGCGTTGCCCGCCTTGTCCTGCCACGTCTGGAAGTGCATGGTCTCGGTCGGGCCGATGCTGAGGAGGATGCGCAGCACCTCCGGGTGGGTGACCCGCTGGGCCAGCGACGGGTAGAGGCTGGTGCCGCCCTGCTCGATGAAGGCGAAGTGGAAGCCCGCCGTGTTGGCGATGGCCTGGAGGTGGGCGGAGGGCTGCGTGGCGGTCGAGCCGGCGAGGTCGTCGTCGCTGCGCGGGATCGCCGGGAACTGCCCCTTGCTCAGCCCCGGCACGGCCTGCGGGAAGGTGTCGCCGAGGTCGGGGTTCCCGGTGCGGCTGCGGTAGCGGGTCCACCAGCTCGTGTCGACGGTGAGCTGCATCAGGTTGGTGAGCCGGCCGATCTGCTGGGCGCCGGTGGCGCGGCTGCTCGGCAGCGTGCGGAAGCGGTCCAGGTTGGCCGGCGCCGCGCCGTGGGCGACCAGGTAGGCGTTGATGAAGGTGAAGTGGGTGAACTCGTCCTCGGTGTTGTCGTGGATATACTGGGGCATGTCCGAATCCAGCACCTCCAGGGCCGTGACGTAGGCGGGGATGGGGGTGCCGCCGGGGACCTCGCTGTCCGGGATGCCGCCGAGCTCGTTGTACTGCTGCCACAGGTCGGTCTCGAGGATTTCGAGCGCGGCCAGGAACCGCAGGATC
>DASSSV010000325.1:0-7360 GCA_035708265.1 Thermomicrobiales bacterium | reverse complement strand
TGCACCTCCTTCAGCATCCGCTCGGTCTGGTTGAAGTAGGTGCGCAGCGCCAGCGCGTCGTCAGGCCGGCTCGCCTCCATCGCTTCCCGGCGCCGCCGGAGGTCGGCCAGGTCGCGGGTGAGGCGATCGGTGATGTCCTCGAGATAGGAGACGAAGCCCATCGCACCCTCCTTCCGCCTTTCGCGCGGTCGCCGTTGCCACCAGCCTACGCACCCCGCGGGACCCCACCGGTTCCCGCTCAATCGATCAGCCGCAGCTTCGCCGGGGCGGGGTCGACCGAGACGAGCAGCGGGCGGGCGAGGTGCGGGAAGGTGACGATCGCCTGGCCGGGCGCGAGGTTCGGCAGCCGCCGCCAGAGGCCGTCGTCCACGCCGCCGGCGATCCGCTGGAGGCTGGCGACGACCTGGGGGTCGGAGAGCTTGTGGATGATGTAGCCATTGACGAGGCCGAGGACTTGCCGCGGGAGATGCTGAGGAAACTGCGTGACGAAGACGAGGCCGAGCCAGCGCTTGCGCCCGCGCTTGGCGATCCGCGCGACCTGCCCGAAGAGGATCGGCTTCTGCTCGATCCGCTCGGCGCTGAGGAACTCGTGCGCCTCCTCGACGACCACCAGCGTCCGCGCGGGCGGCGCGGCGTCGGGGTTGCCGGCCCCCCAAGACTGCGCTTGGGGCAGGCGCGCCGCCTCGTACTCCTCGTAGGCCGCGTCCTGCGCGTCCTGCACCCCGCGCAGCAAGTCGGCGATCACGAGGTTGCTCAACTCCGACATGCTGGTGTCGGAGAGGTCGATCACCGAGACGCGACCGGGTTCGAGCAGGCGCTTGTAGACCAGGGGCTTCGCGCCGTCATTGGTGTTGTCGAAGACGCGCAGGCGGTGCAGCCGCCAGAGTTTGCTCCGCAGCGCGCGCCAGGAGACGAGCGAGTCGACCTTCTCGACCTGCGCGATGCGCCGCTTGAAGACCTGCCCGTCGTCGCGCCGGAAGGCCGCGTTGTAGGGCGTGAAGTCGCCGCCCTTATCCCCCTTCGCGATGATCGCCCCGACGACGTCGAGCATCATCGAGAGGGTCAGCCGGGGGTAGCCGCGCTCGAACTCGTCCAGCTCGGTCGCCAGGCGCTCCTGCGCGGCGTCGTCGCGCGCCGGGAAGATGCCGAGTTCGCGCAGCAGCGCCTTCGCGACCTCGTACGCCTGGTGGAAGCGGTTCGCCTGCGCCTCGCTGAGGTCGAGGATCTCGGCGACGGTGTAGGGCGAGAGCCGGGCGAACTGGAGGGAGAAGGGACGTACGTCGGGGTGGTCGGGGTTGGCCGTCTCGCGGCCGACGAGGTGGTAGAGGGTCATCCGGTCGGCCGGGACGCCCGCCGCTTCCAGGCCGCGCTCGGCCAGCCCGCCGAGCATCCGCGGGTCGGCCGTCGGCTCGTGCAGGCAGGTGTACTCCCCCTCGACGTCGAGCAAAATGACGGCCATCCCCGCGGCCTGCGCCTGCTGCACCAGCCGCGCGATCGTCGTCGACTTCCCGCCGCCGGTCGTGCCGAGCACGGCGGTGTGCCGCGGCAGCACCGACTTCAACGCCGAGGGGATGCCGACCGGCAGGTTGTCGTAGCCGACCGCGAGCCCGAGGCGGATGTCGCCGTCCGCGTGGAGGATCGCCGCCGCCTCGTCGTCGCCGAGGGCGAAGACGGCGCTGTTGGGCAGCGGGCGCAGGCGCGGGGGCGCCAGCGCGCCGTCGGGCCCCTCCTCGCCGAGGATGGCGAGCTGCACGCGGCCGTGGTAGGGCGGCAGGTAGAGCCCGCCGCGCGTCGCGACGGTGACGAGCATCGGCGAGTCGCCGCGCAGGCTGTCCGGCTCGGCGAAGGGGCCGGCGGCGACGACGCCGATGTAGTCCCGGCCGTCGCGGCTCTTGATCCGCACGAGCGCCTGCGCGGGCGCGGCCTGGGCCTGCTCCTTCGGCAGCAGCGCCGTGACCGTCCCGTCCTCGCTGTTCGGCAGGTCGAACATCGTCGCGCCGATGGCCCCCGCGAAGTCGGGATCGGGCGCGAGTTCGCCGCCCGCCGCCGCTGAGTCGGCCTCGATCCGCTGGAGCAGATCGTCCGGCTCCGCCAGCAGATCGGCCGTCTCCAGCGCGAACGAGCTCTCCGCGGGCGGGATGCGTGGGTCGTGGGCCGTGGGCCGTGGGCCGTAGGGCGTCTCGATCGGGAATGCACACTCCGCTGGCGGGAGCATCCCGCCGTCCGTCCCCTCGGCCGGCGCGCCATCCCCGTCCACCCAGTCCCGCTCGTCGTCCATCGCTCTCCTCCAAGTCGGCAGTCGGCAGTCGGCAGTCAGGAGACGGGAGTTGTCCTCGTCGCTCGTCATTCGTACTTCGTCGTTCGTACTTCGTACTTCGTCATTACCGCCTGGTGAGCCGTTCGCTGAGGAAACGCCAGGGCGCGCCGGCGTCGGCGTAGGCGGTCGCCACCGGGGCGCTGAGCGTGTCGCCGCCGAAGACGCTGCGGCAGACGGTATCGGCCAGGTCGATCAGGAGCGGGAAGCCGCGGTGCTCCTGCAGGATGCTGTCGGCGAGCGCGATGTGCGCGGCCAGGTCGGCGTGGGCGGCGTGGGCGTAGAAGACCTGCGCCGGCGCGAGGCGCGTCGCGCGGTAGACGCCGACGACGACCTGCGGCGCGACGGCGTCGCGGAAGCGGCGGATCCAGTCCTCGGGCGTCAGCCGCTCGCCGTCCCAGCGCGTGTCGGCGGTCGCGCGCGTGCCGTAGTGGCCGTTGGCGATCGTCCGCTCGATCCGCTCGCGCAGCGTGCCGACGACGGCGTACTCCAGCGGGTGGAGCGCCTGGCCGATCGTGTGCAGCACCCGGTCGGCCGGCTCGCTCGACACGAAGAGGAACTTCTGGTGCCCCTCGATCAGCTCGCGGACGACTTTGGTCGCCTCGATCATCAGGTCCAGGCTGCCCGAGCCGGTGATCAGCTCGTAGGGGGCCGGGGAGCCGTGGCCGAGGCGCCAGGGGGCGGTCGAGCGGCGCAGCAGGATCGCCCGCTCGGCGTAGGCCATGATGCCGCCCTGGGCCAGATCGGAGAGGCCGCCGCGCCGGTCGGGCTGGTTGACGCCGCGGCGCGAGCGGCGCTCCAGCAGCTCGATCATCTCGTCGGTCGGGTCGGCGGTGGCGACGCGCAGGTCGCGGCGGAAGAGGCGGTGGCCGAAGGTGCCCTGGTCGCCGCGGTAGGAGACGAGGCCGACGCCGATCTGGTAGATCGTCAGCGCCAGGGTATCGTGGACCTGGCGAGTGCCGTCGCACGCCTCGACGCCGCCGTTGAAGAGGAGGCCGCGGTGGACGCGCTCGAGGGTGGCGAGGTCGGCCCGGTGGACACCCGCGCCGAGGGGAGCGCCGGGGTAGCCGGCGAGGCGCGGGAAGAGCTCGCGGCGGATGCGCCGCAGCACGCCCTCCTCGCGCGCCACCGCGTCGCGGATCTCCGCCTCGGTGCGCCGGTAGACCGCCGCCAGGTCCTCGCCGGCGGTCCACGTCGCCACGTCGAGCGTGCGCCGGATGTCCTCGCCAAAGCTCTCGGCGAAGGCTTCCGGGGTGATCTCCGGCGGGGCCTCGGGCGCGAGTTCCCGCGTCCCGGTTTCCGCCAGCCTGTCGTCGTCGCTCATGGCCCCTCCTCCGGCCGGGCGATGCGGGGCTCTCCCGCGCTCACTCCTCTTTCCCGCGATCCCCCGCAAAGTTCGACAGCGCTCATCGCGCGAAGCCGAGGCGGCGCAGGAGGTCGTCGCCGCCCGCGGGCGGCGGGACGAGGGTCGCCGCGTAGCGCGCCGCCGGCGCGGCCGGCAGCCCGAACTCGGCCGCCAGGCGGCGCGCGACCGCCTCGCGCCGCGCCGGGGCGGGCAGGGCGGGGAGGTCGCGCAGCGCGTCGGCGGCGGGGGCCAGGAGCGCGCAGGCCAGGAGGTCGGCGGCCCGCTCGGCGCTGGCGACGGCCGGGCCGGGGGCGCCGTCGGGCGCGCGATCGAGCAGGTGGACGTGGTAGCCGAGCTCGACGCGCGCGAGGACCGCCTGCACGCGCTCCTCCGGGCGGGGCGGGCGCGCGCCGTCGAGGACTTCGAGGACGGCCGGGCCGAGCCGGTCGCCGGCCTGGCGGCGCGGCAGCCAGTAGTCGCGCACGAAGTGGGCGAGCTCGTGGGCGAGGGAGAAGCGCTGCTCGTCGGGCGGGTCCGTGCCGTCGAGGAAGATGAGGCCCTGGCCGCGCCGGGCGACCAGGCAGGCGCGCAGGGCGCGGTCGGCCGGGGCGAGGCGACAGTCGATCCCCTCCCCGCGCAGCCAGTCATCCACGCCGCGGAGGCGCAGCCGGGGCAGCGAGACCACTCCGAGCGGCAGGGCGAAGGCGATCGCCCGGCGCAGGTCGCGCGGGAAGGGCTCGACCTCGCCCGCAGCGCGCCAGAAGGCGTCGGCCGCGTCGGCGACCCAGAGCGGCAGCGTCATGGGCGGTCCCCCGTGTCGCCGTCGGGCGGCTCGTCGTCCTCGCGGTCGCGCGCGGCCAGCAGCAGGCCGGCGTCGTCGCGCCCGACGCCCGACGCGGTACCGCCGCGCAGGCCGTCGAGGGCGTCGGCGCGGCGGACGAGCTGCGCCAGTGTGGCGGCGTCCACGCCGAAACGCCCCGCGATTCGCTCGACGTCGGCGCGGAAGGCGGCCGGCTCTGGCCGGGGCCGGCGGCAGAGCCGGAGTGGCGTCACCGTCGCCGGCGCGCAGCCGAGGGCGCGCGCCAGGCCGCGCTCGTCCAGCCGCTCGCTCCGCGCGTAGGCGTCGAGCGCGGCCGCGAGGAAGAAGGGGTCCCGACCGACACGCCGGGCGAGATTATCGAGGCGCTCGGACATCGGTTCCCCTTGCCCGCGCGAGTCGCTTCTTAAGCCGATCTTTCACCCGCTTCACCTCCCGCCGTTGCTCGGCGATGGGGCTGTCGGCGATGCCGAGCACGCGCGCGTAGGCGCCATTGTCCCGTTCCCGATCCTGCATCAGCGCCAGCACCGCCGTCTCCGCAGCCGTCAGGTCGGGCAGGGTCGGGACGGGCGGCGCCGCGGCGTCCGCCGCGCACTCCACGATGCGCGCGGGGTCGTTCGCGGTGTCCCACAGTTCTTTCCCGCGCGCCGGCGAAAGTTCGACAGCCGTTAGGTCCACCTGGCGCACGTGGCGCCGACGCTCCTTGGCGAGCAGGTTCCGCAGGTCGCCCTGCGCGGACATGTGCAGGTACGCCGTCAGCCCGAGGCGCGCGGGGTCGTAACTGCCGGGGTCCTTGATGAGCGCGAGGAGCGCGTCTTCGGCGGCCTCGTCGTGGAGGTGAGGGTCGCGCACGCCGCGGTTGCGGGCCTGGAGCCACCCGGCCAGGTGGTCGAGGTAGGCTTCGGCCAGCTCGGCCGGGGCGACGGGGTCGCCGGCGAGCAGGCGGGCGTGGAGAGCGCGCCCTTCCTCGGGGGATGGTAGTGGTGGCGGGCGGGACATGCGCGATCCTTGCCGCCGCCGGCGCTGGTGTGCGCCGGCGGGCGGCGTCGTGCCGCGGTCGTGCCTGCGGGGGGCTGGCGCGAGATGGAGACCGGCCCGGAGGGACGCCGGCGACAGGCGGCGGGTCCATGTGCCCCCAGTATCGCGTGCCATTGCACCGCGGGTCCATAGCCCATTGCTCCCAATCCAGGGCAAATGCGGCTCACTTCTGCCAAGCCTCCGCTATGGCAACAAGCAGCACGCTCGCCGGGGCGGGTTGGGAGTGGCAGCACGGCGGGCGGTGACGCGAGCCTTCGGAGGAGGAGGGAGGCCGCCCATGCCCGCCGTGCCTACCAGCATCAGCGCGCACGTCGCTGCACTGCCCGCCCCGCGCGTCGAGCGGACGATGACGCACCTGCTGCTGAACATCGAGGCCGTCGCGCTGTGCGCGGTACTGCGCGGCGCCGACAAGGGTGCGACGGTCGCCGCGTTCGGGCGGGCCAAGGGGCCTTGGCTGCGGATCTTCCTGGCCCCGCCCCACGGCATCCCCAGCCACGACACCCGCGGGCGGGTCTTCGCCCGGCCCGACCCCGCGGCGTTCGGCCGCTGCTTCCCGGCCTGGGCGGCCGCTGTCGCCCCCTCGACGATAAGACCGCGCGACTCGCGCGACGACGTGACGGGGCGGGCGGCGCTGCACCTGGTCCGCGCGTGGGCGGCAGAATCCGGGCTGGTGCTGGACCAACTCGCCGCGGCCGGCAAGTCCAACGAGATCACCGCCATCCCCCGCGCTGCTGGCGCTGCTCGATCTGGCCGGCTGCACGGTGACGATCGACGCCATGGGCCGCCAGACGGCCATAGCCGCCCTGGCCGATGACTAGGGCGGGGAGACGTACTGGCCTTGAAGGAGAACGACCTGACCCTACACGGCGCCGTGCGCCAGGCCGCCGGCGCGGGCCGCGCCGACGGCTGCGCCGTCTTCGCCCCGGGCGGCCGGCACGACCGCTCCACCAAGCCGACACGCGGGCGACGGGCTCGCGTCGCCCGCACCCCACTTTCTACCCCAGTTCGCGCGGGAGTGGGCGACAGGAGGCGGGAGCGCCGGGCGGCGGGGGGCGGGAGGGCGCGGGAGGGCCATCCCCCGTCTTCGGAAGGTGGCGGCGCTGGCGCAGGCGCACGACCTGGAGATCGCCCCGCACGGCTCGCAGGACATCCACGTCCACCTGGTCGCCGCCATCGCCAACGGCCTGATCCTGGAGTTCTACCGCGACTCGGTCGACCCGATGTGGGGCCGGGTCTACCGCGACACGCTGCGCCTCAACGCCGACGGCACGGTCAGCCCGCCGGAGGTCCCCGGCATCGGCGTCGAGCCGAACTACGCGGCGCTGGCGCCCTACCGCGTCGCCTGACGGCCGGGCGCGGCCGCATGGGACGCCCGCCAGGTCGGGGTCGTCGCCGCGAGGAGGGGGGATCGAGCATGGCCGAGGTCACGGAGGCGCTGCGCCGGGGCGTGCGGGCGTCGCTGCCCGAGGTGGCGCGGATCGGCGACGCGGGCCTGCGCGAGCGGGTGGTCGAGGCGTGGGCGCTGGCGCTGGCCGGGAGCGAGGTCGCGCGCATCGAGGCGATCCCGGCCTCCGGCAACCCCGGCACCCCGGCGCTGGCGCGCGGCACCCAGGCCGACCACATCCGCGGCGTCGCCCGCCTGGCGCTGGCCGTCGCCGACACGCTCGCGGCGCGGCTCGGGCCGCTCGGCGCGGACCGCGACCTGCTGCTCGCGGCGGCGCTCTGCCACGACGTCGGCAAGCCCTCCGAGGTCTGCCCCCGCAACCAGGCCCGCTGGCGCGCCGACCCGCGCCTGGCCGGCCACCCGGCGCTGCGGCACCCGCTCTACGGCGCGCACCTCGCGCTG
>DASSSV010000324.1:0-5088 GCA_035708265.1 Thermomicrobiales bacterium | reverse complement strand
ACTACGGGCGCGAACTCTACTTCGCCACCTACCAGGCGCTCGCCGAGGACGAGCGCCGGCCCGGCCTCTACCGCGAGTACCCGCCGGGGTTCTTCGACCTCATCATCGTCGACGAGTGCCACCGCGGCAGCGCGAAGGACGCGAGCAACTGGCGGCAGATCCTCACCTACTTCAAGCCGGCCTACCAGCTCGGCATGACCGCCACGCCGAAGCGCGCCGACAACCAGGCGACCTACCGCTACTTCGGCGCGCCGGTCTACCAGTACAGCCTGCGCCAGGGGATCGAGGACGGTTTCCTCGCGCCCTACCGCGTCCACCGCATCGTCACCGACTACGACGCGGCCGGCTGGCGGCCGACGCAGGGCGAACTCGACCGCTACGGGCAGGTGATCCCCGACGAGGAGTACCACACCAAAGACTTCGAGCGGATCGTCGCGCTGCGGGCGCGCACCGCGGCCATCGCGCGGCACCTGACCGACTACCTCAAGCGCACCGACCGCTTCGCCAAGACGATCGTCTTCTGCGTCGATCAGCAGCACGCCGACGAGATGCGCCGCGCGCTGACCAACCTCAACAGCGACCTGGTCCGGCGCTACCCCGACTACGTCTGCCGCGTCACCGCCGACGAGGGCCAGCTCGGGCGCGGCCACCTCAGCCGCTTCCAGGACCCCGAGACCGACGCGCCGGTGATCCTGACGACCTCGCAACTGCTGACCACCGGCGTCGACGCGCCGACCTGCCGCAACATCGTCCTGGCGCGCGTCGTCAACTCGATGACCGAGTTCAAGCAGATCATCGGGCGGGGGACGCGCGTGCGCGAGGACTACGGCAAACTCTTCTTCACCATCCTCGACTACACCGGCGCGGCGACGCAGCTCTTCGCCGACCCCGACTTCGACGGCGAGCCGGTCGCCGTCACCGCGGGCGGGCTGGACGAGCCGGTGCCGGCGGACGCCGGGGCGCCGGAGGAGGCCGCCGCCGGCGCGGAGCCGGCCGGGGCGGCCGGGGGCGTGCGCGAGCGGCGGACCAAGTATTTCGTCGACGACGGCCAGGTCGAGATCGTCGCGCACCTGGTCTACGAGCTGGCCGCCGACGGGAGCCGGCTGCGGACGGTGCAACTGACCGACTACGCGGCCGAGAACGTGCGCGCGCTCTACCGCTCCGGCGACGACCTGCGCGCCGACTGGGCGCGGCCGCTGGCGCGGGAGCGGGTCGTCGCGGCGCTGGCCGAGCGGGGCATCGACTTCGCCACGCTCGCCGCGGCGGCCGGCCGGCCCGACGCCGACCCCTTCGACCTGCTCTGCCACCTCGCCTTCGACGCGCCGCTGCGCACCCGGCGCGAGCGCGCCGAGCGGCTGCGGCGCGACCGGCGCGATTTCTTCGACCGCTACGGGCCGGAGGCGCGCGCCGTCCTCGATGACCTGCTCGACAAGTACGCGGCCTACGGCGCGGCGCAGTTCGCGATCCCCGACGCGCTGAAGGTGCCGCCGATCTCCGCGCGCGGCACGACGGCCGAGATCGCCGGCTTCTTCGGCGGCGCGGCCGAACTGCGCGCCGCGGTGGACGAGTTGCAGGCGCTCCTATACGCGGCGTGACGAGCGGCGAGCGACGGGCGGTTGCGGGCGATTCGGGGAGTGATGCGGCGAAGAGTGGCTAACGGCGCCGCGCCGGCCCCGCGTCAACGGGGCAGCGCGACGCTCGTACACGGAGCGTGCCGGGCGATGCGCGAGGAGCGGCGCCAAGCGCCTCGTCGCATCCGGCCGGGATGTATGATGCCCCGCCCTACGTTCAGGGCGGCGGGCCTCGGAAGGAAGGAGCACCAGCGGTGACAGACAACCGGCACCTGGCGCTGCAGTTCGTGGACGACGTGAACCGCCGCCGGCTCGACGCCGTCGCCGCGTTGATGGCCCCCGGCTTCGTGGCCCACTGGGCGGGACGGCCGGACGTGCAGGGCGCGGCGGCGTGGATCGCGGCTGTCGAGCCGATCCTCGCGGGGGTCCCCGATTTACAGTACACCGTCGACGCGGTGACCGCCGAGGGTGACCTGGTGGGGATGCGCTACCACTGGGCGGGCACGCACACGGGCGAGTTGCGCGGCGTCCCGGCGACGGGCAAGCGGTTGCGCGTGGAGGGGATGGGGTTCTTCCAGTTCCGGGACGGCCAGTTGATCGAGGAGTGGGCGGTGGACGACACGCTAGGGCTGTTGCAGCAGCTCGGCGTGCTGCCCGGCGGGCGCTGAGCCCACCCCCGCGAGCTTCGCCCCGGGGCCAGCGTCGGGACGCGCCGCGCGCTCGGCCAGCACTTCGGCGACACCGGCGTGCGGCGTGAGGGGCGCGACGCCGGCCGTGATGGGCGCGGCCGGGCTTCTGGGATACGAAAGGGCAGCATGGTACGGGAGACGACGGGGACGCGGGCGCGGCGGCAGCCGGCGGAGCAACTGGCGCTGGCGGCGATGCCGGATGGCGCGCGGCGCGCCCGGCGCGACGGCCCGCCGCCGACGACGGCGCAGCGCCTCGGCAGCGCGGTCAAGTCGGCGCGCGACATCATGCGCAAGGACAAGGGGCTCAACGGCGACCTCGACCGCCTGCCGATGCTGACCTGGATCATGTTCCTGAAATTCTTCGACGACCTGGAGCGGGCGCGCGAGGACGAGGCGGCGATGGCCGGCGAGCGCTTCGAGCCCGCCATCGCCCCGCCCTACCGCTGGCGCGACTGGGCCGCGCGGCCCGACGGCATCACCGGCGACGAGCTGATCGCCTTCGTCAACCAGGAGGAGGCGGTGCGGCCGGACGGCACCCGCGGCCCCGGCCTCTTCGCCTACCTGCGCGGCCTCCAGGGCGCCGACGGCGGCGACCGCCGCGACGTGATCGCCACCGTCTTCCGCGGCACCGTCAACCGCATGGTCAACGGCTACCTGCTGCGCGACGTGATCAACAAGCTCGACGCCATCCACTTCACCTCCAGCGAGGAGATCCACGTCCTCGGCAGCCTCTACGAGTCGCTGCTGAAGGAGATGCGCGACGCGGCCGGGGACTCGGGCGAGTTCTACACGCCGCGCGCGGTCGTGCGCTTCATGGTATCGGCGACCGACCCGCGGCTCGGCGAGACGGTGCTGGACCCGGCCTGCGGCACCGGCGGCTTCCTCGTCGAGGCGTACCTGCACCTGGCGCGGCAGGCGCGCACCGTCGAGGACCGGCGGCTGCTCCAGCGCGCCAGCATCCGCGGCGGCGAAGCCAAGCCGCTGCCCTACCTGCTGGCGCAGATGAACCTCCTCCTGCACGGCCTGGAGGCGCCGCGGATCGATCCCGGCAACAGCCTCCGCGTGCCGCTGCGCGAACTCGGCGACCGCGACCGCGTCGACGTCATCCTGACCAACCCGCCGTTCGGCGGCGAGGAGGAGCGCGGCATCCGCGACAATTTCCCGGAGGACAAGCAGACGGCCGAGACGGCGCTGCTCTTCCTGCAACTGATCATGCGGCTGCTGCGGCGGCCGCCGACGCCGGGGCGGGCCGGCGTGGTCGTGCCGAACGGGACGCTCTTCGGCGACGGCGTGGCGGCGCGGATCAAAGAGGAACTGGTCCGCGAGTTCAACCTGCACACGATCGTGCGCCTGCCGAACGGCGTCTTCGCGCCCTACACCAGCATCCCGACGAACATCCTCTTCTTCGACCGCTCCGGGCCGACGCGGGAGATCTGGTATTACGAGCAGCCGCTGCCGGCCGGGCGCAAGCAGTACACCAAGACGCAGCTGCTGCAGTTCGAGGAGTTCGCCGACTGCCTGGCCTGGTGGTCGCGGCGCGAGGAGGGCGAGCGCGCCTGGCGCGTGCCGGTGGAGCGGGTCGCCGCCAACGGCTACAACCTGGACGTCAAGAACCCCAACGGCAAGGCGGACTTCGCCCACCTGCCGCCCGAGCGCCTGGTCGAAGACATCCTGGCGAAAGAGCGGCGCATCGCGGAACTGCTGGAAGAGATCAAGCAGGCGCTCGCTGGAGAGAGGGCGTAGGAGTTGGACGGTGGGCTGGTGGTTGAAACCGCGCCTGAATGGCGCTGCGGCGCCACAAAACCCGCCTTCGCGGGTTGGGCCCGGCCCGACGTCCTAGCCCGCGCAGGCGGGCTTCGTGGCGGGGTGCCCGCGTGCGGGCCTGCCATTCAGGCGCGACTTTAGTCGCCGGCTTCGCGCCACCGGCAGCGCGCGACGAAGGGCAGGTGCGATGAGTGACGGCTTCCCCCTGGTGCCGCTTGGCGAAGTGCTGGTGCCCGTAAGCCGGCCCCAGGCAGTCGATCCGCAAGCGACGTATCACGTTCTCGGCGCGCATTGGTACGCCACCGGGCTGTACACCAAGGAGATCAAGACAGGGGCGGAGATTCAGGCAAAGACGCTCTATCGGGTCGAGCAAGGTGACTTCGTCTACAACCGCCTGTTCGCGTGGAAGGGCTCATTTGCCATTGCCACTGATGAGAACGACGGTTGCTACGTCTCCAACGAGTTCCCCTGCTTCACGGTCAGGCCGGAGCGCGCCGACGGCCGGTACTTGTGGCGCTACTTCAGCCGCGCCGCCGCATGGGATGAGGCTTTGGGCCTGAGCACCGGCGGGACTCCGACGAGCCGGAATCGACTCAAGGAGGACAAACTGCTCGCCATGCGTATCCCCCTGCCCCCGCTGGCCGAGCAGCGCCGCATCGTCGCGCGCATCGAGGCGCTGGCCGCCAGGATCGAGGAGGCGCGCGGGCTGCGGCGGGAGGTAGCGGAAGAGAGCAACAACCTGTGCCGTGCCATCCTCTTCACGGCCAGCGACAGCTCCCCCACACCGATGCGCGAGCTCGTAAGGCTGAAAGAGCCTGATGTCGCCGTGCAAGGAGACGACACGTACCACTTCGCCGGCGTGTATTCGTTCGGCAGAGGCATGTTCCCCGGACAACGTAAACCCGGCGTTGAGATTTCCTATCCTCGACTCTCTCGGCTCGCCCGTGGTAACTTCGTCTACCCAAAGCTCATGGCATGGGAAGGCGCTCTTGCCATTGTGCCTGCCGAATGCGACGGCCTTGTAGTCTCTACCGAGTTCCCCGTATTCGAGGTTGATGAGAGTC
>DASSSV010000323.1:0-4798 GCA_035708265.1 Thermomicrobiales bacterium | reverse complement strand
GAGATTCCCGATCTGGGTCTCGTCCTCCAGGGTCGCGAACGCGACCCCGTGGGCCGTCGGGGGGCGTTGCAGGATCACGAGGAGGCCGGCCGCCGCGACCTCGCGGCCGGGCGGCGCGCTCGCCAGCGCCGCCAGCGGCGTCACGCCCCGCGCGGCGAGCGCCGGCCGCTCCAGCGCCAGCGGGTGCCCGGAGAGGGGGATGCCCGTCGCCCAGAGTTCCCCCGCCAGCCGCTCGGCCGGCGTCGCCAGGGGGAGCGCCACCGGCGCCGCGGGCAGCGGCAGCCCCGTCGCCGCCCGCCACGCGGCCGGCAGCGCCCACACCAGGTCGCGCCTGCGCCCGCCCCAGCCGTCGCACGCCCCCGCCGCGATCAGCGCGGTCGCCGCGTCGGGGGGCAGGAAGCGGTGGGCGCGCCGGCAGAGGTCGGCGAGATCGCGGAACGGGCCGCGCCGGTCGCGCTCGGCCACCAGCCTCGCCCCCGTCGTCTCGGCCACGCCCCGCACGTAGCGCAGCCCTAGGCGCACCGCGCCGCCCTCCAGGGTGCAGTCGTAGGCGCTGCGGGCGAGGTCCGGCCCCAGGATCGCCACGCCGCGGCGGCGGGCGTCGCCGACGACGATCGCCGGCGGGTAGAAGCCGCCCGGCTGGGCGTTGAGCCGCGCGCAGGTGTAGGCGGTCGGGTGGTGCGCGCGCAGCCACAGGCACTCGTAGGCCAGCCGGGCGAAGGCCGCCGCGTGCGCCCGGCAGAAGCCGTAGCCGGCGAAGGCGGCGATCTGCGCGAACACGCCCGCGGCCGTCGCCGCGTCCACCCCGTTGGCCGCCGCCCCAGAGAGGAACCGCGCCTCCAGCGCGGCCATGCGCTGCCGGCTGCGGGCGCTGCCCATGGCCCGCCGCAGCTCGTCCCCCTCGCCCCCGGTGAAGCCCGCCAGCGCCTGGGCCACCTCCAGCACCTGCTCCTGCCACAGCAGCACGCCGTAGGAGTCGCTCAGGATCGGCTCGAGCGATGGGTGCGGGTAGGTCGCCGGCTCCCGCCCCCCGCGGCGACGCAGGTACGGCCGCACCACGCCCGCCTGCACCGGCCCCGGCCGGATCAGCGAGATGGCGGCGACGATGTCCCGGAACGCGGTGGGTTGCATCAGCGGCAGGAGCGCCATCTGCGCGCGGCTCTCCACCTGCGTGGCGCCGACGGTGTCCGCGCGCCGCAGGAGCTCGTAGACCGCGGGGTCGTCGAGGGGGAGCCCGTCGAGGTCGAGCGGCCCGCCGCGCCCGTCGCCGACCAGCCGGCACGCCGCGTCCACCAGGTCGAGCGCCTGGAGCCCCAGGACGTCCAGCTTGACCAGCCCCGCCTCTTCGAGCCCTTCCTTGTCCCACTGGGTGACGACGATGCCCGCCTTGGCCGCGCGCTCCAGCGGCACCAGGTCTGAGAGGGGCACGCCGCTGGCGACCACCCCGCCGTTGTGCAGCCCTAGGTGGCGCGGCAGGCCGACGAGGCGCGGGACCAGCGCGAGGAGCGTGGCCCAGGGGGCGCGCTGCGCCGCCCCCGCGCCCGCCACCGCCTCGACCGCCGCCGCCAGCGAGGCGTCCTGCCCGCGGCGCAGCCGCCGCCCCAGCGCGGCGAGCGCCGGGTGGGGGATGCCGAGGGCCTTCCCGATGTCGCGTGCCGCGCCGCGCTCGTGGTAGCACTGGTAGGTGCAGGCCATGGCGACGCGGTCCCCGGCCCCCCACCGCGCGTAGATCCAGGCGAGGACGTCGTCCCGCCCGCGGTGCATGAAGTCCACGTCGATGTCGGGGGGCGAGGCCCGCTCGGCGGACAGGAAACGCGCGAAGAGCAGGCGGTTGGCGATCGGCTCGACCCGGCTGATGCCCAGGCAGTAGGCCACCAGGCTGCCGGCGGCACTCCCCCGCCCCTGGCAGCGGATGCCGCGCGAGCGCGCATGCGCGACGACCTCGCGCACGAAGAGGAAGTAGGGCGCGTAGCCGAGGCCGGCGATCGTCGTCAGCTCGGCGTCGAGGCGGGCGACGGCCCGGCGCCAGAGCTCCGGGTCGCCGTCGGCGTAGCGGGCGGTCAGCCCTGCCCGGCACAGCGCGCGCAGGCGCCCGTCGGCGGTCTCCCCGGGCGGCACCTCCACGGCCGGGAAGACGTGCCGCTCGAACGCCAGGGTGAAGTCGCACCGCGCGGCGACCAGCGCCGTATTGCCGACGGCGGCGGGCAGGTCGGCGCAGCGCGCCGCCATCTCCGCCTCAGCGGCCAGGGCGAAGTGGTGGTTCGGCCGGCGCTGGCGCTCGGGGTCCAGCGTCGTCCCCGCCCGGATGGCGGCCAACACCTCGGCGACGGCGCCGTCGGCCTCGGCGACGTAGTGGACGTTGGCAGTGGCGACGTAGGGGACGCCGAGCGCGTCGGCGAGCGCGGCCAGCCGCCGGCCGAGCGGCCCCTCGCCGGCCACGCGGTTGCGCGGGATCTCCACAACGAGGTCGGCGCCGAAGAGCGCCAGGAGGCGCCGGGCGTTGGCCGACGCCCCGTCCTCGTCGCCGGCCAGCAGCGGCGCGGCCAGCGCGCCGTGCCGGCAGCCCGAGAGGCAGAGGAGCCCCGCGCGGTGCCGCGCCAGCACCTCCCAGGCGACCGGCGCCTGGCCCTTGCGCCCGGCGAGCTGCGCGGCGGTCAGGAGGCGGCAGAGCGAGCGCCAGCCCTCCTTGTCCCGGACCAGCAGCGTGAGGTGTCCCAGGCCCGGCACGGCGACCTCCGCCCCGTGGAGCGGCCTGACGCCGGCGGCGCGGCAGGCGCGGGCGAAGGCCGGCGCGGCGTGGAGCCCCGCCCAGTCGGTCAGCGCCAGCGCCTCCTGCCCGTGGCCCGCCGCCGCGGCGGCCAGCTCCTCCGGCTGCGCGCAGCCGTCGAGGAACGAGAACGCGCTGTGGCAGTGCAGATGCACGAAGCCCATGCCGCCGCCGCTCAGTCGAGGAGGGCGTCGAGGTACCAGCGCCCCGAGCCCAGGTCGCGGTAGACCAGGCACCGCAGCCCGCCGCGCGTGACCAGGCGGTAGTAGCGCCGCCGCGCGGCCGCCGCGCCCAGCCACCCGCCCGCGACGACGTCCCAGCTCTCCGCGACCCGCGCCACCCGCTCGGCCCGCCCCCGCCAGCGCAGGGCGGCCGGCGCCCCGTCGGGGCCGGCCCGCACCGCGACGGCCCGCGCCGGGCGGAAGCGCCGCGCGCTCACGCGGACCCCTCCCCCGCGCCGTCGCCGGCGGCCTCCTCGAAGGTGTGGCGCGCCTCCGGCAGCGGGTGGGCGGGGGCGGTCAGGCGATACCGCCCCAGCCGCCCGGCCGCGCGGCGGCGCGCCTCGCCCACCCCCGCGCGCAAGAGCCCCTCGCGTCCTTGCGGCACGTCGAAGAAGCTGGCCTGCCGCGCCGCCGGCGCGCGCGGCGCCGCCAGCGTCAGCGCCACCGCCGTCACCCCCGCCCCATCCTCGTCTCCGCCAGCCCCGTCGCCGACCGCCGCGGCCAGCAGCGGGCCGAGGAGGGCCGGCGCCGTCGTCGCGGGCGCCGCCAGCGCGACCTCCGCGACCAGCGGCCGGCCGCCCCCCCGCTCCAGCGTCAGCGTCGCGCGCGTCGCCCCCAGCCCGCGCCGGCGCAGCTCGGCCAGGGGCGCGGCCGCCAGCCGCGCGAGCAGCGCGGCGAGCGCCGCCCGGTCGTCGAGGGCGAAGTCCAGGTCGCGGCGGGCCGAGAGGACGAGCGGCGGGCGCCACGGGACGAGCGGCCGGCCGTCCTCGCCGCGCGCCAGCGCCTCCAGCGCCACCGCGGGCGCGCCCAGGTAGTCCCCCAGCGCGCCGCGGGGCAACTGGGCCAGGTCGCCCAGCGTGCGCAGCCCGACCAGCGCCAGCCGCGCCACGAGGTCGTCGCCCAGCCCCGTCGCCGCCACCGGCAGCGGCGCCAGGAAGGCGGCGACGTCGCCCCCGAGGAGGACGGTGGGATTGGTCTCGCCGTGCGCGGCGGCCAGGCGGGCGACGCCCGGCGTCGGGGCCACCCCGAGGCGCGCGCCCTCGTGGCCCCACTCGCGCGCCGTCGCGAGCACCGCCGCGGCGCGGGCGGCGGGGGGCGGGGCGCGCCGGCCGCCGCGCAGGTCCAGCCAGCAGCCGGCCGGCGGGTCGGGCTCGACGGCCGGGCTGTGCGCCCCCAGCGCGTCGAGGAGCGCCGCCACGCCCGCGCCCCGCTCCCGCCGCTGCGCCTCGTCCTCGTCGTCGCCGAGGAGCAGGTAGCCGACGAGCGGGGCGGCGACCGGCCGGGCCATCGCGCTACGCCGCCGCCGGCCGCGCCGCCGCGACGATGGCCGCCGCCAGCCGCTCGGCGAGCGCCGGGTCGGCCGCCAGCCGCCGCCGCGCCGCGCGCGCGTCCCCGCCGAGGGCCGCCCCGCCCCAGGCCAGGCCGGACGGCCCCGGCGCGAGCAGCCCGGCCGCCAGCCCGAGCGCCAGCAGCTCGGCCGGGCGGTCCACGCCGCGCTCGGCCAGGAGGTCCACGGTCGCGCGGCCCCCCGGCCGCCCCACCTTGCTCTTGACCACCGCGAGCGCCACCCGCAGCCCGCGCCAGTCGCCCGCGGCGTCGGGCAGCGGGGCCAGCGGGTCCACCAGCACCCGCAGCGCCGCGTGGTGCCGCAGCGCCCGCCCGCCCGGCGCGGGCCAGCCCGCGCCCGGCAGCAACGTGTTGGTGGCGACGACCGCGGTGGGGCCGTCGCGGAGGGCCGCGGCCAGGACGCGCAGCCCGCGCGCCAGGAGCCGCGCGACCGCCTCGGGGCGCTCGGCGGCGAGGCCGGCCG
>DASSSV010000322.1:0-23394 GCA_035708265.1 Thermomicrobiales bacterium | reverse complement strand
ACGCAGGAAGGCCGTCTGCACTACATCTTCAGCCAGGAAGCGATCGCGGGTGATCAGATGCGCGGTGCGCACCGCCCGGACCTGATGTGCCCGCACCAGTATCTCCAGCCCGCCAATATCGCCTCGTTGTAGCCGGGCGATCGCCTCCCGTTCCTCCACGCGACCCCCCATAGTATCGATAAGAACCGCTACTGATACTATCCGCCAACGCCGGAAAGGTTCGTGGTGCGGCGGATGCAAGACGCAGCAAGGCGCTTATTTGGGGGTAGGTGATGGCCCGGCCCGCTTGCCGCGCGGCTTGCGCCACTGGGGCAGGGCCAGCAGCCAGCCGCCGCCGGCGACGAGCAGGAAGGCCGGGGCCAGGAAGGCGGCGCGCCAGCGGAAGAGCGGCGCGGTCTCCTCCAGTCGGAGTTGCCAGGGCAGGCCGTAGCGGAAGGCGCAGAAGGCGGCCGGCAGCGCCGCCAGCAGCACCAGCACCTCGACCGCCAGCGCGGCCCGCCCCAGCGGCGCCCGCCGCCACGCCGCCAGCGCGGCGCAGACCCCGCCCGCGACCGCGGCCGGGAGCACCAGCAGGCCGCCCACGACCGGCAGCGCCGGCACGACCAGGCCGTTGAGGAGGGCGACCAGCGCGAACCAGCAGCCGAGTCCCAGCGCGAGGCCGAACGCGGCCACGGCCAGCGCACGGCCGGCGCGCGCGACGGCGGCCAGGAGCAGGCCGGCCAGCGCGATCGCCAGGCACCCCGCCGCCAGCGGCCAGGACGCCCGCCGCGGCGGGACGTAGACGGCCGGCGCCACGGTCGTCGCGAGCACCTGATCGGCCTCGGTGAGCGCGCTCGACGCGAGCTGGTAGGCGAAGGCGTACTGGTCCTGCGCCACCGCGGTCTCGATCGCCGGCAACTGCAGCACCATGATCTGCTGCAACGCGCGCGGGTAGGGCGCGCCGAAGGGCACCACCCGCGCGGCCAGCGTCGCGCGCTGGCGGCTCAGCGCGGCGGTCGCCAGCGCCTTGCGCTGCTCGTTGGCGTCGAGCAGCGACCAGGCGACCGCGCCGCGCGCGTCGAAGGGGTACTGCGCGCCGAGGAGGACGGCGCAGGTCGGCGCGACGTCGTTGAGCGGCAGGCTGTGGGGGAAGGTATCGCGCACGGCCGGGCCGCTCAGCGCGGCGGCGAGCGGGGCCCCGGGCGTCCCGCCCCCGCCGACGACCAGGAGGGCGTCGCGCTCCCCGAGCGCCCCGCCGAGGCCGGCGAGGGCATTGCCCAGGTCGCCGCCGACGTCGCGCGCGCCGAGGTCGGCCAGGTAGAGCGCGACCAGCCGCTCGGGCCCGCCGCGCAGCGCCTCCCCGGCCTCCGCCACCAGGTCCGGCGCGGCCGGCGTCGCGGCGGCCGTCCCGGTGGCGGTCGCCGCGAAGAGCGCGCGCCAGGTCGCCGGGCCGATCAGGCGGGCGCCCAGGCCCCGGTCCTCCAGCGCGCGGACGAGCGTGTCGGGCGGCTGGCTCGGCGGCGTCGCGGGCGAGACGCCCTCGGTCGCGCTCTGCGCGTCGCCGGCCAGCAGCAGCACCGTCGCCTCGGCGAACGGGGTGTACTCGGGGCGGGCGATCGTGAAGAACGTCGTCGCCCCCTGCCGCCCCGGCAAGAGCGCGGCGTCGAGCGCGGCGACGCCCTTGTCGTCGAGTTGCGGCGCGAAGACGATCACCAGCCGGGCGGCGAGCGGCGCGCCGCTGTCGTAGCGGACCGGCGCGGGCGCGGGCGCGGGCGGCGCCGTCCCCGCGCGCAGCGTCGCGACGAGCCCGGCCAGCCCGAGGAGGGCGACCAGGACTGAGGGACGGAGGACGCGCACCAGTCGCGGCGCCCGCTCGGGCAGGCGCCGGCGCGGTGGGCGGGCTGTCGCGGCGGTATCCTCCATCGTGGGGCGCCCCCGCTCGCCGCCCGGCGCCGGCGGGCCTCAGAAGGTCAGTTTCTCCCGGTGCATCAGGACGCTCTGCAGGATGCCCTGGAGCGCCAGCAGGGTGATCAGCGGGCTGCCGCCGTAACTGATGAAGGGCAGGGGGATCCCGGTCACCGGCAGGATGCCCTCGTTCATGCCGATGTTGACGAACGCCTGGAAGAAGAGCATCGCCGCCGCGCCCATGGCGATGAGTTGCCCGAAGTCGTCGCGCGCGAGCCGCGCGACGCGCAGGTAGCGCCAGAGCAGCAGCATGAAGAGGGTGAAGAGGGCGACCGCGCCGACGAAGCCGAAGTTGCCGATGGCGTGCGCGAAGGCGAAGTCGGTCGTCTTGACGGCCAGCAGTTGCAGGTCGTTGTGCGCGGTGTCGCTGAAGCGGTGCCCCAGCAGCCCGGCCTGCCCGATCGCGTAGCGCGCCTGGAGGATGTTGAAGCCCTGCCCCTGGACGTCCTGGCTGGGGTCGAGGAAGGCGATCAGGCGGCTCTTCTGGTAGTCCTGGATGATCGGGTGTCTGCGCGGGTAGTGCCAGGCCAGGTAGACGACGGGGACCGCCGCGAGCACGCTGCCGAGGAGGTAGAGGAGCCGGGTGCGCGAGGCGACGATGATGCCGCACCAAATCGCGACGAAGACGAGGCTGGTGCCGAGGTCGGGCTCCCTGAAGACGAGCACGGCGGGGATCGCGGCGAGGATCCCGGTCAGCGCGTAGTTGATCGGGCTGCGCATCTTGACGCCGCGCGTGGCGACGAAGGCGGCCAGCGCGACGATCAGCGCGATCTTCCCCGGCTCGGACGGCTGGAGCCAGACGACCCGCAGGTCGAACCAGCGCTTGGCGCCGCCGCTCCAGGTGCCGAAGGGGATGACCAGGACGATCAGGAGGAGCGCGCCGAGGTAGAGCGGCGCGGCCAGGCTGCGCAGCAGGCGGTAGTCGATCGCCGCCAGCGTGACCATCAGCACGAGGCCGACGACGACGTAGAGCGCCTGGTGGAAGACGAGCGAACTGGGGCCGAGGTCGCGGTTGTCGGCGGTGTAGATCGCCACCAGGCCGAAGGCGATCAGCAGCAGCGTGGTGATCGGCATGAAGGGGTCGGCGTCGCGCCAGCGGCGGCGCTGCGATGTCTCGAGCATGGCGACGGGCGGCGGCGCGGCCCGGCGCATCGCCCCGGCCTCGCCCCGCGGCCCTGTCCCTCCTTCGCGCGGGCCGGCTCTGCGCCGAGCCCCGGTGGGCCGAGCCGCACGCGGGATGCGGCGGCGGGCCTGGCGGTGCACGCCGAAGTATAGCCACGCCCGCCGGGCGGCGCAAACGTACGGGCTTGTGTGGCGGGGACCGGGCGGCTGAAACCGCGGCTTGGGGGCAGGCCCGCAAGCGGGCACCCCGCGTCACGAAGCCCGGCCAAGCCGGGCTCGGTCTTGCCCCGCGTCCCAGCCCGCGCAGCGGGCTTCGTGGCCGCAGGCCGGTAGGCGCGGCTTCAGCCGCCAGCGCGCCCCCCCACGCACGGCGACGGCGCGTACCCGGCCCCGCGTCAGCGCCCCTCACCCGCCGCCGGATATCGCTCCAGGATCTCGCGCGCCAGCCGCCGCAGCGCCGCGATCAGTTGCGGCGGCGACTCGACCACCAGGTCCGCGCCCAACGGCAGGAGTCGCGCGGCGAAGTACTCAACCTCGCTCGCCGGGATCGCCGCGGCGATGACGCCGCCGGCGTCGCCGGCCGCGAGCGACCCGAAGAGCGTCGCCAGCTCGAAACTCCGCATCCCGCGCCGCGTCACCGTCGCGCGGAAGGGGAGCGGGTCGGGCGGGTCGGTCTCTCGCGCGCGCAGCCAGTCGCGCAGATCGGGCAGGGGCGGCGTCTCATGGCCCGCCACCGGCTCGGCCGCGGCGATGCGGTCGGCGCGGAGCGCGAGCAGGCCCCGCCGCCGCTCGTCGTAGCAGGCGCAGTACCAGTAGCCGTCGGCGGCGTAGAGCCCGAACGGGGCGATGACGCGCTCCGACACGCCGGAGCGCGAGTCGTAGACGACGCGCAGGTGCGCGCCATCGAGCGCGGCGCGGAGGAGGTCTGGCAGCAGCGGGGCCTCGTAGCGGCGCTCGGTCCCCACGATCGCCACGTACCGCCGGATGCGGTCGAGGTCGCGCACGACGTCCGGCGGCAGGGCGGCGCGCAGTTTAGTGATGGCCGACAGGCTCTGTGCCGCGAACGGCGACTGCGCGTATTGCAAGAACGCTTCGTAGGACAGGACGATGCCGATCGCCTCGTCGCGGGTGAGCGCGAGCGGCAGGATCCGCCCGCTCCGCGCGAGCGCGTAGCCGCCGCCCGGCCCGGGCGTGGCGGCGAGCGGGACGCCCATCGCGGACAGTTCGTGGAGGTCGCGCAGCATAGTCCGGCGCGAAACCCCGAACTCGTCCGCCAGTTCCTGCGCAGTGAACCGCGGCCTGGCCGAGAGCCGGATGAGGACTTCCAGGAGCCGCGCGGCCCGGGACACCACCCCGACCCCCCCATTGGTGACGCTCTTTGACACCATTCTAGCGTATGCTGAGGGCGTGCTGCCGGTGAGCCCGGGTGGGCCGCCGTGGGGCAGCGGGCGACGGCGAGGAGGCATAGGCGTGTTCAAGGGATTGCGCACCGTCATCTACCCGGTCGGCGATCTGTCGCGGGCCAGGGCGTGGTACACCGACCTGTTGGGGCAGGAGCCGTACTTCGACGAACCGTTCTACGTCGGCTACGCGGTCGGCGGGTTCGAGTTGGGGCTCGACCCCAACGGCACGGCCGCGGCGTCGGCCGGCGGGCCGGTGGCCTACTGGGGCGTACCGGACATCGAGGCGGCGTTCCGCCGGCTGCGCGAGCAGGGCGCCGACGTGCTCGCCCCCGTTCAGGACGTGGGCGACGGCATCCGGACGGCGACCGTGGCCGACCCGTTCGGCAACGCCATCGGCATCATCGAGAACCCGCACTTCGCCGTCGAGAATGTGCAGTAACCGGTGATAGGAAGGTGGGGATCATCGTGAAAGTGCTCTTCATCGCCGGGTTCGGCCCAGTCGTGCCGGATATGGGCGCGGCCCGCGCGTTCTACGCCGAGGCACTCGGCTTACCGCTCGAGGGCGACGCGGACTATCTCCAGACGTCGCAGGTCGACGGCGCGCGGCAGTTCGCGCTGTGGCCGCTGTCGGAGGCCGCCCGGTCGTGCTTCGGCACGGAGCAATGGCCCGCGGACGTGCCTGCGCCGCAGGGCTGGCTCGAGTTCGACGTGGACGATGTCGCCGCGGCGACGGCGGAGCTGACGGCGCGAGGCTATCGGGTGCTCGTCGCGAACCGGATGGAGCCATGGGGGCAGACGGTGTCGCGCCTGCTGGGGCCGGAGGGGCTGCTGGTGGGGGTGACGTACACGCCCGACCTGCGTGCCCGTGCCTGACCGGCGCCGGAAACGGCTGGGCGCCATGCAGCAGGGAGGGGGCACGGCGTTGACCATCGACGTTCGCCAGATCGAGGCGCGGCGACTCGACAACTGGCGTCAGACCCCCGACAACCGTCTCGCCGGGCCGGACGAGGCGTTGTCGTTGATCGAGCGCGTCGGCGTCGCCACGCTTTACCCCGTGTCGCCGGAGATCCCCGACCTCTTCCACGCCTACGTCGGCGACCCGGACGCGCCGACCGACTCCGGGCACGACACGCCCTCGGGCGAGGTCTACGCCTGGCGCTGGGTGCTCGGGCGGGGCGAGGCGGCCTTCTACGCCGCGCTCGTGCGTAACCGCCCCACCTGGGTGAGTTGGCCGCTGCTGCCGGCCATCCTGCGCCTGCGCGGGGAGCCTCGCCCGGTGGCCGAGGTGTACGCGGCGGGCGAATTGTCGCACGACGCCTGGCGGGTCGCGGAGGCGCTGGCGGAGGCGGGCGGCGTGCTCGGCACCGGCGACCTGCGCCGGGCAGGGGGCTTCCCCACCGGCAAGGCGGAGCGCGCCGCCTACCTCAAGGCGGTGGCGGAACTCGACGCGCGGCTGCTGCTGGCGAAAGTCTTCGCCGCGGACGACACGGAGATGCGCCACGCGCTGGTCGACGCGCGCTATGCGCGGGAGGTCGCGGCGGCCGGGCGGCTGACGCGCGAGGAGGCGCTCGATCAATTCCTCCTGGCGTACCTGCCGCCCGCCGTCTACGCCGTGCCGGCCGTCCTGGCGAAGCACCTCGGCCTGCCGGAAGCCGAACTCCGCGCCGGCCTGGAGCGCCTTGCGCGTGCCGGCCGCACGGTCGCGACGCCCCTCCCCGGCCGGCGCGGCGACTGCTATGTCTGGGCGGCTAGTTGATGGTTGTTAGTTGGTAGTGGCACGAGGCTGGTCCTCTATCAACTGTCAACTATCAACAATCATCTCACCAGCGCGGTCAGCGTCGTGAGGGCCCCGACGACGCCGGTCAGCAGGAGCAGGCCGAGAACGACCTGCCGGAAGAGCGCGACCGAGATGCGCCGGGCCGCCTGGCGCCCGAGCGCCGTGCCGAGCAGGGCGGCGGGCGCGAGGGTGAGGGCGAGCGTCCACTCGGCGCGGTGGACCCCGTCCTGCGCGATGAGTGCGGCGAGCCCGAAGAGGTCGAGCGGGAGGAAGAAGGCCGCGGCGCTGGCGCGGAACGGCTGCGGCGCGTACTCCCGCCCGGCGAAGAGCGCGACGATCGGCGGGCCGCTCAGCCCCGTCGTGGTCGTCAGCGCGCCGCTCGTCAGCCCGGCGACCGCCGTCGCCCACGGACTGTGGGCGCGCGGGAGGCGCAGCCCCGTCAGCAGGAGCAGGGCGAACCCCGCGACGACGACGCTGACGACGAGTTTGAGCGCGGGCGCGTCGAGCGCCCGCAGGGCGAGTGCGCCGAGGTAGAGCCCGGCGCAGGCCGGAGGGAGGAGTGCCAGCACTGTGCGCCACGCCACCGCGCCGCGCGCCTCCGCCGCGACGACCGCGCTGACCAGGAAGTTCAGCATCAGCGCGACCGGGACGACGGTGGCCGGCGCGAAGAGCAGCAGCAGCGGCGTCACGCTGACCAGCACGAACCCGAACCCGGTCAGCCCCGACACCGTCCCCGCGACCAGCGCGACCGCCACGGCGATGGCGATGCTCATCAATCCTCCGACACGGCCATCGCCACGTCGCCGGTCCGCCCGGCATCCCGCGCCACCCCGGCGGATCGCGGTAGGGGCGACACGCGACGCGGTCGGTATCCGTCAGGCGGTCGGCGCCCCCACACGGGCGACGCCGCGCGTCGCCCCTACGATTCCCCCGGCGATGCCCGAACGAATCCATCAGGCCGCGCAGGCGGCCTCCGTGCGGGGGTGCCCGCTTGCGGGCCCGGCGCCCCAAGCCGCGGCGTCAGCCGCCCGGCCCTCGGCCCCCGCATGCCGGCCGCCATTCTACCGCCCCGCCGTCTCCACCCGGCTGGCGAATGCGGTACAGTACGGCCACGCGGCCGGAGCGGTCGGGCAGAAACCGGGGAGGTGCGGCGATGGCTGGGGCGACGGGCGAGGCGGCGCGGAGCGCATGGGTCATCGAGAAGTCCGAGGCGGTGGCGCCGGGCGGCATGGTCGCGGCGATGCAGCCGCTCGCCGCCGAGGCCGGCGCCGAGATGCTGCGGCGCGGCGGCAACGCGATCGACGCGGCGGTGGCGACCGCCTTCGCCGTCGGCGTCGTCGAGCCCTTCATGAGCGGCGTCGGCGGGATCGCCTTCCTGATCTACCGCGACGGCGCGACCGGCGAGACGATCTGCCTCGACGGCAGCACTGTCCTCCCGGCCGCGATCCGCCCGGACCTCTTCGAGTTGCTGCCGGGCGACCAGCGGGCGGGCATGTATGGCTGGCGCGCGACCAGGGGCGACGCCAACAACACCGGCTGGCTCGCGCCCGGCGTCCCCGGCACCCCCGGGCTGCTCGGCGAGGCGCACCGCCGCTTCGGCCGGCTCCCCTGGCGCGAGGTCTTGCAGCCGGCCATCCGGCTCGCGGCCGACGGCTTCCCGGTCAACGCCTACGTCGCGATGCGGCTGGCGGGCAGTTACGACCTGCTGGCCCGCCTGCCGGAGAGCCGCCGCACCTTCATCAAGCCGAGCGGCGCGCCCTACGCGGCCGGCGACCGCCTGGTGCAGCCCGACCTCGCCCAGACCCTGCGGCGCATCGCCGAGGAGGGGGCGGAGACCGTCTACCGCGGGGCGGTCGCGCGCCAGATCGCCGAGGACATGGGGCGCAACGGCGGGCTCATCACCGAGGCGGACCTCGCCGTGCACCGCACGCTCGTCCGCGCGCCCCACGCCTCCCGCTACCGCGACGTCGAGGTCCTCGGGCAGCTCGAGTCGAGCGGCTGCCCGACGGTGATGGAGGCGCTCAATATCCTGGAAGGCTTCGACCTCGCCAATCTCGGCTTCGAGTCGGTGGAGGCGACGCACCTCAAGATCGAGGCGCTGCGGCGGGCGCTGGACGACCGCCTGCGCCACCTGGGCGACCCCGACCTCCAGCCGACGCCGCTGCGCGGCATCGTCTCGCCGGAGTACGCCGCCGCGCGGCGGGCGACGATCGACCCGGCGCGGGCCACGCCGGACGCGGGGCCTGGCGACCCCTGGGCCTTCGAGCCGGGCGACGTCCGCGCCGAGCCGGCGCGCAGTGGCGCGCCCGGCGACGGCCACACCACGCACATGACGGTGATCGACCGCGACCGCAACATGGTCGCGTTGACCTCGACGCTCGGCGGCGTCTTCGGCGCGGGCGTCGTCATCGCCGGCACCGGCATCACGCTCAACAACGCGGTCACCTGGTTCGACCCCGAGCCGGGCGCGGTGACCTCGATCGGGCCGGGCAAGCGGGTGATGTCGGCCTCGTCGCCGGTCGTGCTGCTGCGCGACGGCCGGCCCTACGCGGCGCTCGGCGCGCCCGGCGCCCGCCGCGTGATGTCGGCGATCTGCCAGGTGATCGTCAACCTGGTCGATTTCGGGATGGGGATGCAGGCGGCGATCTCCGCGCCGCGCGTCCACGCCGAGGGCGCGGCGACGGAGATCTCGGAGCGCTACCCGGCCGGGGTCTTCGCCGGGCTGGAGGGGCTCGGCCACCGGCTGATCCCGCGCGAGGACAGCCTCGCCGAGATGCACTTCGCGCGGCCGAACGGGATCCTGATCGACCCGGCCACGGGGCTGTTGCGCGGCGGCGTCTTCCAGTTCACGCCGGCGACGGCGATCGGCGTGCCGTAGCGCCCGGCGCCGCCAGCCCGGCCGGCGCCGGCGCGGGCCGCTCGCCCTCGACGAGGCGTTGGAGCCCGGCCCGCGCGCGGAAGAGGCGCATCCGCACCGTCGAGAGGGGCTCGCCGAGCGCCGCGGCCAGCTCGACATACGAGAGGTCGTGGTAGTAGCGCAGCGTCAGCACGACCTGGTAAGAGGGCGGGAGTTGCGCCAGGAGCGCACGCATCTCGTCGCCGCTGGCCCGCCGCAGCGCCACCTCCTCGGGGCCGTCGGCCGGGCAGACCAGGCGGTCGCCGGCCGGCCCCGCGCCGAGCGCCACGGCCGGGCCGCGGCGGCGCCGGGCGCGCAGGGCGTCGACGCACCAGTGCGCGGCGATCGCCAGCAGCCAGGCGCCGAAGCGGCCGTTGGGTCGGTAGCTCGCCAGGCGGGTGTAGGCGCGGACGAAGGTCTCCTGGGCGGCGTCCTCGGCGTCGGTCGCGTTGCCGAGCATCCGGTAGGCCAGGCCATAGACCGGCCGCCGGTAGCGCTCGACCAGCGCGGCGAAGGCGTCGCGGTCGCCGTCCAGGATGCGCGCCACCAGCAGGTCGTCGCCGGCCTCGCCGCAGGGGTCCGCCGCCAGGATTGCCGTGTCCACCGCTGTCATCGGGCTCCCCACCTTTCGCATCTCCAGCATGAGATCTGTGTCACGTCCGGGTGAACCTTCGCGCGCCTACCGTTCGGAAAGTGCTTTGCCGATAACCGAGATCTGCTCGCCAGCAACGAAGTGAATCGGCCAACCGGCGTCACCGCTCGCCGGGCCTGAGCGGGTGGGGCTCGTCGGGTGCGCCCGTCGGGACGCCCGTCGCCGGCTCGGTCGCCCGCGCGCGCGTCTGGACCCAGGTGTAGGCGTCCGCGAGCGAGGCGACGACCAGGCGCTCGCCCGACTGGATGTGCTCCAGCTCGAACCGCTCCTCCTCGCGCCCGACCCACCAGCAGCGCAGCAGGAACGACCCCAGCAACCGGCTCATCGCGCCCTCTTTTCCCATCGTCCCCGTCATGGCGGGGAGGTTTTCGGCCGCCGAGGCGCCCGCGGTTGCAACCGCGGCGAGAGGCTCGCTCCGCTCGCCGCGAAACCCGCCTGCGCGGGTTTTAGATACGGCCCAGGCCGCCGAGTGCCCTCTGGGCGTGGCCTTCGTGGCGGCGCAACCATCTTCGGGCGCGGCTTCAGCCGCCAGCCCCGTCAGCCGCCGCGCGGCGGCGTCGGCGCGCCCGTCGGGTTGTCAATAGGATACGCGGCGGGCGTTCCCCGGCCGTTCCCCGGCCGGTCGCGCGCGAGTCTCCCTATACGTAGGCCGTTCGGCGGAGGGGGTGAGTTGAGAGTTGGTAGTTGATAGTTGAAAGTGGACGGCCGCACGCTCGTTAGCGAGTGACGCTCCCGGACGGCTCTACCAACTATCAACCATCGACTAACAACCCGCTCTCGCGCGCCCAGGCGGCGACCTCGCCGCGCGAGGCGCAGCGCAACTTGCGGAGGATGGCGCCGACGTGGGTGTCGGCGGTGCGCCGGGCGATGCCGAGGGCCGCGGCGATCTGGCCGTTGGTCCGCCCGGCCGCGAGGAGGGCGATGACGTCGCGCTCGCGCCGGGTCAGGCGCGGCGCGGCGCGTTCGGGGCACGCGGGCGCCGGCGGCGCGGCCAGGGCCTCGGCGACCGCCTCGTCGAGCGCGAGCGCCTGCCCCGCGGCCCAGGCGGCCGCGCTCGCCGCGGGGCCGAGCGCTAGGCGCAGCGCCTCCAGGCCGGGGAGGGCCGGCAGGTCCCAGGTCGAGCCGGCCAGTTCCGCCTGTCGCGCCGCCGCGCCGGCCAGGCGCAACGCGCGCTCGGGCTGCCGGCGGGCGGCGGCGAGCGCGGCGAAGCCCTGCAAGGCGCCGGCGATGCCGGCGCGATGGTCGAGCTCCCGCAGGGTTGTCAGGGCCGCCGCGAAGCGAGACTCGGCCTCCGCGTCGTCCCCGGCGGCGAGCGCCACGCGGCCGAGGCCGACGTCCGACGCCGCCGTGCCGCGGCGGTCGCGACTCGCCGCGCGCCGCACCCGGCTGTCTTCGAGGTAGTCGCGGGCGGCGGCGAGGTCGCCGCGGTCGAGGGCCAGGTGGCCGAGGTCGGCCAGCACCATCGCGATGCCCCACTCGTTGCCGATGCCCCAGAAGAGCGCTAGGCTCTCCTCGTGCAGCGCGCGGGCGGCGGCCTCGTCGCCCTGTCGGTGGGCGATGACCCCGAGGTTGTTGAGGTTGGTCGCCTCCCAGGCGCCGTTGCCGGAACGCCGGTTGATCTCGCGCGCCGCCGCGAAGAGCCTCCCGGCCCCGGCGAGGTCGCCGCGGCTGCGGGCCGCCAGCCCCAGGTTGTTGAGCGAGCCCGCCGCGGCGGCCTCGTCGCCCAGCTCGCGCCGGATGGCCAGGGTCTCCTGGTGCAGCGCCTCGGCCGCGACGAAGTCCCCTTGCAGGTGGACCAGATTCCCGGCCGCGTTGAGGGCGTCGGCGCGCGCCGCCGTGCGCCCCGCGCCGGGCGCGGCCAGGAGCGCGGTCAGCCAGGCGCGGCCCTCCGCCATGTGCCCGTGCCCGCCCCAGAAGAGCCAGAGGCCCCGGCCGGCCATCCGCAGCCCCGACTCGATCTCGCCGTGCTCCAGGCACCAGCGCAGGGCCGCGCGGAAGTTGTCGTGCTCGACGGCGAAGCGGTCGAACCAGCGCTCGCGGCCGCCCCGGGGCAATTCGGGCGCCGCCGCCTCGACCAGCCCGAGGTAATACTCCAGGTGGCGGCGGGCTAGCGCCTCCTCCTCCCCGGCCGCGCGCAGGCGCTCGCGGGCGTACTGGCGCACCGTCTCCAGCAGGCGGTAGCGCATCGCCTCGCCCCCCGCCTCCACCTGCACCAGCGACTTGTCCACCAGTTGCGCCAGCAGTCCCAGCGTTTCGCTGTCGCGAAGTGAGGAGTCAGACGTATGAAGTGAGGAAACTCTTCCCGGCGGAGGCGTTCGTACTTCGTACCTCGTACTTCGTACTTCCGCGCAGACGGCTTCGGCGGCCTCGACCGTCCAGCCGCCGGCGAAGATCGCCAGCCGGCGTAGGAGGCGGCGCTCGTCCTCGGCGAGCAGGGCGTGGCTCCAGTCGAGGGCGCCGCGGAGGGTGCGCTGGCGGGCGGGCGCGGTGCGGTGGCCGGCGTTCAGGAGCGGCAGGGCGTCGTCGAGGTGCGCCGCCAGTTGCTCGACCGTGAGCGCGCCGAGGCGCGCCGCGGCCAGTTCCAGCGCCAGCGGCATGCCGTCGAGGCGCCGGCAGACGGCGGCGACGGCGCGGGCGTTCGCCGCCGTCAGCGCGAAGCCCGGCTCGGCCAGGCGCGCCCGCGCGACGAAGAGTTGGACCGCCTCGTAGCCCGCCAGGCGCTCCGCGACGGCCGCGTCGCCGTCGCGCTCGGCCTCGCCCCCGACCGGGAAGCGCAGCGGCGGCACCCGCCAGGTCAGCTCGCCCGGCACCCGGAGCGGGGCGCGGCTGGTGGCGAGCACCCGCAACCCCGGGCAGGCGGCGAGGAGTGCGGCGCAGAGGTCGGCACAGGCGTCCGACAGGTGCTCGCAGTTGTCCAGCACGATCAGCGCGCGCCGGTCGCGCAGCGCGGCGGCCAGGGTCTCGGTCGGCAGCCGTTGCGCCTCCTCGCGGACCTGCAACGCGGTCGCCGCGGCGCGCGGGACCAGCGCGGGGTCGTTCAGCCCGGCCAGGTCGACGAACCAGACGCCGTCGGGGTAGTCTGGTGTCGCCGCCAGCGCCACGGCGGCCGCCAGCGCGAGGCGGGTCTTCCCGCTGCCGCCCGGCCCGGTGAGCGTGACCAGCCGGGGCTCGACGTCCGCGCCGGTCAGGAGGCCGCGGAGGTCCGCCAGCGCCTCGGCGCGGCCGACGAAGCCGGTCAGCGGCGCGGGGAGGTTGTGCGGGGGCGCGGGCGCGGGGTCCGGCGCGGCGGCCGGCCGCGCGGCGGGCGGGTGGAACTGGCCGGCGAGGATGGCCGCGTAGAGGCCCTGGGTCGCCGGCTCGGGCTCCGCCGCGAGGTCGTGCCGCAGCGCGTCGCGGAGTTGCGCGTACTCGCGCAGCGCCGCGTGGCGCCGGCCGGCGCGCGCGTGGAGGCGCATCAGCCCCGCGCGCGCCTCCTCGTGCGCCGGGTCGGCGGCGACGACGCGCCGCAGGAGTTCGCTCGCGCCCGGCTCGTCGCCCGCGGTCTCGCGGTGGCGGGCGGCGGCGAGGAGCAGGCCGACGTAGTCCTCGTGCAGCGCCTCGCGGCGGGGCGCGGCCCAGTCCTCGTAGCGGTCGTCGGGGAGCAGATCGCCGGCGTAGAGCGCTAGCGCGGCCTCGTAGTCGGCGGGCGCCCCCGTGCGCCGCGCCCGCGCGGCCGCCGCGGCGAAGGCGGCGACGTCGACCCAGACATCCAGCCCCTCGGCGGGGCGCAGCGCCACGCGCTCTCCGTAATTCCCCACGACCCCCGCCGCCTCGGGCGCGAGCGCGCGCAGCGCGCGGCGGACGACGTGGAGGGCCTTGCGCAGATTGTTCCCCGCGGCGACCGGGTCGAGGCCGGGCCAGAGCAGGTCGAGGATCTGCTCGCGATGGAGGGCGTGCCCGGGCGCCAGCGCGAGCAGCTTCACCAGCGCGGCCGGCTTGCGCTGCCGCCACGCCGGAGCCGTCACGCCCGCGCCGTCGAGCGTCACCTGGAAGCCGCCGAGGAGCCGGATGCGCAGGACGCGCGGGGTGTCGAGGTGCTCCAGATCCACCGTCCGAGGTCGGGTGTCGGGACGCCCGCGCCGCGGCCGTCGCGGCGGGCGATGTCCCCGATGTGCGTGAAACTCACGTCTCAGGAAGTGTGCCAGATATAGTGAGGCCGGTCAAGGGCCGGGCGTCGAGGCAGGGGGGAGGGGGTGAAGGGGGTGGAGATGGGGCGGGGCGGCCGGGGTGTTGCGCGGCCTGGCTGCGGCCCGGCCGGCGCCGGCGGGCTTCGTGGCGAGCGTGAGCGAGCCGAGAGGCGCGGCTTCAGCCACCAGCGCCGCGCCCCCGCGGCGCTCCCTCTGCCCGACGGGTGAGGGGGCCGGCGAGATCCGCTCGCCGGCCCCCCTGCTGCGTCCCCCCTGGCGGGGTGGCGCCTACTTGAAGGCCACGGTAACGGTGTGGGTCGTGCCATCGTCGAGGGTCACGGTGAGCGACTGGCACATGCCGGAGAGCGAACTGTCGCTGTGGTAGTTGTAGATGTACTGCTGATTCGTGCTGTCCCAGCGGAAGGCGTTGCCGGTGTCGCCCGTCGTGGTGGTGCCGGTCGCGTCCACCGCACCGCTGCCGCACGCCGTCGGGGCGGATGCCGCGAAGGTGGGCGCGGTGCTCCCCTGGACGATCGCGCCGCTGGCGTCGGTGAGCTGGAACTTGATGGGGATCGTGCTGCCGGCCTTGAAGACCGGCGTCCCGGTCCCGCCGAGCGGCGCCGCCAGGCCGTTCCACTGGTAGGCGATCTGCAGCGTGCCGGACTTGTACGTGAAGGTGTAGTTCGGGTCCGCCGCGCCGCTACAGGTGATCGGGTACGAGCCGGCCGGGCTACTGCTCGTCGCGGTGGTCGTGCAGCTCGGCGCCGCGGTCAGCGCGGCGGCGGTCTCGCCGTTGACGAAGCCGCTGTAGGTGACGGTCAGCGGCGGGACCGCGCCGTGCAGGAGCATCGTCTGGTTGTTGGCGGTGACCGTCAGCGGAGCCGGGTTCACCGTGAGCGTGCCGGGCTTGTAGGTGATGCCGTAGTCCGCCGAGGTCTGCCCCGAGCAGGTGACGGTGTACGTGCCGGCCGGCAGCCTGGAACTGAGCGTGACCGCCTTGCCGTTGCTGTCGGTCAGCGCGCAAGTGGGGCTGCCGCTGAGCGCGCTCGGGCCGTCGCCGTTGACGAAGCCGCTGTAGGAGGGCGCGCCGAGGGTCGGCAGCGTCTGGGCGCCGTAGGTCATCGTCGCGCTCGGCGCGGTGATGGTCAGCGGCGCCATGGTGACGGTCAGCGTGCCCGTCTTGTAGGTGATGGCGTAGTTGTTCGACGACAGCCCCGCGCAGGCGATGGTGTACTTGCCGGGCGGGAGGGTCGAACTCAGCGTAGCCGCCTGACCGGCGCTGTCGGTGAGGCCGCAACTGAGCGTGCCGCTCAAGACGGTCCCGTTCTCGCCGTTGACGAAGCCGTCTTCGTTGGCCACGGTGAGGACCGCGTTCTGCTGGGCGCCGTAGGCCACGGTCCAGTCGATCGGGGTGATCGTCAGCGGGGCGGGGTTCACCGTTAGAGGCACGGTGGTCACCGGGGGGCCTTATACGCGATCTGGTCCGCCGGGATGAACAGTAGGCTCAGGGTGTGCTGTCCCGCCCACTCCACGTCGTGCTGGGTGATCGGGGTGCCGTCGACCGTGAATATGAAGGTGCCGGGGGTGTTCGCCGTGGCGTCGAGCTGGGCGTCGCCGAGCGGCGTGCCGTAGGTGATCGCCGCCGGGGCCGGCCAGGTCGCCGTCGCCACGCTCTGGACCTGGATGCTGGCCGCCAGGCGCTTGGGGGGGATCGGACGATCCCTCCTCGATCGGGGATGCCCCCTGGTAGCCGCGCGGCTCCTCGGCGCGGCGGCGGGCCTGCGCGATGCGACCGGCGCGCGGCCATCGTCGTTCGGCCAGGAGACCCAGGAGCGCGCGGTGGCGGCGGCGCGCGCGGCGCTAGGCGAGGACGCCTTCACGGCGGCGTGGGAGGCCGGCCGCGCGCTGCCGCACGAGCAGGCCGTGGAGGAGGCGCTCGCCCTGGCCGCCGGCGACGTGCCCGTACCCGACACGACGGTACCCGGCCCCGCCACCGTGGCCCCGCCCGGCGCGCCCTTCGCGGCGGTGAACCCGCGCGAAGCGGAGGTGGCCGGCCTCTTGGCGCGCGGGTTGACCGACCGCGAGATCGCCGCCGCGCTGGGGATCAGCGCGCGAACGGTGGGCGTCCGCGTCCAGCACCTGATCGCCAAGCTCGCCGTCCGCTCGCGCTGGCAGGTCGCGGAGTGGGCCGCGGCGCGGGGCGCGAGCGAGCGGCGCGCCAGTTGAGGCCGGCCGCCGCCACGGGGCGACCTACGTACTCGCCTATGTAACCTACGTATCGTATTCCGGCCGCGCGGCGTCACCCCAGTGCGAGCGTGAGCCGGGTGACCGACTGCGGGGCGAAGCGGTGGCGGAAGACCCGGCCGGCGAGGTCGAGCGCGCGGGGGGCGGTGGGCGCGACGGTGTCCGGCGCGTCGAAGGTGTTGTGCGCGCGGGGGTCGGCGTGCGTCAGGACCGTCTCGGTCGCCGCGCGGACCGCCGCGCCGCCGTGGAGCGCGACCGCCGCCTCGATCGCCTCGCCGAGCCGCGGGTTGACGACCGTGAGCGTGAGGGTGTCGCCGCGCAGCGACGCCGAGCCGGCCAGGCCGGGGAGGCGACACGCCGCCCCGCCGTTGGTGAAGGTCACGTCGGGCGCCTCGAAGAGGGCGTGGACCGCCCGCGCGCCCTGGTGCGGGCGGTAGAGGTCGTAGACGTGGTAGGTCGGCGTCGTCAGCAGGCGGTCGCCCTCGGTCAGCACCAGCGCCTGCAGCACGTTGACCGTCTGGGCGATGTTCGCCATGACGACCTTGTCGGCGTGGCGGTTGAAGATGTCGAGCGTCAGCGCGGCGACCAGCGCGTCGCGCAGCGTGTTCTGCTGCCAGAGGAAGCGCGGGTGGCGGCCGGGCGTCGGCGGGTGCCAGGCGCCCCACTCGTCGACGATCAGGCCGACGCGGCGCTCGGGGTCGAAGGCGTCCATCAGCGCGCGCTGCTGCACGACCAGCGGCTCCATCGCCTGCGCCCGCCACAGCAACTCGTACCACTGGGCGTCGGTGTAGTCGGTCGCCGTCCCGGCCTCGCCGCCGCGGTTGTCGGTGTAGTAGTGCGCGGCGTAGCCGTGGAGGCGCGGCGCGCCCCGGCCCTCGCGTAGCCCGACGAAGAAGCGCCGCGTCCAGTCGAGGTCGTTGCCGCTCGGCCCGCAGGCGATCAGCGTCAGCGGGGCGCCGCCGAGGTCGCGGAGGAAGGTGCTGAAGTGGCGGTAGGCCGCCGCGTACTCCTCCGGGCTGAAGTGGCCGCCGCAGCCCCACGCCTCGTTGCCGACGCCCCAGTAGCGCACGCCGAAGGGCGCGGGCGCACCGTTGGCCGCGCGCCGCTCGCTCCAGGCCGTCCCGCCCGGCTGGTTGCAGTACTCGACCCAGTCGCGCAGCTCGCGCGGGGAGCCGCTGCCGACGTTGCCGCAGAGATACGGCGCCGCGCCGAGCGCGCGGCAGAGGCCGACGAACTCGTGCGTGCCGAAGGCGTTGGTCTCGACGACCTCGCCCCAGTGGATGTTGATCCGGCGCGGGCGGTCGGCGGCCGGGCCGACGCCGTCCTGCCAGTGGTAGCCGTCGGCGAAGCAGCCGCCCGGCCAGCGCAGCACCGGCGGCGCGACCCGCCGCAGCGCGGCGACCACGTCCTCGCGCAGCTCGGCCGTCGCGCCGACACCGGAGCCGTCCCCGGCGCAGAAGCCTCCGTAGATGCAGGCGCCGAGGTGCTCGGCGAAGTGGCCATAGATGTTGGGGTTGATCTCGCCGACCGGCTCGGCGAGCAGCACCTCGATCGCGGCCTCGGCGGACACCTCGCCTCTCCTTACTCCCACCCGCTCAGTGCTTGCCCTTCCCGCTGCCGCTCAGCGCGACCGTCTGCGGGCTCCCCGGCGCGTCGTCCGCGACGCTTAGCGTGCCGGCGCGCGCGCCGGCTGCCGTCGGAGTGAACGTGACGGTGATTGTACACTGTGCGCCCGGCGCCAGGCTGGCGCACCCGGCGCCCGCGACCGCCGCGAAGTCGCCGCTGGTCGCGACGCCGCTCACGACGAGCGTGGCGGTGCCGGTGTTGGTGAGCGTGACCGTCTGCGGCGCGCTCGTCGCGCCGACCTTCACCGTCCCGAAGGTGAGGCTCGTCGGGCTCAGGCTGGCCGCGGGCGCCGTGCCGGTGCCGCTGAGCGCGACCGCCTGCGGGCTGCCCGGCGCGTCATCGCTGACGGTCAGGGCGCCGATGCTCGCGCCCGTCGCGGTCGGCGCGAAGGTCACGGCGATCACACAACTTGCGCCCGGCGCGAGGGTCGCCGGCAGCGCCCCGCAGGTGTTCGTCTGCGCGAAGTCGCCGCTCGTCGCGATGGCGCCGACCGTGAGGGCCGCCTGGCCGCTGTTGGTGAGGGTGACCGTCTGCGCGGCGCTCGTCGTGCCGACCTTCTGGCCGCCGAAGGCGAGACCGCTCGGGCTGACGGCGGCGACCGGCCCGCCCACGACGGCGAGGCTGTCGATGAAGCCGGCGGCGACCGTCTCCGCGCCGGCCGGGCCGCTCGCCTGGACCGGCACCGTGCTGTTCGCGCAGCCGCCGTTGCCCAGCTCGCCGTAGAAGTTGTAGCCCCAGGCCCAGACCGTCCCGTCGGACCGGTACGCCATGCTGTGGTAGCCGCCGGCCGCCACCGCGGTCGCGTTGGTCAGCCCGCTCGCCTGCACCGGCACGGCGCTGTCCGCCGTCGTGCCGTTGCCGAGGCGGCCGTCGCTGTTCTGGCCCCAGGCCCAGACGGTGCCGTCGTTCTTGACGGCGAGGCTGTGGAAGCGCCCCGCGGCGACGCCGGTCGCGCCGCCGAGACCGACCACCGCGGCGGGCGCGTTGCTGCCGCCCGCGTTGCCGGCCGTCCCGTGCCCGAGCTGGCCGAAGGAGTTGTCGCCCCAGCTCCAGACTGTGCCGTCATTGAGGAGGGCGAGCGCGTGGCTCGCGCCCGCCGCCACCGCCGTCGCGCCCGCGACGCCCGGCACCGCGACCGGCGTCGCCGGCTGGTAGGGGTTCGCGCCGAGTTCGCCGTCGCCGTTGTAGCCCCAACCCCAGACCGTGCCGTCGGCGGTCACCGCGAGGCTGAAGTCCTCGCCGGCCGCCGCCGCCACGACCCCGCTGAGCCCCGCCACCTGCACCGGCGTCGCGCTGTTCGTGGTCGTCCCATTGCCGAGCTGGCCGTCGAAGTTCCAGCCCCAGGCCCACAGCGTCCCGTCGCCCTTGATCGCCAGACTGTGGTAGGCCGTCGGGCCGGAGGCGATCGCGGTCACGCCGGTGAGGCCGGGGATCTGGGTCGGCGTTGTCACGGCGCTGCCGCTCGTCCCGAGGCCGAGCTGGCCGTACTGGTTCTCGCCCCAGGCCCAGACCGTCCCGTCGGACCTGAGCGCGAGGACGTGGTAGGCACCGGCCGCCGTCGCGGTGACGCTGGCGAGGCCCCCGACCGGCGCGGGCGTGGAGGTGGCGCCGTTGTTGCAGCCCCCGGTCGCGTCGTCGGGGTAGTCGCCCCAGAGCGAGACCCCGCCAGGGGCCACGCCCTGCGCGGCGGCGGGCGCGGGGCCGGGGCCGGCGAGGAAGGCGACGAGGGCCAGAGCCACCAGGGCGGCGAGCATCGCGCGACGATCCATCATTGCTCCTCACAGGCGCTATCGGTTGGCGCTGTCCGTTCGCACCGGCCGCGTTCACCGTAGCAGGGGCGTGGTGTCGCGACAAGGGTGATACCCCCGGCGCGCTCCGGCCATTGGTACCTGTGAGCGACAGACGATCGGGCTAGCCGCGACCGTACGGCTGGCCGGGCGATCGCGACGGGCCGTCCCCTGGCACCCATCCTGCATGAACGAGGCGGAGGGGCGCGACGCGCCCCGGTGATCCGGCACGAGGAGGTCAGCGCCATGCCACGGCCGATCGCGCGGCCCCCGCGCACCACCTGCTTCGCCTGCCACCGGCGGCGCGGCGCGGGCCGCCCGGCCCTGGTCGCCGATATCGGCGCGGGTTGTACGATGTGGCTCTGCGACGAGTGCGCCGGCCAGCATCGGGAGGTGGCGGCGTTCGTCGCCACCTACGAGCGCATCCGCGGCCAGCAACTCACGGCGCCGGGCAGCCGCGCCCGCTGGTACTTCGCCAGCGGCAGCGACCTCTGACCGCGCGCCGGCACGCTCCATGCGCTGCGCGACCGCCTCACGGCGGACGAGAGCGCGCACCTGGCGGCGCAACTCCCGCTGCTGGCGCGCGGCAGACGCTCCCGGGCGGGCGCGGCCCCGCCCTCATTCGCTCCCGTCGAGGACGAGGCGGACGGTCGCGAGCCCCCAGGCGGGCACGGCCACCCGCAGCGAGCCATCCGGCTCGACCGGCAGTTCCGCCCCGTCGTGCTCCAGCAGGTCGGTCGCCCAGGCCCGCGCGATCGGGCGGCCGGGGAAGGCCAGCGTCGCGACCTGGCCCTTACCGGCGATCTCCTGCAGCCGCGCGACCAGGCCCGCCCCGTGCCGCGCGCCCTTCAGCGTCGAGAGGATCGCGCCGTCCGGGGCGACGCGCGCCAGCGTGCTCCCCTCGGGCCGGTCGTAGGGCGGCGCGACGTCGCGGAACGCCTGGTAGCTCAGCCGCTGTGCGTAGAGCGGCCGGCGCGCGGCCCAGCCCTCGCGGAAGGCGCGCGCCGGCGCGATCCGGCGGTCGCTGGTCAGCCGGTAGCCGAAGGCGAGCGGACCGCCCTGCGCCGCCTGGTAGTTGGTGTCCCAGTAGTTGTTCAGGACGTAGGAGAAGACCCGCCCGCCGGTGAGGTCGCGCTCCCGCGGCCAGCGGCCGCGGACGACGTCGCCGACGCAGAAGAGGGGGACATCCGGCGAGGCGAGCAGGACCGTCGCCCCGTCGCCCGCGACGAGCACGCCGCTCTGGAGCGGCAGCCACTCTTTGCAGCCGCCCGGCAACTCGTCCTTGTCCCACTCGACCCAGCCGAGCTGCGAGTCGGACGACACCGCCGCGCCGGGCAGCGCCAGCGGGAAGGCCACGTAGGCCGCCTCCTTCGCCCGCGTCTCTTCCTTCTCGTAGACGTAGCGGGCGTCGAGGCGCTTGCAGCGGTCGTGCAGCAGCCACTCCACCGTCAGCGCGCCGTGTGGCGCGTCGCCGCGCAGGCGGAGGATGGCGCCGAGGGTAGTCTGCTCCACCGAGCAGTCCCGCAGCGCGAAGTCGCCCGACACGACCGGGTCGCCCGCCGGGAGATCCGCGCGGTTGCTGACCAGCCGCGTCCCCTCGCCGCCCGCGGCGTAGAGGAGTTGCCCGAAGCCCCAGCGGTCGTCGGTCGCGACCAGTTCGCGACCGAGCGCGCGGTCGAACCAGCTCGTCAGGCAGCCGCGCCGCGCGTCGCAGACGAGGCGGTAGTGCTCGTTCTCCAGCGTCACGGTCCCGTCGCCGCCCGGCGCGACGGCTGCGGGCGCCGCCTCGACTTCCGGCTCCGCCCGCAGGGCCAGCCGCCAGTAACTCAGCCCGTCGAGCCGGTCGATCCAGAGGTCCACCACCGCCTGCGTCGCGGTGGCCTGCACGCGCCGCGCCGGCACCGGCGCGCCGGTCGCCGCGTCGTAGACCCGCTCGTGCCGGCCGATCTCCACGCGCGCGACGTCGGCGACGGCCCAACTGTGCGGGTTGTAGACGACGACCTCGCGCCCGGCGTTGTTCCAGCGCAGGCTGTGGCGGGTCGCGGCGGCGTGGAGGAGGCGCCGCGACCACTCGTCGGCGCTCGCCGCCATCTGTTCCTTCGTCGCCCACTGGTCGCACGCGAGCAGCGCGTCGGGGTCGCTGGCGCTGAGGAAGGCGCCCCAGGTGTGCTCGTCGAAGAGGAGGACCTGTCGCCAGGCGTCGTCGTAATCGCGTGTGGGGTAGGCGGCGTCGCGGTCGTGGACGGCGGCCAGCGCCTCCAGCCGCGCGGCGGCCGGGAGCGACGCCTGGGCGCGCCGCACGGCGATCGCGGGCGCGATCCCCGAGCCGACCCCGTCCTCCCAGTAGGCGCCGCCGTCGCCGCGCAGCGCGGCGAGCCGCTCGCCGAAGCGTGCCTCGACGTCGCGGAAGTAGTCGCTCACGGCGCAGGGGACCAGCCGCGGGTAGGCGTGGGTCGCGTTCCACTCCCGGACGAAGCCGGCCGGCTGCGGGTCGAGGTCGGTGTTGTCGGCCTCCTGCCCGTAGAGCAGCACCGTATCGGGCGCGTAGTCCGGCGTCTCGTACTCGGCCAGCCAGAGGTCGAGCCCGCGCGCCGCCGCGTCGGCGAGGGGCGGGCTGCCGCAGACCTTCCGCAGCTCGCAGTACATCTTCGCCAGCCAGACCAGCACGCGCGCGCCGTCCGGTCCGGCCCAATAGAAGGGCGAGCGGCGGTGCAGGCCGCCGTAGAGCCGGAAGGGGCCGCGATCCTGGTTATTGGCGTGGAGCAGGTAGCGCACGCCCGACCCGGCCAGGATCGTCGGGAGCGCGCCGGTGAGCGAGGCGACGTCGACGATCGCCGCGAAGTCGGCCGCCCGGCCGAGCGGGCGGAGGACGTCGTCGGTGAAGGCGCCGTTGCGGATCAGGTCCTCCAGCGTGGTGAACTGCGTCAGCGGGATGACGTAGTTGCTCGCCACGCCGAGCCGGCCTGCCGCGATGGCCGCGGCCAGTTGTTGCCTGCGATGGTCGCCCCGCGTCGCCAGGTAGGTCTCCAGCGTCCAGCTCGAGTCGAGGTGGTAGGCGAACGAAGGCTGCGCGGCCGGGTCGGCGTCGTCGGCCGCGATGAGGTCGAGCGCCTTGTCGATGTTGCGACAGAGCCGCTCTGCGACCTCCCACTGGCGGTGGGTGTAGCCGATGTCGGTGTGGGCGTGGGGCGCGACGTAGACCGTCCACTTGCGGCGGCGCGTCAGTGTGCCCTCCCGCCGCGCCGCCTCGCCGCCGAGCGTGCCGGCGAGCGTATACGCGACCGCCGGCGACGGCCCGTCGGGCAGGTCGAACGGCAGTCGCAGGTGGCCGAACGCCGCGGCGGGCACCGCGCAGGCGATCCGCTCCCGGCGCCCGGTGTCGTCGATCTCCAGCGCCAGTTCGGACGGCCCGATGCCGCGCGCCAGTTCGAGGTAAAGGCTGCAGCGCTCGACTAACGCGCCATCGGCCCCCGTCACGAAGACGACCGAGGGGGCGACCTCGGCCGCGGCGAGGACCGACCGCGGGGGCTCCGCCAGCCGCGCGAAGGTGAGCCATTGGTAGACGAAGCCGGCGGCGTCGGCCATGCGGTCGAGGCGCTCGATCGCCGCAGGGTTTTCCACGCGCCGCACCGCACCGCCGTCGCGCGCCGTCAGCACCAGGCGATTCTCCCCGCGGCGCAGCAGGGCGGCCGGGACGACGACCTCCGCGACGCCCTCGGCGTAGATCGTCGTGTGCAGCCCGGCCTGCAGGCGGATCTCGCCAGAGCGCGACGGCGC
>DASSSV010000321.1:0-7972 GCA_035708265.1 Thermomicrobiales bacterium | reverse complement strand
GGCGGCTACGGCGAGAGCCTGAGCGCCCAGGAGACCTTGCGGCGCTGGCTCTGGTTGGGGGCGCTGCTGGCCCTGGTGGTCGCCGGCGCCAGCGCAGCGGGCGCGACCCTGCTAGCCAGGGAGCGGCGACCGCGGCGGTAGGCGCAAAATAGGACCAACGGACTATCCGCCCGCGGGCCCCGGAGCGTCGCTCCGGGGCCCGCATCTGGTATCATGGGCGCCACAGGCCATCGCGACGACGGATCGGCGCGCGCCGCCGTGCGCCGCGCGGGAAAGAGGCAGCAGGGGTGACGACCAGCCACAAATCGCGCCGGCGGAAGGGCGGGCAACGGGGGCAGCGCGCGCGGCAGGCCGCGACCCGGCCCCAGGAAGCGCTGGCGACCCGGTCGGCGTCACGCTCGTCCGCGGCCACGGCGGTCGCCGCCCGCCCGCCCGCGAGCACCGCGGGGCGCGCCGCGCCGACCACCGGTCTTGCCGCGTGGTTCGCGCAGGCGCCCGCCTGGCTCGACTACGTGCTGCCGGCGTGCCTCTTCGTCGCGGCGCTGGCCCTCTTCCTGCCGCGCCTCGCCACCCCGCCGCAGTACATCTACGACGAGGTCTACCACGCCTACACGGCCGGGCAGTACGTGGCCGGCAACGCCGACGCCTACGTCTGGTACACCCAGGCCCCGCGCAGCGGCGTCGCCTACGAGTGGACCCACCCGCCGCTGGGCAAGTTGCTGATCGCCGGCGGCATCGCCGTCTTCGGCGACAACTCGTTCGGCTGGCGCTACGCCAGCGCGCTCTTCGGCGCGATCGGCGTCGTGGTCGTCTACTGGTTGGGGTTACGCCTGACCGGGAAGCGGCCGGTGGCGCTGCTCGGCGCGGCGTTCCTCTTGGTGGACGGGCTCTACTTCGTGCAGTCGCGTACCGGCATGCCCGACGTGATGGTCCTCGTCTTCACCGCCGCGGCGCTCGCCTCCTGCTACGGCTACCTGACCGCGCCGCCCGATCGCGTGCGCTGGCCGCTCCTGCGCACCGGCGCGCTGATGGGGCTGGCGGTGGCGACGAAATGGAACGGCGCCTACGCGGCGGCCTTCATCGGCCTCGTCGCGCTCTGGCGCGGCTGGCGGGTCTGGCGCGAGAGCCAGGGACGGCGCCCCCGCCCCGAGGCGCTGGCGGGGGTGCGCCAGCACCTCATCTGGGTCCCGCTCGGCCTGGTCGCGCTACCGCTGGCGATCTACCTGGCGTCCTACGGGCCCTTCTTCCTCACCGGCCACAGCTTCGGGCAGTTCGTCGAGTTGCAGCGGCAGATGTACTACTACCACACCCACCTCAAGGCGACGCACGCCTACGCCTCGCAATGGTGGGAGTGGCCGCTGGCGCTCCGGCCCGTCTGGTACTACACCAACCGCACCGGCGACACCGTGGCGAACATCTACGCCAACGGCAACCCGCTCCTCTACTGGGCCTTCCTGCCGGCCGTGCTCTGGGTGAGTTGGCGTTGGTGGGCGAAGCGCCGCATGGCGCTCGTCGTGCTGTGGATCGGCTTCTTCGGCCAGTGGCTGCCCTGGGCCGTCTCGCCGCGGCTGGCGTTCGTCTATCACTTCCTGCCCGCGGTGCCCTTCGGCTGCCTCGCGGTCGCCGTCGCCCTGGCCGACCTCTGGGAGCGCGACGCGCGCTGGCGCGCGGTGGCGGCCGCCTACGTCGCCGTCGTCGTCGCGGCCTTTGTGTTCTTCTTCCCGATCTACGCCGCGCTCCCGCTCACCCCCGAGCGCTTCGACCTGCGGATGTGGCTGTCGAGTTGGCGGTGACGGAGTCGGGAGTCGGCAGTCGGGAGTCGGCAGTACCGGCTTACGCTCGCTGACCGTCTCGGCCGGCGGAAGCCGCCTCTGCCGTCCGCCGCCTGCCGACTCCGCTACGTCCCGCTCACCTTGAAGACCGCGTAGTGCTCCGTCGTGATGACGGCGGGGTAGCGGGCGCGGTAGGCCGGCTCGTTGGCGTGGAGTTCCTGCAACTCGTCGGGGCCGATCACCACGTAGCCGATCCCGTACTGCTTGATGAGCGCGGGCGCGTCGGGCGCGTAGGCCATGATGTCGCCCAGGTCGCGCTGGCGCTGCGCGTAGTCGTAGCCGTGACTCCACATCCAGCCGGGGTAGCCGAGCAGCACCCGCCGCCCGGCGAGGACGGGGATCGGGTGGTTGTTCTGCAAGCCGGCGGCGAAGAGGGCGTGCGGCGGGGTCTCGGCGCGCACCAGCGCGGCGAGGCGCATTTCCTCGTTCGTCAACAGCAGGTGCCGGTCCCTGCCGAGGAGCTGATTCAGGTCGGTCAGGAGGCCGGAGAGGAGCATCGTCGCCACCGTCCCGACCAGCAGCAGCCGGAACGCCGCGCCGCGCCGCTCGCGCCAGACGCGCGCCAGCAGCGCGCTCACCAGGATGCAGACGGCCAGGAACCAGTAGACCAGCACCTTCGTGTTGTCCCAGTCCCAGGGCTGGAAGACGACCAGGTTGGCGATGACGAAGATCGGCATGAAGGCCCAGAGGAAGCGCCGCGAGTGCCGCGGCAGGAGGTCGCGCGCGGCCAGCGCGAGCAGGAGGAGCGGCACGAAGGCGCCGAGGTTCTTGAGCCAGAACCAGGGCCAGGGGTCCGGATGCGCCACCCAGCCGACCTCCGGCCGGATGGCGTGGAGGAGGCCGCCCCCGCCCCCCGCCTGCGTCAGGAGTTGCGGCGCGGCCACGGCGATCCAGGCCCCGAAGAAGTAGGCCCAGTTGCGCGCGGGGAAGAGCAGGAAGAGGAAGGGGGTGATCAGGGCGAGGGCGAGCAGCGTGCCCAGGTGGGCGAAGGGCAGCAGCCCGGCGACGAGCCCCGCGCCCAGGTAGAGCCCCCGCTTCCCGGTGCGCGCGGCGGCGAAGAGCAGGGTGAGGATCAGCAGGCCCAGCGGCAACCCGTAGAGGTAGGGGCGCTGGGGCAAGATGAGCGAGTAGTAGACGACGGGCCAGGTGAAGTTCGCCTGGCTCTGCGCGGCCGTGTCCCAGGGGTGTTGCAACAACGTCCCCAGCACGTCATGGGACCGGTTCATCGCCCCGACCGTCAGCACCCAGCCGAGCCCGCCGCCGAGCAGGAAGAGCGGCACCGTCAGCGTCGCGGCGCCGCCGCTCCCGGTCAGCCGGCGCGCGAAGGCGTAGAGGGCCAGCGCGATCAGCACCGAGAAGAGGAAACTGTGCAGCGTCAGCGCGCCCCACGGCGTCATCCCGAGCTTGACCATCGCCGCGGCGGTCAGCGACGTCAGGTAGTGATAGGCGTAGGGCGGTCCGGGGAACCGGGTGTCCTGCGGCGGGAAGTTGTCGCCGTAGGCGAAGGACGTGACGTCGCCGAGGTGGAGACTCCAATCGCCCCAGATGTAGGTGTGGCCGGCCTCCAGCCCGGCCGGGGTGCGCACCAGCGCCCCGGCCCAGAGGACCGCCCAGCGCGCGGCGAAGGCGCCGATGACCAGCGCCGGGACGAGGCCGCCGCCGAGCCAGCGCTTGCGTAAGCCGGCGGTGAGGGAGCGGCCGGCGCCGCGGGCGAGCCAGTCCCGCCCCGCGGTCGGCCAGGCCGCGAGCGCGGCCCGCTCCGGCCGGAGGGCGAGCGCGGCGGCGGCGCTGGCGACGCCGACGACCGCGACCGCAGCGGCGGAGAGACCGAACGCGACGGCGATCGCGAGCAGCGCCAGCGAGGCGACGACGACGCCAAGCGGGACGCCGTACGCCACCTGCTCTAGCGGAGCCAGCCAGCCGGCCCAGCGCCGCAGCGCCGCAGCGCCGGCGGCGCCCATCGCCGCGAGGAGGAGGAGGGAGAAACAGACGCCGCTCATCGGTCCTATCGCCGCCGCCCGGCCCGCGTCCGCGGGGCCGGGTCAGGGTCCAACCTTGAAGACCTCGTAGTGCTCGGTGCTGATGGCGACCGGGTAGCGCGCGCGGAACGCCGCCTCGTTGGCCTGGAGATCCTGCCGCTCGGCCGGGCCGATCACCACGTAGCTCACATTGTAGCGGCGCAGGAGCGCCGGCGCGTCCGGGGCGAAGGCGTAGATGGCCCGCAGGTCGCGCTCGCGCTGCGCGTAGTCGAGCCCCTGCGTCCAGAGCCAACCGGGATAGCTCATCATCACCACCCGGTCGCCGAGCACGGTGATCGGGTGGTTGTACTGCAAGCCCACCGCGACGATCGCGCGCGGCGGCGTCTCGGCGCGCACCAGCGCCGCCAGGTGGACCTCCTCGGGGTTGAGCAACTGGTGCCGATCCTGCCCCGAGAGTTGCTGCCAATCGACGAGGACGCCGGAGAGGATCATCGTCGCCACGACGCCCGCGATCAGGAACCGGGGCGTCGCCGCGGGCCGCTCGCGCCAGGCCCGCGCCAGCAGGGCCGCGACGGCGACGCAGACGGCCAGGAACCAGTAGACCATGAACTTCTCGTTGTCCCAGTCCCAGGGCTGGAAGACGACCAGGTTGGTCAGGGCGAAGAGGGGCATGAAGCCCAGCAGGAAGCGCCGCGCGCGCGGCGGCAGCAGGTCGCGCGCGAGCAGCGCCACGACCACCAGCGGGATGAACCAGCCGAGGTTCTTCAGCCAGAACCAGGGCCAGGAGTCGGGCGCCGCGATCCAGCCGATCTTGAGGCGGAGCGCGGACGTCGCGCCGCGCCGCAGCCCGCCCTGTTGCGCGAGGAGTTGCGGCGCGGCGAGGGCCGCCCACGGGACGAAGAACCAGCCCCAGCGCCAGGAGGGGAAGAGCAGGAAGAGGAAGGGCGCGATCAGCGCCAGGGCCAGCAGCGTGCTCAGGTGCGCCAACGGCAGCAGGCCGGCCGCGACGCCGGCCACCAGGAAGGGCCGCCAGTCGGCGCCCTGCACCGCCACGAAGAGGGCCGTGAAGATCAGCAGGGCCAGCGGCAGGCCGTAGAGGTAGCCCCGCTCCGGCGCGATGAAGGCGTAGAAGGTCGTCTGCCACTGGAAGTTCGCGGCGGCCTGCTGCCCCTGGTCCCAGGTGTGGTGCAGGAGCGTCCCCCAGAGGTCGTGCGCGCCGTTCGCCTTCGCCAGCACGAGCACCCAGCCGAGGCCGCCGCCGAGCAGGAAGAGCACGAGGGCCAGCGCCGCCGCACCACGGTCGCGCGTCAGCCGGCGGGCGAAGGCGTAGAGCCCGAGCGCGATCAGCACCGAGAAGACGAAGCTGTGCAGCGTCAACGCAGCCCACGGCGTCATCCCCAGCTTGACCAGCGCCGCCGCGGTCAGGGCGGGGAGGTAGTGATAGGCGTAGGCGATGCCGGCGAAGCGCGGGTGCTGGGGCGGGAAGTTGTCGCCGTAGGCGAAGGTGGCGACGTCGTCGAGATGCACCATCCAGTCGCCCCAGATGTTGATCTGGCCGGCCACCAGCCCGTCCGGTCCGAGCGTGAGCGCGCCGCGCCAGAAGACGAGCCAGCGCAGCGCGAACGCGACGACGACCAGCGTCGGGGCGAGCGTCCCTTTGAGCCAGGCTTTGCGCAGCGCGGTCAGGCCGGCGCGCCCGACGGACTCGGGCGAGCGCCCGCCGAGGCAGGCCAGCCGCTCGCGCGCCGCGACCGGCCAGGCCGCGAGCGCGGCCCGCTCGGGCCAGAGGACGACGGCGCCGGCCGCGCTGGCCAGGCCGACGAACGCAACCAGCGCGGCGCTCAGGCCGAACGCAATGGCCAGGGCCAGCAGCACCAGCGAGGCGGCGACGACACCGAGCGGGACACCGTAGGCGAACTGCTCCAGGGGCTCCAGCCAGCCGGCCCAGCGCCGCAGCGCCGCCACGCCGGCCGCGCCCATCGCGGCCAGGACAACCAGCGAGGCGGCCCCGGCTACCACGGGACCTCCGTGCCGGCCGGGGCCGACGGCGGACGGACCGGCCGGTAATACAGACCCGCGAACAGCAGGGCTCCGAGCAGCAGCAGGAGGCCGTTGCGGGCGGTGAGGACGGCGACCGTGGGGGGCCTGAGCGCAACCAGGTCGTCCCAATGGATCGGGAAGAGCCAGTGGGTGAGCGCCAGCGCGGCGCCGTAGAGCGCCCACCACTTCACCGCCGGCCGGTCGGTGAACACCGCGGCCAGCGGATAGAGCCAGAGGAGATACTGGGGCGAGAGCACTTTGCCGGCCAGGATGAAGGCGAGCACGGCCAGCGCGCTCAGGCGGACCAACCGGTCGAAGGCGATCCCCTCGCCCAGTTTCCCGCCCAGCGCCTCGCGCTCGCGCCACGCCACGCGGTAGACCAGGGCCAGGGCGATGGCCGTCAGCGGGACCGCCAGCGCGGTGAAGAACGGCGCGAGGGGCGCGGCGAGTTCGACCGAACCGTGCCCGTAGACGTACTGGGCGGGACTCCCGGCGAAGTGGGCGACCATCAGCGCCGAGGCGTAGACGGTCTCGATTTCGAGCCCGCGATCTAGGTGGTAGGCGAACATCTTCGTGAGCGCCGTCAGGTCCCCCCTGGCGACGACCAGCGCGGGCAGGAGGATGGCGGCGGCGAAGGCGCCGACGTCGGCGAGGAATTGCCGCGGGGGCCGGCGCCGCCACGCGGCGATGATGAAGAACGGCACGAGGATGACCGGGTAGAGTTTCGCCGCGACCGCCAGCCCCAACACCCCCCAGGCCCACCGCTCGTGGCGCGCGGCGAAGAGCGCGACGGCGAGCAGCGCGAGCACGGCCGGCACGAGGTCGAAGCGCGCGAAGACCACGCCTCTGCCGACGGCGATCAACCACAGCGGCTGCGCCAGCAGCACGCCCCACGGGGGGACGCGCGGCGCGAAGCGGCGCACCGCCCAGAGCGCGACCCCCGTGCCGGCCAGCTCGACGACGAGCATCTCGGCCGTGAACGCCCGCGCGTAGGAGTCCCAGTCGTGGGAGAGATAGACCGGCAGCCAGAAGAATGGCGTCGCCAGCGGCGGGTACTCGACGGTGAAGTCGCGGTACGGCACCTGGCCCGCCTGCATCTTCTGCCCGTATGCCTGGTAGGCGAAGACGTCGGTGTAGTCCTGGCTGATGGGGAAGAAGGCGCCGATGAAGGCGAACGCGGCGATGTGGAGCGCCAGCGCCAGCGCGAGGAGCCGCCTGAAGGGGAGTCCGGTCCAGCCGACCGCGGCCGGCGCCCGGTCGTCGGCGGGAGCCGGCGCCGGCCCGGCATCCCCGGCCTCTAGCGCCGTCAGCCGGTCGGCGATCAGATCGACCCGCGCCGTGAGGTCGGTCAATCGGTCATGCACGAGGGCGACGAGCGCGTCCGAGCCGCCGAGCTCGGGTGAGGTATCATCCCGCCGTGTCGATCCCGGTCCCATCTACGCAGCCCGCCCGATCGCGCCTGACCGTGCCGCGCCGGCGGTAGCATCGGCGCAGCGCTGAGGATCGCCCGCCGTCTCCTGAACGGGGGCCGCACATGAGCAGGGCCGTCCCGATATCGCCGGCCAGGCTGCCCCGTCCTCCTGTCGAAACAGGGTAGCATACCCGCCGCGGGCGCACCATCGCGCATCGGTACTATCCGCGGCAAGGCGAAAGGGCCGCGACAGCGTCGTCGCGGCCCCCGGCTTGTGCCCGCGCCCGCGCTAGCGGCGGACGAAGACGACGGTGTAGTAGTGCATCCCGTTGGCGTCGACCGCGTCGCCGATGCCGACGAAGTTGTACTGCGGGTCGAGGATCACCGCGCGGTGCGGCGGGCTGTTCAGGAGCGCCTGGGCGGCGACGCCGGCCGACTGCGCGCTGGGGTAGTTGTTGCGCGCGATCGTCTCGCCCGCGTAAGACCACGGGGTCCCGGAGGCGTTGAGCAGGGTGAAGATCGTCGAGCCGTCGGGCGAGTAGTGGCTGAAGTAGTTGCGCGTCGCCATGTCCGCGCTGCGCTGGCGCGCCAGGCCGACCAGCGTGGCGTCGAGCTGCGGGGCCGGCACGCCGGCCGCGCGCCGCGCGTCCATCAAGGTCGCGAGCACCTGCTGCTCGTAGCCGTCAAGCGCCGGGCCGGCCGGGGCCGGC
>DASSSV010000320.1:0-15401 GCA_035708265.1 Thermomicrobiales bacterium | reverse complement strand
GGAGCGTTCGCCTGCCCGGTCGCGGCGGCCGTCGGCTCCGTGCTCGCCCTGCCCTACCCCGACGGCGCCTTCGACGGCCTCTGGTGCGCCGCGGTCACGCAGTACCTCGCCGACGGCGAGCTGACCGCCGCGCTGGCGGAGTTCCGCCGCGTCGTCCGGCCGGGCGGCCTCGTCGCCGTCAAGGACATCGACGGGAACCTGATGCGCGCCCCGACGCGCGTGCCTGGCCTCATCCAGCATCTGCGCGAGGCCCGTGCGCGGGCGGGCTCGCCCCAGGCGCGCGGCGCGCTGCGCGGCCCCGAGCTGCGCACCTGGCTCCGGTGCGCCGGGTTCGCGGACGTGCGGCTGGAGACGACACTCGTGGAGCGCTGGCCGCCGTACCGGCCGGCCGAGCGGCAGTACCTCCTGTCCCTCGTCGACACCTTCGCGGGCCTGGCCGAAGACGTCGACATCCCCCAGTACGAGCGCGACGAATGGGCGCGCCTGCGCGTGCTCGGGGACGCGCTCCTCGACGACCCGAACCACTATTACCGCGAGGGGCACGTCCTGGCGGTCGGGCGAGTGCCGACCGGCGCGTAGCGTCGGGCACTCGCGTGGCCACGACTTACCCCCGAGACAGACCGCGCCGAGAGCATTCCGGCCACAAGGTCCGGGAGCAGGTGCCGCTAAACTGGTGGCGCGCCGTCATTAATCAGGAGGTAGAGGCGCACAAGGGGCGAGAGCGATGGCGTCCATGTTGCCGCCGGGAGGCCGGGCAGGAGGCACGAGATGAGGACTTCGAGTCTGCTGCGCTGGGGCGCCCTGGCGGCGATCCTCGGCGGTCTGCTGTGGATCGCCGGGGCCGTCGCCGTGGCACGGATGCCCGTGGGCTGCATCGGGTCCGAGTGCAACGTGCGCCCGATGCGGGACAGCAGCGGCGCCGCCCCGCTGTTCATCGCCGCCATGCTCCTCCTCGGGCTCGGCCTGGCGGCGACGGTGCTCCGCGCCCGGATCGCCGGTGGCTTCGGGGCGCTGGGACGCGCCGGGGTGATCGCCGCCGTGGCCGGCGGAGTAACAATCCTGGTGATCAGCCTCGTGCAAGGCATCTTCTTTCGGGGGGACTTCCCGCTGATGCCGTTCATCGTCGTCCCGGCCGGGCTGGTGCTGGTTATCGGCTTCCTGCTCCTGGGGCTGACGATCCTGCGCTCGGGGATGTTGCCGCGCTGGGCCGCGGCCCTGCTGATCGTGGGGGCGCTGGCCCTGCTCGGGATCAACGAGCAGAACGCGCAGGTTCTGGCCGCCATCCCGTTCGGGATCGCCTGGGTGGCTGTTGGCTGCGTCCTCTGGCAAGGCGAATATCTTCGGGCGATGGCCGCGTAGTCCGGGCGGATGGCTGTCGCCCGCTCGGCAGAGATTGCCCTGGGCCAGGGTGGAGGGCTGGATTAGGCCGGAGGTCCGATCGTCTGGGACCCGCCGCGCGACAGGACGATCACGCGCGCCGGTGATGCTCAGGCACCGGCCGCTTCCCGCGGCATCGCCTATAATGACCGCCGCGGGGCGAACCACCGCTCGGGCGGCCGCATCGCACGAGCGCGCGCGGAAGGAGACACTGGCTTGCGGGTGGCCGTACCGGCACGCGCGACGCGCCACTCGCCCGCCGTCGTCGGGGTCGCGCTCCTCTACATCCTCCTCTGGAGCTCGTCGTTCATCGCCACGAAGGTCGTCCTGCGCTACAGCCCGCCGCTGACGCTGCTGGCCGCGCGCTTCCTCGCCGCGGCCGGCGCGATGGCGCTGCTCGCCCGGCTGCGCGGGCTGACGCCGCCGCGGGACGCGGGCGTGTGGGGGCGGCTGGCGCTCTTCGGCCTGTGCAACGCCGCGCTCCCGCTCGCCTTCAACTTCGAGGCGCTGCGCCACCTCTCGGCGGGCACGGGCGCGATCATCGCCGCGACCAACCCGCTGCTCGTCGCCCTCGTCGCGCCCTTCATCCTCGGCGAGCGGCTTTCGTGGACGCGGATCGCCGGGCTGGCGCTCGGCTTCGGCGGCGTCATCGCCGTGATGGTCGTGCGCCTGGACGCCGGGATCGACACCCCGACCGGCATCGCCCTCTCGACGCTGAGCGTCCTCTCGCTCGTCGCCGCCACCTTCCTCTTCAAGCGGCTGCTGCCGGCCGAGGAGCCGCTGGTCGTCAACGCGGTGCAGCTCGCCGCGGCCGGGCTGGTGGTCGCGCCGCTGGCGCTGCTCTTCGAGCGCCCCGGCCCGGTGCGGCTGGACGTGTCGTTCGTCGCCGCCTTCCTCTATCTCGTCGCGGTCATCAGCGTCGCCGCGTCGCTCCTCTGGTTCTGGCTCCTGGCGCGCGGGGAGGCGAGCGTTGTCAGCGCCTACTTCTTCCTGACCCCGATCTTCGGCCTCGGCCTCGCCGCCCTACTGCTCGGCGAGCCCTTCACCGCGCGCGATGCGGCGGGACTGGTCGCGGTCATGGCCGGCATCTTCCTGATCGGCCGGCCGGCCCGCGCGCGAGAGACGTGAGCCGCGGCGGCGCGCGGCCGGCGCTGAACCGAGGAAGGACGGCACATCCTGGCCGACCGGGCGCGCGCTAGGTCGTCGCCTGCGCCGCGCCGCCGGCGTGCATCCACTCCGTCTCGACGACCCTGCGCTGCTCCGCGCCTTCGCTGGACTCGACCGGCCGGCCGCTGTCCTGCCAGGCGAGCGTACCGCCCTGCACGCTGGCCACCGACTCGTAGCCCTGCTGCTTGAGGAACTGCGCCGCGCGCAGCGACCGCATCCCCGAGCGGCAAATGGTGAAGACGGGGCGGTCGCGCGGGATCTCCGCCAGACGGGTCGCGAGGTCCGCCTGGGGCAGGTTGATCGCCCCGGGCACGCGGGCCTCGGCAAACTCGGCCGGCTCGCGAACGTCGAGGAGCAGGGCGTCGGGCGGCAGGGGGTCGATGGCCGCGATGTCGACCTCATCGACCGCCGGGGTCGTGGTCAGCATCGCCCAGGGCAGGTCGGCGACGCCCCGGTTGGTCGCCTCGATCGCGGTGATGTTGAGCGGGCGGGCCGCCAGGCTCTCCGTGAGGGTCTCGACGAAGGGCTCGCGCGCGAGGCCGAGGAGCGGGTTGTAGCGCCGCTCGAAGCCGATCGTCGTGGTCGGCCGCCCGCACATCCCTTTCCCGCACGGGCCCTCGAAGTGGCCCGGGAAGACGGCGACCCAGTCGGGCAGGTCGAGCAGGCGGACCATGCTGTCGTACTGCGCCCCGGCGTCGCCACCGCCGAAGTCCGGCCGGCCGACATCGCCCACGAGCAGGGAGTCGCCGGTGAGGACCATCGAGGGCTCCGGGCTACGCGGGGGGTTGACGACGAGGAGCGAGATCAGCTCAGGCCGATGGCCGGGCGTATGCACGACTCGCAGGCGGAGCTGCCCCAGTTCGAGCACCTCGCCGTCCTTGAGGCCCCGGAAGGGGTAGGTCACGGCCGCCGCCTCGTGGAGGCAGAGCTCGGCCCCGTACTTCGCCGCCAGGCGGCGCGCGCCGGAGACGTGGTCGGCGTGGACGTGGGTGTCGATCACGTAGCGCAGCCGGAAGCCCCGTTCGCGCAGCAGCGCCTCGTACTGCTCGATCTCGATGGACGGGTCGACGACGGCCGCGTCGTGCGATTGGCGCGACGCGATCAGATAGGACGCGCACCCCAGCCGTTCGTCCAGGATCTGCTTGAAGTACATGGGGCCCTCCTCAGACCTCGGCTTGCGCCGGCCTCGCCGCCACCCGGCGTCGGGCCGTGTCCGGCTCCACGACGAAAGCGCCCAGGATGATACCGACCAGCAGTCCGCCAAGGGACCACATCGCCCGGGACCGGCCCCGGCCCGATTGCCCAGCCCCGTAGCCGGAGGCGACCGCCAATCGGGGTGCGCCGATGCACGAACACCCACAGGAGGGGCAGGACGGTCCCCGCGGTCACGCCTATGAGCAGGAAGGGATCGACTTGCCGTAGGGGCAGCATACCACGGATCGGAGCGTCGTGGCTGAAGCCGACGGGGATGCCGCGGGCGCACGCGCGGGGCGGCTTGCGGCGAGCCGCCCCGCGCGTTAGGCGGTAGGCGGTAGGCGGTAGGCGTTAGGGGACTGCGCAAGGGCAGGAGCCGACCAGATGAGCACTCGCGTGGCCCAAGAACCTAACGCCTACCGCCTACCGCCTACCGCCTACTGGAAGATCTCGGTCGTGCAGTCGCCGCCGGGCAGGTGGATCTCGTGGCCGCGCGCGGCGCCGAAGTCGACGTGGAAGTCCTCGGCGACGGTCATGCCGCCCTCGGGGTGGCAGTCGATCTTCAAGAGCCACGACTTCAGGCCGGGGTAGAACTGGTTGTCCCAGGTCGAGTAGAGCGAGTTGGTCACATAGAGCCGACGGCCGTCCATGCTGAGTTGCAGCATCTGCGGGCCGCCGGTGAGGTCGCGCCCGGCGAGGCTGGGCGGGCGGCCGAGCACGCCGCCGAGCCAGACCTGGCCAGTCAGCCGCGGATTGGCCGGGTCGGAGATGTCGTACTGGCGCAGATCGCCGTGGAGCCAGTTGGAGAAGTAGAGGAAGCGGTCGTCCATCGAGACGACCAGGTCGGTGATCAGCCCGGGGACCGGGAAGGGCCAGCCGGCGACCTCCCGCGGCTCGACCTGGATCACCTTGCGCGTCCGCCAGCGGTCGCCCTCGCGGTACCACTGGAAGATCGCGCTGGAGAGCGCCGCGCCGACGAAGCCGGTCGTCGCGGCCGGGTCGTGCAGCCAGCGGACCTCCAGCGGGATCAGCCCGCCCTCGCCGAGGTCGATGCTCTGCGTCACGCGCCGCTCGGCCAGGTCCCAGAAGTGGATGCTGTGGCCATACTTGCCGGCCTGCACGTCCGCCAGGTCGAAGCCGGGCTGGAAGGTCTTCGGCGCGGCCCACTCGCTGGAGATGAGCGCGTTCTGCCGCGGCTGGTACCAGAAGTCGTACATGAACTGGACGCCGTCCCGGCCCTCCTCCCAGCGGCCGAGCACGTCGAAGGTCTTGGCGTCGAGCACCGCGAAGCCGCCAGGGGCGTCGCCATTGGCGTCGCCGAGCATGCTGACGACGACGATCTCGCCCGGCATGCAGTGGACGGTGTGCGGCGCGCCCAGCCCGGTCTTGCGCGCGACCTCCGCGCCCTCGACCACCTTGACGATCTCGGGTCGGCGCGGGTCGGTGCCGACGTCGACGATGTGCAGGTTGCTGGTGCGGAAGCCGGGGACGACGAGGTGCTGGCGCTTGAGGTCGGTGTGGCAGGCGCTGCTGCAGACCTGCCAGCCGTAGTGGTGGAGTTCGTCGCCGACGCCCGGCATCGACGTCCGGTGCGTGATCCGGCCGTAGGTGTCGGATTGGGGGTTGACGTCCACGACCGCGAGGAAGTCGGGCTCGTCCACGCCGGTGCCGGTGTGCAGCGCCGCGACGTAGAGGAAGTCCTCGGGCGGCGCCTGCCGCGCCTCCTGGGGCGAGGCGTAGCCGACGCTCTGCCCGTCGGCGTGATGCTCGTGATGCGCGTGGTGCTCGTAGCCGCTCATGGCTGCCTCCTCATGAATGATACCGCTGGACGCTGACGGGGACGTTATGCCTGACCGGGGGCGCGGTCAGGCGCGGGGACAGGCGCAGATGCGCGGCCAGAAGGCGAGCGTGAGCAGGACAGAGGGGCAGACCGGCACGGGCGGGACCACCGGCGGCGGGGCAATGGGAGCGCGCGTTGGGCCGGCGGGACGGGCCAGGTGGGGCATCGCGTGCTTCCTCGCTGGCGGGCACGGCCCGGACCAACACGAATTCGATCAACTAACTGAACTTCAGCGTAGCACGGCCGCGGCCGGGCGTCAACGGCGGGGCGGGAGTCGCTATTGCGAGGAGGACCGGGCGGCTGAAGCCGCGGCTGGGGGCGAGGCCCGCAAGCGGGCACCCCGCGCACGAAGCCCGCCTCCAGGCTAGGACGTGGCTCGGGCCTAACCCGCGCAGGTGGCTTGCGTGGCTGGGTGCCCGCTTGCGGGCCTGCCATCCAGCCGCGGTTTCAACCGTCAGCCTCTTCCCACCGCGAGCGGCTATAATACGCGGGCGGCGCACGGCCCGAGAGCGTGCAGGCGGTGGTGAGCGAATCCCCTGGCATTGGCCCGATGACACGGATCAACCCGGCGTGACACTGACCGGGCGACGGCGCGCCAACTCGGCGCCGGCGGCGCGCGAGCGCGGGCGGCGGTCGATCGTGCCGGCGACGTTGGTGCGCCGCGCGAGCGCCGACCTGCTCGCGCTGCTGGCCCTCGGCTTCGTGCTCATCGTGCTCCTGGGATATGTCGCGACACTGCCGCCCACGCGGCTCGCCTTCACGCCGGATCTGCCGCCCGCGGGCGTCGCGCTCCAGGGCTTCTACGGCGTCGAGCACAACGCGGCCGGGCCGTTCCGCTGGTCGAAGCCGGAGGCGACCCTCGTCATCCCGGTCAACCGCCCCGGCCGCTACCGCGTGACGCTGACCATGCAGGACAGTCCCACCGCCCCCGCGCGCCAGGTCACGCTCTCCGGCCCCGACGCGCCAGCGCAGATGCTGCCGCTGGCGACGACGCTCCGCACGTACACGGTGGACGAAGAGGTCGGGGAGGACGGCCCGCTTGGCGCTCGCCTCGCCGCGACGGTGAACCTCGCGACGAGCGCCTTCGTGCCCGCGGGCGACCAGCGCGCGCTCGGCGCGATCCTGGCGCGGGTGGCGATCGCGCCGGTGCGCGCGCCCGACCCCTGGCCGCCGGCGCTACTGCTCCCCGATCTGCTGCTCCTCGTCGGGGCCTACGGCGCGACGCGGGCGGCCGGGGCGCCGGTGGGGCGCGCGGCGCTCATCGTCGGCGCGCTCGTCGCCGCGTTCGCCCTCCTGGCCGCCGTCGCGCGCCCGACGGCGCTGGCCGTGGCGACGCAGCCGGGCGCCGAGCCGCTCTGGTTCGCCGGGCTCCTCCTCTTTCTCGCGCCGCTCGCGCCGCTCCGGCGCGCCTGGGCCGGCGTGGTGGCCGGGGTCGCGCCGGCGAGCCTCCCGGTCGCCGGTGTTGCGCGCCCGGCCGGCGGCGCGTGGGCGCAATGGGCGAGCCGGCTCGCGCGGCCCGCGGTGCTCCTGCCCGCGCTGACGGCGCTGGCCTTCGGGCTGCGGCTCGCCCACTTCAACCACCTCAGCCTCTGGCTGGACGAGGGCTTCACGATCCTCTTCGCGCGGCAGTCCTGGCCGGCCGTGCTCGGCCTCCGCGGGCTCTACGACGTCCACCCGCCGCTCTACTACGCGCTGACCAAACTCGCCGGGCTCGCCGTGCCGGAACTCGACGCCGGCCGGCTGGTGAGCGTCCTCGCCGGCACGCTGACCGTCCCGGTCCTCGCCGCGCTCGGCGCGCGACTGGCCGGCTGGCGCGTCGGGCACGCCGCCGGCCTCGTGCTGGCGGTGTCGCCGCTCCACGTCTGGTATTCGCAGGAGGCGCGGATGTACGCGCTCCTGGTCCTTCTCGTCACATTGTCCTATCTCGCGCTCGTCGCGTATTATCAGCGACCGGCCTGGGGCTGGGTCGCGCTCTACGGCGCGAGCGTCCTGGCGGCGCTCTACACCGACTTCACCGCGGTCTACGCGCTCGCGCCGCAGGTCTTCCTGCTCGCCCTGGCCGTGCGCCGGCACGGCCGGCGGGCGCTGGCGCCGTGGGGCGTGGCCGCGCTCGCCGGCGTCGCCTTCCTGCCCTGGCTGGCGGAGGCGGCGGCGACGGTCGGGGCCAGGGCGAGCGACCAGGCCGCGTTCCTCGGGGCGACGCCGGCGAGCGTCGCCGCCTCGTTGCTGGCGGTCGCGGGCCTCGGCGGCACGTCGGCCTACTACTGGGGCCCGGCCCGCACGCCCTGGATCGTGTGGCCGCACCTGCGCGGCCTCTTCCTCCTCGTCGCGCTGGTCGTCGCGGTCGCCGGTGGGGTGGCCCTGTGGCGGTGGCGCCGCATCGCCCCGCTCGTCGCCGCGGCGCTCGGCGCGGCGACCATCGGCGCGGCGATCCTCGTCAGCCTGGTGCGCCCCGGCTACGCCGACCGCACGGTCCTCGGCGCGACGCTCGGCTGGGCGCTCGTCGCCGGGGCGGCCGCGCTGCCGTCCGGCCACGCCTGGCTGCGGCGCGCCGGCCTCGTCGCGCTCGCCGGCCTCGTCGCGCTCTCGTCCCTCGCCGTCGTCGCCCTCTACCGCGACGCGACCAAGCAGGACTACCGCGCCTTCGCCGCCGCCACGGCCCAGGCGGCGCGCCTCGACCTGCCGGTCCTGACGTTCGACACCGTCAGCGAGACACTCATCTCCGCCTACCAGCCGGGGTCGTTGGAGACAGGGCACCTGCGCACGGAAGATCGCGGCTGGCTCGCCACGCTCGCCGGCGAGGACGCCCCGGCCGTCTGGTTCGCCCACCCGGACTATCCCTGGCAGCGCGCCGACATCGTGCGGGCCGAAGGCCAGCTCGCGGCGCTCGGCTACCGGCGGGTCGCGCACCGCTACGTCCCCGACTCGCTCTTCCTCGACCTCTACGCCCGGCCGGGCACACCGTCCGGCGCGGCGGCGCCGCTCGGCACCGCACCCGGCGCCTGGGCGATCGCGCCGCCGATCGCCGGCTCTGTAGAGGGCGCGCCGGATTCGCCCGCGCTAACGCTCGACGGACCGGGCGCCGCACGGCGCGACCTGCCAGCCGTGCCGGGCGCGCTGTACACGCTTGAAGTCACCGCGGATGTTCCGGCCCAATCCAGCCCGGCGCCCGCGACGCTGGCCTGCCTCGACGCGCGCGGCGCGCCGCTCTACCCGCCCGAGGCCGCGACCGCGCCGCCGGGCGGCGCCGACCACGACCTCCGCGCGGCCGTCCTCTGCCCGCCGGGCACGACGACGGTCCGGGTCACGCTCGCCAACCCCGCGGCCGGCGTCGTACACTATCGCGACGTGCGCCTCTGGGTGGACCGACCAGGGATGCCATGATGGATCACAGGTGCAGCCGTCAATTTCAGGTGACTGGGCACGGCTACACCCGGCCGGGGCGTGCGGCCGGGTCGAAGGCTGACCGCCTCCCCGCCAGTGAGGGCGACCGGGCGCGCCACACCGGCCGGATCGCAGCGAGAGGAGCGCAGCCCCGGTGCGTCTTGCCCTGACTCGGATGCGCGCGCCGGTCGCCCGCGCGGGCGGCGTCGCGCGCGCCGCCCTGGCCGTGCTGGCGCCGGCCCTCGCGCTGGGCGGCGCCGCCGCGACCCTGGCGTTCCTGCCCCCCGGGCGCGAGACCTGGGCCCTCTTCGCCTGCTGCCTCGCCCTGCCGCTGCTCGCGCCGCTGCGGCGCGGCTATCTCCGGCTGGGCCGCGTTTCCGTGACGAGCGAGCGCCTGCTCGGCGCGGAGGTCGCGGTCGGCGTCGCGCTGACCGTCGCCATGGCTCTCCTGCCGGCGGCGGCGCTCGCGCCCTGGCCGGTCGCCCGCCTCGCGCTGCTCGTCGCCCTCGTCGCGCTGACGCTCGCCCTGGCGCTGCCCGCGCGGGCGGCGAACGCCGCGCTGCTGGCGGCGCTGGCGCTCCTCGCGGCCGCCGCCATGACCTACCCCTATCCGGTCGCGGCGGCTCTCGACCGGACACTGGGGTCGGCATTCCCCTGGGTCCTCGTCGGCAGCGCGCTCGCCGGCGTCGTGGCGCTGCGCGTCCTCGGATGGAGCGCGGGCGGCTGCCCATCGCGGCGCCTCACCGTGCCGCTCTACGCCGCGGTCGGCCTGGGCCTCGCCGCCTGGTGGCAATGGGGCGGGCCCACGGCAGAGATCGCCGCGCTCGCGGGACTGTCCGAGGTCGAGCGACAGGCCGCCGCGCTCGTCCCGCTGATCCTGGCGATCGGCGTCGCGGCCGAGATCGGGCTCGCCCTGGCCCTGCCGGCGCTGCCCTGGCATCGCGCCGCGCGCGCCGATCTCGCCGCCTGCCTCGCCTTCGGCGCCGTGCCGCTCGCCGCGCCGGTGCTGGCCGCCCGGCGCACGCTGGCGATCGAGGGCGTCGCCGCGCTCTCGTGGCTGGCCGGGCTCATCCTCGTCGGCGTCGCCCTGCGCGCGCTGGTCGGGGCGCGCCTCCTGCTGAGCGCGGCGGCCGACGAGCGCACCGGCGAGCGGCGGCTGGCGCTGGCGCTCCTCGTCCTCTGCCTGGCGGTCTTCTGGCCCGCGGCCGCGTGGCGCGCCGCCGACATGCGCCCGCGCTGGGACGAGCCCCAGTACCTCGCCGCGACGATGAACCTCTGGCACGACCACGACCTCGAGCTCACCACCAGCATGTTCTCGGCCGAGATGGACCGGCTGCTGGGCGACCGCCCCGGCGACCGGCCGGTCCACATCTACGAGGACGACAAGACCGACCGCATGAGCTTCAGCGCGCCGGCGACGCCGCGGACCTCGCTCTACGTCCCGCTCGCCGCCGGGCCGGACCTGCGCGGCGCGATCCAGCTCGCCAACACGGGGCCCGAGCCGGCCGGCACGACGGTGACCTTCCGCGACGCGGCCGGGCGCGAGGTCGCCACGCGCGACGTCACGGTCCCGCCCGGTCGTGCCCTCACCGTCGCGGCGCCGAGCGCCGGCAACGGCTGGCTGAACGCCACCGTCGCGGCCGGCAAGCCGGTCGCGGCCACGACGCTCCTGACCTCCGATGCGGGCGACGAGCTGGTCGCGGGCGGCGTCGCGATCCCGCGCAGTTGCATCCCCTACGGCTTCCCCACCGGCGTCTGGGAAACGAGCCTGGTGGTCCAGAATCCACTCGAATCGCCCGCCGCGGTCACCTGGCGCCGCTACACCGCCGACGGCGCGGACGCCGGCTCGGCGAGCCTCACCGTCCCGGCGCGCGGCGCCGCGGTGGCGCCGCTGGCGCTCGGCGCGGCGACGGGGACGGTCTGCGTGAACGGCGACGGGCCGATCCTCGCCGAACTCCTGGCGCGCGGGAAACCCGGCCTCCTCGTCCAGCCGGGCGCGAGCGCCCAGCAGGCGCCGGTCGCCATCCCGCTGCCGCTGGAGATCACCAACCAGCTCGGTCTGCGCGGCACCGGGACCGTCCGCCTGTACAACCCCGGCGCCGACCCGGTGCGGGTGGCCGTCTACGACGACGCCAATCTGGCGGCCCCGCGCGCGACTGTCGCAATCCCGCCGCAGGGGACGCGCGAGTTCAGCGCCGAGCGCTTCAACATGCAGCCGGGCCACAACACCGGCTGGCTCAGCCCGTCGACGCCGGTCATGGCCGCCGTCGTCAGCGGCGCGGGCGGGCACGTCGCCGCGCTCGCGCCGCGCGCCGCCGACACGACGCTGGCGATCCCGGTCCTCAGCGACGCGGCGCGCCGCGAGAACGCCGCGCATCTGGAAGTCACCAACGGTGGCGCGACCGACGCGATGGCGACCGCGCGCCTCGCGGACGCGACCGGCGCGACGCTCTGGCAGGACAAGTTCTGGGTGCCCGCGCATTCCGTGGTGGACTACCCATTCTGGTACCAGGGTCCGCTCGACGGCACCCTCACCGTCAGCGCGCTCGCGCCCCTCTCCGCGACCCTCCTCCAACGCGCGGTCGTCACCGCCTGGCCCTTCCACAGCATCGGCCTCTCGGTCGAGGTCCTGCCGGGCTACGCGCTCGGCGGCTGGCCCGGCGTGCTGGCGGAGCTCGGCCTCGTCGCGGCGCTCCTCGCGGTCGCGCTCTATGGGCTGCTGCGCGACGTCGGGGTCGGGCGGCGCGCGGCGCTGGTCGTCACGCTGCTCGTCGCCTGCGCCGCGCCGGTCAGCAGTTACGCGGTGCAACTCTACCCCGAGGTCACGGCGGCGCTCCTCCTCGTCGTCGCGGTCCGGCTCCTCGGCGACCCGGCGCGGACGCCCTGGCGGATCGCGGGCGGGATCGCCTGTGCGGTCGGGGTCGCCCTCCTGCACACCCGCTTCCTCCCGCTGACCCTGCTGCTGCTGGCCTGGTTCGCCGCGCTGCTCCTGTGGCAGCGCGGCGCGGCGGCGGGTCTCGGCACCGCCCTCCGCCGCCGCTGGCCCTGGCTGGTCGGGCTGGTCGCCGCCGCGGCGCTCCTGACGGCGTTGCTGTGGTCGCTGGAGCAGCGCGCCCGGCTGGCCTTCGTCGAGCGCTACCTCGTCCCGGCGACGGCCGGCAGCCACCTGCTCGGCATCCTCTTCGACGGCGGGGGCGGCCTCCTCCCCTGCCTGCCGCTCCTCCTCCTCGCCGGGAGCGGCTTCGTCTGGGCCATCCGTCGCGCGCCCGCGCTCGGCTCGATCGGCGTCGCGCTCGTCGCCGTCCAGTTCGCGCTCGTCGCGCTGCGCGGCGGCGGCTGGGAGGCCGGCGACTTCCCCGGCCGCTACATCCTGCCTGCCGTGCCGTTCCTGGCCGTCGCGTTGGGCGCCGCCTGGCAACGCGGCTTCGCCCGCCCCGTCCGCCCCCTCGTCGCGCTCCTCGGCGCCTGGGGACTCGCCGTCGGGGCCTTCTACCTCTGGGACCCGGGCGGCACCAGCTACGTCCTCGCGCCGCGCTCCTGGTCGGCCGACGCGATCCTCACCACCTTCGTCGGCTGGAACCCGCTGAGCGTCTTCCCGGTGCTGCCCTCGAACGCGCCGGACGTCGGCCACCCGGTCACCGCACCTCTCGTCGCCGCGCTGGCCGCCGTCGTGCTCGCCGGACTCCTCCTCGGCGCCCGCTGGTCGCGCCCGACCCTGCCCCGGCTCTTCCGCCCGCCGTGGCGGCGTGAGGCCGCCGCGGAACCGGTCGAGGAAGTCGCAAAGTAGCGACGGTAGGGCGGCGCTCGTCGCCCCACCGTCGATGCTGCACGGATAAGGTCAGGCCGTGAGGCGCCCTCTGGGCGTGGCCTTCGTGCGCCCGCAGGCGCCCTCAGCCGCGGCCTCGGCCGCCCAGCCCCTCACACCGTTCCTTGACGCCCGGACGTCCGTTCACTATAGTCTCGGTGCTCGTGTCCGGGAGAGCCCGGCGCATCCAACAGCGGGCCGGGGACGTTAACCGGTCGGGACAGACGCGCGGAGCGGAGCGGTGCGGATCGCCATGGTCGGGACGCGCGGGATCCCGGCCAGTTACAGCGGGTTCGAGACCTGCGTCGAGGAGGTCGGCGCGCGCCTCGTCGAGCGCGGCCACGAGGTCACGGTGTACTGCCGCAGCCACCACATCCGTTACGCGGCGCCCACCTACCGCGGGATGCGCCTGGTGAAACTCCCGACGATCCGCAACAAGTACGCCGACACCATCGTCCACACCACGCTCTCCTGCCTGCACCTGCTGCCGCGCCGCTGCGACGTCGTGCTGATGTTCATCGTCGGCAACAGCCCGGTCGCGTTCATTCCCCGGCTCGCCGGCACGAAGGTCGCCCTCAACGTCGACGGGCTCGACTGGCAACGCGAGAAGTGGCCGCCCGCCGCCAAGCGCTACCTGCGCCTGGCCGAATACCTCGCCACGAAGACCGCCAACGCCGTCGTGACCGACTCGCGCGTCGTGGAGCAGTACTACCGGCGCCGCTTCGGCCACGCCACGCGGTTCATCCCCTACGGCGCGGCCGACCGCCGCCTGCCGCCGAACGGCACCCTCGCGCGGCTCGGCCTCAGCCCCCGCGAGTACGTCCTCTACGTCGGCCGGCTGGTGCCGGAGAACCGCGCGCACGACCTCGTCGACGCCTTCGGCCGGCTCGACACGCCGCTCAAGTGCGTGATCGTCGGGGACGCGCCGTACAACGACGACTACATCGCCGACCTCAAGCGCCGGGCCGGGCCGAACATCCTCTTCCCCGGCTACGTCTTCGGCGACGGCTACTGGGAACTGAACAGCAACGCCTACGCCTACGCCTTCCCCTCGGCCGCGTCGGGCACGCACCCGGCGCTGCTGGAGGCGATGGCCTGCGGCAACTGCGTCGTCGCCAACGACAGCCCAACCAACCGCGAGGCGGCCGGCGACGGCGCGCTCTTCTACGCCGGCGCGGCCGGCGCCGACGGCCTGGCCCACCAGCTCGCGCGCGTCCTGGCCGACCCCGACCTCGTCGCCGAGTACGGCGCGCGGGCGCAGCGGCACGTCGCCCGACGCTACAGTTGGGACCTCGTGACCGACGACTACGAGCGGCTCTGCCGCGACCTGCTGGGGACGGGGGCGCGATGACCCAAAGGGTGCTGGAGCGCTACACCACCGTCTGCCTCCTGCTCGACCTCATCGGGGTCGCGGCGGCGCTGGCATTGGCGACCGTGCTCCGCTATTCCATCCCAGTCGGCCAGACGCTGATCCCCCAGCACAACTACCTGAGCGTCGGGCTCTTCCCGCTCGCGCTGGCATGCTGGGCGCTCGCGGCCGGCCACTTCCGGCTCTACGAGTGGCACTGGGTCATGAACCTGCGCCACGAGGCCGTGCGCCTCCTGCTCGCCACCGGCGGCGCGATGATCCTCGCCTCCGGCGCCCTCTACCTCACCTACCGCGAGGTGCCGCGCCTCCTCTTCGTCTACTTCGCCCTCCTCGTCCTCGCCATCAACGGCGGCATCCGCCTCCTGCTGCGCCTCTTCTTCCGCACGCGCCTCGGCGACCTCCTGGCGGTCAGGATCGCCCTGGTCGGCGGCGGGCGCGTGGCCGACTCTCTCGCCGGTCGGCTGCGCGCCGAGGCCGTGCGCTGGCCGCCGCTCCACGTCGTCGGCGTCGTCGCCGACGACGTCCCGGTGACGCCGGGCCTCCCGTACCTCGGGACGCCGGACGATCTGGAGAGCGCGATCGAGGAGTGGAACATCACTACCGTGATCGTCACGCTGCCGTCGAGCGAGCACGCCCGCATCGTCGCCCTGACCGAGCGCCTCCAGACGCTCCCGGTCGACGTGCGCGTCGTCCCCGACGTCCTCGACCTGGCCTACGCGCGCGCGACGATCACGCACGTCGAGGGCATCCCGCTCGTCGGCCTCAGGGACCCCGCGCTCTCGGCCTCGGGCAAGCTGGTGAAATACAATTTCGACCGCCTGATCGCCCTGACCGGCCTGCTGCTCGGCTGGCCGCTCGGCCTCGTCATCGCCGCGGCGATCAAGCTCGACTCGCGCGGCCCGGTCTTCTACCGCGCCGCGCGGATCGGCGAGGACGGCCGCCCCTTCACGATGTACAAGTTCCGCACGATGGTCGCGGACGCCGATCGCCACGCGCGCGCCAAAGGCCCGACCAAGACGCACGACGACCCGCGGATCACGCGCGTGGGGCGCTGGCTGCGGCGGACGAGCGTCGACGAGCTGCCGCAACTCTGGAACGTCCTGCGCGGCGAGATGAGCCTGGTCGGCCCGCGCCCGGAGCAGCCCTACATCGTCGCCAGCTACGAGCCCTGGCAGCACCGGCGCACGGCGATCCGGCCCGGGATGACCGGGTGGTGGCAGGTCAACGGGCGGGGCGATCTGCCGATGCACCAGCACACCGACTTC
>DASSSV010000319.1:0-2801 GCA_035708265.1 Thermomicrobiales bacterium | reverse complement strand
CCCCGCGCGTGATCTACAACGGCATCGACCTCGACCGCTTCGCGCCGCGCCCGGCCGACCCCGCGCTGCGCGCCCGGCTGGCCGGCGGCGCGGACCGCCCGGTGCTCGTCTGCGTCGGGCGGCTGGTGCGCTGGAAAGGCTTCGAGTACGCGATCGAGGCGCTGGCGTTCGCCCGCCACGAGCCGGCGCCCGCCCTCGCCATCGCCGGGGAGGGCCCCTACCGGGCGGACCTGGAGCGCCTGGCCGCCGCGCGCGGCGTGGCGGATCGCGTGACCTTCCTCGGCGCCTGGCCGCACGCAGCGATGCCGGACCTCTACGCCGCGTGCGACCTCGTGCTCGGCACGAGTTTCGTCAACGAGACCTTCGGCATCAGTCTCTGCGAGGCATTGGCCGGCGAGCGCCCGGTCGTCGCGGCCGACTTCGGCGGCTTCCGCGAGGTCGTGCGCGACGGCGAGACCGGCCTGCTGGTCCCGCCCCAGGACCCCGCCGCCCTCGCCGCCGCAACCGATGCCCTCCTGGCCGACCCCGCCCGCCGCCGCGCCTACGGCGCCGCCGGCCGCCGCGACGTCGCCGCGCGCTTCTCCTGGGACGCCGTGGTGGAGCGGGTGCTCGATGCCTACGAGGAAGCCATCGAGTGATGAGGAGGTACGAAGTACGAGGTACGAAGTACGAACGAGGAGAGGCGGCTGCCGCTGGGATGCCCCGGCCCGATGAGGCCCCCTCTCTCCGGACCGGCGCAACCCGCACCAATACCGCCGATCACGATTCGTACTTCGTCTACCTTGCCTACCCCTCCAGCCTGAGGCTGCGCTCGGCGAACGCGGTGCAGACGTTCCACACGGCGCGCGAGCTGCGGGCGCTCGACCCGGGGGTGACGGTGCTGCTGCCGCGCTGGGCGCGGCGGGAGAGCGCCTTCGCGGCGGTCGACGCGACGCACCTGCTGCGGCTGCCGTTCAACGCGCTGTCGCACGCCTGGCGCACGACGGCGTGGAGTTACCTGGAGCGGAGTTGGTTCGCCTGGCGCGCCGCGCTCTACCTGGCACGCCGGGGGCGGGGCGCGACGATCTACGTGCGCGACGCGATCTGCGCGGCCTGGTTCGGCGCGCTCTTCGCCCGCCCGCTCGGCGCGACGCTCATGTACGAGGTCCACGACCTCGAGCAATGGAACCCTTCGCGGCTGCGCTCGCCGCTGGCCCGGCCGCTGGTGCGGCTCGTCGACGCGCTGGCGATCCGGCGCGCGGCGCGCGTGGTGACGCTCACCGGCGCGTTCAAGGACTATCTGGCGCGGGCGGGGCTGAAGGCCGCTGATGAGGTCGCGGTGATCCCGGACGCGTACGACGAGGCGCGCTATGCGCCGCGCGACCGCGACGCGGCGCGGCGCGCGCTCGGCGTGCCGGCCGAGGCGTTTGTGGTAACCTATGCCGGGCTCACGTTCGCCTACCGCGGGCTCGACGTGCTGGTGCGCGCCTTCGCGCGGCTCGCGCGCGACGCGCCCGGCGCGCGCCTCTACCTGGTCGGCGGGCGCGAGGGCGAGCGGGCCGACCTGGCGCGGCTGGCGCGCGACCTCGGCGTGGCGGACGCCGTCTGCCTGCCGGGGCAACTCCCGCAGGACGCCGTGCCGGACTACCTGGCCGCCGCCGACGCGCTGGTCCTGCCGGGGACGGTCAGCGGGCTGAACGCCTCGCCACTGAAACTCTTCGAGTACGCGGCGATGGCGCGGCCGGTCGTCGCGGTCGACGCCCCGGCGCTGCGCGAGATCCTCGGCGACGACGGCGCTTCCTACGTCGCGTCGGGCGACGAGGCCGGGCTGGCGGCGGCGCTGGCGGCGGTGCGGGGCGACCCGGCCGGGGCGTCGGCGCGGGCGGAGCGCGCCCGCGAGCGCGTCCGCCCGTTTACCTATCGGGCGCGCGCCGCCGCGATCCTCGCCCTGGCGGCAGGGGTGGCGCGCCGAGAGCCCGCCGACGGATAGGGGATGCGGCAGAAGCCAGGGACAATCACCTACCGGCCGGACGCGGCGGAGGCGGAGCGCGCGGGGCGCTACGCGCCCGCGGCAGCCGTCGCCGCGCGCCCGCGCGCCCGCTGGCTGGGGTTGGAGCGCGGCCTCGCCGTGCTGCTCGTCCTCTATCTCCTGTCGCTGCCCTTCATGGCGCACGACATTCGCGCGGCCGACGAGATCGAGTATTTCTCCTACCTGCGCTCGCTCACCTTCGACCACGACCTCGACTTCACCGACGAGTACCAGCACTTCTACGACCGCTACCCCGAGAAGTACACCGAGAGCGGCTTCAAGCGCACCTTCCTCGACGAGACGACGCCGACCGGCAGGCGCAAGAACTTCGGGCCGATCGGCACGGCGCTCCTCTGGTCGCCCTTCTACGCGGTCGGGCACATCGTCGCGCTGACCGCGCGCGCGCTCGGCGCCCCGGTCGCCGCGGACGGCTACTCGAAGCCGTACATCTGGGCGATCACCTTCGGCTCGGCGTTCGAGGCGCTGGCCGGGCTCATGTTGAGTTACCTCGTCGCGCGGCGGCTGGTCGGGGAGTGGGCCGCCTTCTGGGCCACGCTGGCGATCTGGCTGGCGACGCCGACGATCTTCTACAGCCACTTCGCGCCGGGCTACTCGCACGCCGCCTCGCTCTTCGCGGTCAGCCTCTTCCTCTTCCTCTGGTTCCGCTGGCGCGACGCGCCGACCTGGGGACGCTGGCTCCTCCTCGGCGCGGCCGGCGGCCTCGTCGCGATGGTGCGCGAGCAGGACGCGCTCTTCCTGGCCGTCCCGGCCGTCTACGCCGGCATCGGCGCGC
>DASSSV010000318.1:0-8303 GCA_035708265.1 Thermomicrobiales bacterium | reverse complement strand
CCCGGCCGGGCGATTATCGGCACGGGGCGGGCGGGCGTCAACGCGGTCGCGCGGATGGGGAGCCCGGCGGCCGAGGCCGGGCACCTTGGTTGACGCCCCACCCGCCCCCGCGCAGAATGCACGGTCAAGGCACGCGGCGTGCAGCGAGCCAGGAAGAAGAGGGTGGCCGAGCCGGGCTCGATGCCCTTTCTCACTTCTCACTTCTCACTTCTCACTTCCGCAAGGGGGTCGGATGGCCGAGCGGCGCTACATGACGCACAACGCGGTCGTCTCGGTCGGGCCGCAGGGGCCGGGGCGCGGCGAGATCGACCAGTTCATGCGCTCCTACCACACGCTGCTGCGCTCGTCCGGCGAGGTGCAGATCCGCGCGCTGCTCGGGCCCTACCTGGCGCTCAACTCGGCGCTGCACGTCGGCGCGCGCGACGCCGCGCCCGACCTCGCCGCGCTCACCTACGCCTCGCTGCGCCTGCCCGCCGCCATCGCCGATACGCGCCTGGTCCTGCTCGGCCAGTCGGCCTCCGTCTTCGCCCGCCACGGCTACGCGCACGTCCTCGGCTGGCGCCGCGTGACCGCACCCGGCCGGCGCCGGCTGATGCTCTACGACGGCGAGGCGACGCTGGCCGTGCTGATCGCCTCGCCGTCCGACATCGACGACCTGATCCCGATGCTCCTCGCCTACGAGATCGAGTGGAACAAGCTCCACGCCCTGCTCGGCGCGGACCCCGCGCTCGCGGCGGCGCTGCTGGCGGCTCCAGACGACGCGGCCGAGGACGCCGACCTGGGCGCGCGGGCGCGCGAGGCGCTGGGGATCGGCGAGGCCGACTGGGCGCGGCTGGCGCTCCTCTGGGACGGAGCGGTCCTGCCCCGCCTGCGCGAGATCGCGCGGGGCAAGAAGCACTTCGCCGTTCGGCTGCTGGGCGGCTCGGCCAACGACTACGAGCAGGTCACCGAGCAATGGTGGCGGCACGTCTGCGCGGGCGTGCGCGAGGCCGGCGGCCCCGACCTCGACCTGACCGAGCGGCCGCTCTACTTCGTCTCCTCGAACACGCACAGCCTGGTCAACCTCCTCTCCGGCTACGCGCTGGCCGAGCAGGACGCGCTGATCGACTACATCCGCGAGGGGCACCCCGACCTCTGGGCCGAGTACGAGGGCATCCGCGCGCAGCAGGTGCGCAGCAGTTGGGAGAACTTCCTCTACTACGTCGCCAAGAAGTACCTGCAGGAGCCGGGCAACGAAGCGGCGCGGGCGCGGCGCACGGCGCTCGAACGCGCGGCCGGCATCACCCACGTCACCAGCCGGCAGTTCCTCGACCTCCACGCCCAGGTGATCGAGATCGCCCGCCTCGACCCCGCGCGCCTCGACCCGCGCCTCCGGCGCCCGGGCCTGGAGCGCCTGCGCGAGAGCGCCGCGCTGATCCTGAACATCGACTACCCGCTCGGCTGGGCCGCCTACCAGGTGCTGAGTGTCGTTTCGGCGCACGTCGCCGACCTGCGCGGCGTCTACGTGATGGGCAAGGCGGCGACGCTCAACGGCCGCATCGGCGACGTGATGATCGCCAACCACTTCTACGACGAGCACTCGCGCAACACCTACCTGGTCGACAACTGCTTCATCGCCCAGGACGTCGAGCCCGACCTCGTCTACGGCTCGGTGCTCGACCGCCAGCGCGCTGTGGCGACCTACGGCACCTTCCTCCAGAGCGAGGCGTACATGGACCTCCTCTACCGCGACGGCTACACGATCCTCGAGGCCGAGGCCGGGCCCTATCTCGACGCGGTCTACGAGGACACCTTCCCGACCCGCTTTCCGACCGAGGAGGTCGTCAACCTCTACGAGGCGCCCTACGAGGTCGGCTTCATCCACTACGCCTCCGACACACCATACTCGAAGGGCCAGAACCTCGGCGCGCGCAACCTCTCCTACGCCGGCATGGACCCGACCTACGCCAGCGCGCTCGCCATCGCCCGCCGCATCCTCGCGCGCGAGGTGGAGCGGTGCGCGGGAGGAGACGGTAGACGGCAGACGGCAGACGGCAGTACGGGCTGAGAGTTGACAGTTGGTAGTTGATAGAAGGACGGAACCAGCGCCTCTAACAACTACCAACTACATACAATCAACTCACTGCCGTCTGCCGTCTGCCGCCTGCCGTCTATAATCCCGTCATGGACAGCTCCGTCGCCGCGTTCTACGACGACCTGGCCGACCACTACCACCTGATCTACCCCGACTGGCGGGCGGCGGTGGCCCGGCACGGGCAGTTGCTCGACGCGCTGCTCCGCGCCGAAGGGCTCGCGCCGCCCGCGCGCGTGCTCGACTGCTCTTGCGGAATCGGCACCCAGGCGATCGGGCTCGCGCTCCGGGGCTACCGCGTCCACGCGACCGACCTCAGCCCGGCCGCGGTCGCGCGGGCCGCGGCGGAGGCGCGCGGCTTCGGCGTCGCGCTCACCACCGGCGTGGCCGACTTCCGCGCGCTGGCGGCCGAGGTGCCCGGCGAGTTCGACGCCGTCCTCTCCTGCGACAACGCCGTGCCCCACCTCCCGACCGACGCGGACCTGCTGGCGGCGGCGCGGAACATGCGGGCGAAACTCCGCCCTAGCGGCCTGCTGCTGATCAGCATCCGCGACTACGACGCGCTCGGCGCCGAGCGGCCGCGCTCCTTCGCGCCGCGCGTCTTCGACGGTACCGACGGCCGGCGGATCGTCTTCCAGGTCTGGGATTGGGACGCGGCCGGCGGCGCCTACGTCGTCAACCACTTCATCGTGCGGGAGGCGGGCGGGCGCTGGGAGACGCTGCACACCGCCACGCGCTACCGCGCCCTCCGCCGCGACGACCTCGCCGCCGCCCTGCGCGCAGCCGGCTTCGCCGACCTCCGCTGGCACTTCCCCGCCAACGGCGCCTACGTCCAGCCGCTCGTCACGGCGCGCGCTCGCTGAGCGGGGCGCAGCCGGTAGCTGACCCGCCCCCGGCGCGAGGCACCCATGATCGCTGCGCTCGTCGTGGCCGGACGAGGGGAGACGCAGTTGCTGAGGTCGCTCCGGTTCGCGTAGCGGCAATCCTCGGCCGTTTCGGCATCCGGAAGCGGAGATTGGAATAGAGGGCGGCGGGTCGTCGCGACCCGCCCCGATGCGACCACGCGGCCCGGCAGGCGCACATGCCTGGCAACGGGCTCAGCGTCGGGGCGCGGAGCGCGACACCCCACCCGTCCCGGACCCGGTGCATCTAGACCAGCGGCACCGCGGCGCGCCGCCCGCCGGCGCGATCGCGCCGGCGGGGGCCGGCAGTGGCCACGCCTGGGGAACGGGCTGGCCGGCGCTCACAGCTGCGGGGGTGCGCCGCCCCCGCCGCGGGCCCGGGGGGCGGCGCCGTCCGGGGCGGTGGCGACGGTGAAGCAGCAGCGTGGGGGCTCCCGCCGGTCGCACCGCTCCCGCACGGGCAGGCCGGTGGCCTCGGCCAGCATCGCCTCGGCGAGGCGGCAGAGCTCGGGATGCGCCCCCACCACCGCCGCGAGCGGGCAGCTCCAGCCCTGGATGACGAGCGCGCCGTCGGCCTCGCGGGCCTCGGCGAACCCGCCGAGGTCGTTCAGCAGCGCCGCGCCCGCGGCGGCCCGCTCCCGCGCCCCGCCGCGCGGGACCCGGCGCCCGGCGGCCAGCGCGCGCCCGACGTCGCGGAGGAGCGCCGCGCGGGCGGCCGGGGCGAGCCGCCCGGCGAGCGCGTCGAGCAGGCCGTGGAGCACGGGGGCGTAGCCGCGGGGGAACAGCTCCGCGGCCTCCGGGGTCAGCGCGTAGAGCTGCGCCGGCTTGCCGTCGCCGCGCCGGACGCCGGCGCGCTGCACCCAGCCGTCGCGCTCCAGCGTGGCCAAGTGCTCGCGCACCGCGGTGCGCGTGACCCCGAGCAGCACGGTCAGCTCGTCCACCGTCCGCGCGGCGCCGCGCACGAGCAGGACGATCCGCCCGCGGGTCGTCGCGAAGAAGCGCTGACCGATCCGCGTCCGCAGCACGTCGCCTCCTCGGGATGCCATCATATACATTGCCGACACTCGCACGCCGGGCGCCCGCGGCGCTGCCGGGCCGGCCTGCGTCGGGTGGTCGCGCCGCTGATTCGCCGCGAGCCGCGACGCGGCCCCACCGCACTCCCGCAGGGCGCGTACCGCGCCCGGGCGCCGGCGTAGTGCGCGACGTGGCACGGATCCTGCATGCGGCAGGAACGGCAGGATTTCCTGCCGTAATGCGGCTGCAAGCGCAGGAGGTCGGCCATGGAGAGTCGCGCGAAGCTGGCCGGGCACGCCATCCACCCGATGCTGATCGTCTTCCCGCTGGGGCTCTTGGCGACGGCGCTAATCTTCGACATCGTCTACCTGGCCACCGGCAACGCCGAGTTCGCGACGGCCTCGTTCTGGGCCATCGCCGCCGGGGTGATCGGCGGGCTGCTGGCGGCCCTCTTCGGCATCTGGGACTGGCTGCACATCCCCGCCGACACCCGCGCCAAGGCGGTCGGCCTCTGGCACGGCGGGGGCAACGTCGTCGTCGTCGTCCTCTTCATCGTCGCCTGGCTGCTCCGGCTCGGCGGCCGCGACCCGGCCCATAAGCCCGACACCCTCCCGTTCATCCTGGAGGTCATCGGCGTCCTGCTGGCGCTGGTGACCGCCTGGCTGGGCGGCGAGCTGGTCGAGCGGCTGGGGGTCGGCGTCGACGCCGGGGCGAACCTGGACGCGCCGAGCTCGCTCTCCGACCGGCCGGCCACCGCGTCCGAGCGGCCCCCGCAGGTGCCGCCCGAGCAGGCCCGGCCCTAGCCTGATCCCGCGCCGCCCCGCCGACTCGCGCGCGGCGGCTCGGCCTACCGACCCTCGCGAACCGGCCAGCCGCGGGGCGATGCATCCGGCGTGGTGCCGTGGACGTAGGCTCCGGTAGACAACGTGGGAGCAGGGGAGCGGCGGTTGCCTTCGCGCACGCCGGCCGCGCCGCCCTCCGGTTCCCGGGCACGCTCGCCATGTTCACCCCGGCACCCCGCACCGTTCCCATCGCCGGCTGCAGGGGTACCCGAGGCCCAGGTCCGAGCCGCTGCCCTCCCCACTCGCCCCCCCGCCTGCGGATGCCGGCCCCGTATATTCCCCTGCGCCCCGGAGCGCCGCGGACCTGCCCAGGAGTCCACACAGGTTCACGAGCGCGAGCCGGGGAAAGGCGGCTCGACCGCTGGAGACGGCCGGCCCGCACCCGGCATACGCCTCGGGTGCGGCGGTGCCGGGCCACGGATGACACCGATGATTCGTCGGATTTGGCTGGCGCCCTCGAGGTCGCCAGGAAGCAAGGAGGTGGAGCATGTGGCGGAGTCTACGTCTCATCGTGCCGGCGCTCGCGCTCGCGCTCGCGCTCGGCGTCGCGCCGGCCAACGCGGCGACGCAGACCGTGCAGATGACCGAGCAGGGGGCGGGCCACTACGTCTTCAGTCCGGCGACGCTCACCATCGCGGTCGGCGACACGGTGACCTGGCGGAATACCTCCGACACCGTGCATACCGCCACGTCGAACGACGGCGTCTGGGACTCCGGGGACGTGCAGCCAGGGCAGACCTTCTCGTTCACGTTCACCAAGCCGGGCACCTACCAATACTTCTGCAAGTACCACCGCGCCATGGGCATGGTCGGGACGATCGTCGTGCAGGCGGCGGCCGGTACGCCGGCCGCGAGCCCCACCCCCGGGCGGGCGCCGGGGCTGCCCAGCACCGGCGGGGGCGGGTCGCACGCCGGCGGCGGGCTGGCCTGGCTGCTGCTGGGCGGGCTGGGCGCCGGCGCGGTCGGCGGCGCGGCGCTGCGCCAGCGGCGCCGCCGGAGCAACTAGGCTAGCGCCGGCAACGTCGGGCGGGGGGCGGGCCGGCCGGATCGGCCGGCCCCCCGGAGGTGCGGACGGCGGGCCGATCCGAACGAGAAGCGGGTAACGTCGGCGAATCCCTCGACCTTCGCCGGGTACTTCTTTACTGCGAGGTGACCGATGGACAGCAAGGAGCGCGCGGGGCCCGCGGCGCCGCTGCGCCAAGCGCGCCGCCTCCTGCGGGTGGCGTTCGTGGTGCTGCCGCTGCTGGCGGGCCTGGACAAGCTCCAAGAGCGGCTCACGGGGACGCATCTTATCGCGGACTGGCACCAGTATCTCGCGCCGCTCATCCCCCGGCTGCTTGGTGTGGACAAGCACACCATCATGTTCGCCGTGGGCATCCTCGAGGTCGTCGCCGCCCTCCTGGTCGCCTTCAGGCCGGCCATCGGCGGCTACGTCGTCGCCGCCTGGCTGTGGGGGATCATCATTGACTTGCTCCTGGTCCCCGGCTTCTACGACATCGTGCTACGCGACTTCGGGCTGTCGCTCGGCGCCCTGGCGCTGGCCCGGCTGAGCCAGGCGGGCGCCGCCCGCGCCGCCGACCGGCCTTGACCCCCGCGGGTGGCCCATCCGCGCGGCGCGGCGGGGTGTGGTCGCCGAACCCGGGACGGGCGCCCTCTGGCGGCTCGCCCCGGCCGGGGACGCGCACTAACCCGCTCTCCGCCAGGCACGAGGAAAGGAGCGGCCATGTCGGAGGTGAGACCACCGGAGCCGAAGCGAGCAATTGATCTCGATAGCCTGCTGGCCTACGCCTACGCGCCGCTCCTGCCGTACCTCAAGCGGGCCAAGCGGACGCTGGGCTTCGCTCGTCGTGCCGAGCGCGGCTTCAACCCGCGCGACATCCTGCTGCCCCAGGGCTACACCGCCGAAGTCGTGGCGAGCGGGTTCAGTACCCCGGTGCACTGCACCTTCGACGATCAGGGCGCCTGCTACGTCGTCGAGGGCGGCCACAAGGTCGAGGCGAAACCGCGCATCCTCAAGGTCGACCTCAGCACCGGTCGGTACGAGACGTTCTTCGCGTGGCCGGAGGAGCGGTGGATCAAGACCGGCGCCGTCACCGGCGCCTGCTGGCACGACGGCTTTCTGTACGTCACGAACACCGACACGCTCTCCCGCCTCGGACCCGACGGCCGACTGGAGGATTTGGTGACCGGCTTGCCGGGCCTTGGCGACCACCAGACCAACTACCCGGTCGTGGGGCCGGACGGCAAGCTCCACTTCGGGGTCGGCTCGGCGACGAACGCCGGCGTGGTCGGCGCCGACAACTTCGCCTACGAGTGGCTCCAGCACTACCCCGACTTCCACGACGTGCCCGCGCGGGACGTGCGGCTCGTCGGGCGCACCTACGCGTCCCGCAACGTGCTCGGCAGCATCACGGAGACCGTGCGTTCCGGGGCCTACGCGCCCTTCGGCACGCCCACCGCGCCCGGCCAGGTGATCCGGGGCGACGTCAAGTGCAGCGGGGCGGTCCTGCGCTGCGACCGCGATGGGAGCGACCTCGAGGTGGTGGCCTGGGGCCTGCGCAACCCCTACGGCCTCGCCTTCGCGCCCGACGGGCGGCTCTTCGCGACCGAGCACGGCATCGATGAGCGCGGTGGCCGCTACATCGTCGGGGACCGGGACGACTTCTACGAGATCCGGCCGGGTGCCTGGTACGGCTGGCCCGACTTCGCCTCGGGCATCCGCCTCGACGACCCGCGCTGGGGCGCGGGCGGGCAGGGGCGCGAGCCGGTGCTGGCCGCGCACCCGGACCCCAACCCGCCCAAGCCCCTGGTCAGCTTTGAGCCCCACGCCGGCTCGAACGGGGCCACGTTCTCGCCCGGCGGCGCCTTCGGCTTCGCCGGCGACGCCTTCGTGGCGCTCTTCGGCGACCTGGCCCCGGTGACCACGCCGCGCCAGGCGGTGCCGGCCGGCTTCAAGGTGGTGCGCGTCGACCCGCGCGAGCGCCGGGTGGTGGACTTCGCCGTCAACAGGTTCGCCGGCCCGGCCTCCAAGCTGCCGCACGAGGGGTTCGAGCGGCCGTCGCACTGCGCCTTCGGCCCGGATGGCGCGCTCTACGTGGTGGACTGGGGCGAGATCGCGATCGCGCCGGAGGTCGGCGGCGTGCGCATGGTGGCCGGCACCGGCGCGCTCTGGCGCATCCGGCGTACCGCCGGGCCGGCCGGCGACCGGCCGCCCGCGCCCCTCGCGGTGCCGCTCTACCCGCTCCGGTATCTCGCGCTGGCGGGCGGCGCCTTCGGCGCGGGGGCGGCCCTGGCGTGGCTGCTCAGACGCCGGCTCGGGTGGCGCCGCGCCGGGCGGGGGGCCGGATGAGCGCGCGGGAGCACGACGGCTATACTGCGGCGGAGCGGCGCCGCCAGATCGAGTGGCTGCTGGCCTACCCGCGGGTCGGGCCGCTGGCGGCCGGGGCGATCGCCCGGAACCTCGGCGCGCCGGAG
>DASSSV010000317.1:0-11729 GCA_035708265.1 Thermomicrobiales bacterium | reverse complement strand
CGGCCGCCGGTCGCCCGCTGACCATCGAGCCTTAGCGGGCGACCGGCGGCTGCCGCCTATCGTCTATCGTCTATCGTCTCCGCCTACCGGTGCCCGTTGCCGACGACGGCGTACCCGGCCGCGGCGCCGTTGGCGCGCGGGTCGGCGGCGCCGTTGCCGCTGCCGTTGCCGGTCGTGTAGGCCGCCTCGTGGGCCTCCTGGCCCAGGCGGAAGGCCGCGACGCTGGCGCGCAGGTCGTTGGCGAGCGCGGCCAGGCCGGCGACCGACGTGGAGGCGAGCTCCGCGCCCGTCGTGGTGTGCTGCGTGACGGCGGAGATCTCGCTCATCGCCTGGGCGATGCCGGCCGAGGCGCGCGCCTGCTGCTCGGCGGCGAAGCTGATCGCCTCGATCAGTTCGGCCAGTTGCGCCACGATCGCGTCGATCGCCTGCAGGCTCTGGCCCGCCTCGTCGGCCAGGCGCGACCCGGTGACCACCTCGCGGGTGCCGTCTTCCATCGCGGTGACCGCCTCGGCGGTCTCGGCCTGGATGCCCTTGACCAGCGTGCCGATCTGCTTGGACGCCTCGCCGGTGCGCTCGGCCAGGCGCCGGACCTCCTCGGCGACGACCGCGAAGCCCTTGCCGTGCTCGCCCGCCATCGCCGCCTGGATCGCCGCGTTGAGCGCGAGCAGTTCCGTCCGGTCGGCGACGTCCTGGATCAGCGCGACGATCGTGCCGATCTCCTGCGACGACTCGCCCAGCCGCTTGATCTTCTTGGCCGTCTCCTGCACCTGCTCGCGGATGCGGCCCATGCCCTCGACCGTCGCGGCCACCGCCCGCCCGCCGACCTCGGCCGACGAGCGCGCCTCGCGCGCGACCTGGGCGGAGACGGTGGCGTTCTCCGACACCTGCTGGATGGAGAGGGCCATCTCCTCGACCGCGGCGCTGGTGTCGCCGATACGCGCCGCCTGCTGCTCGGCCTCCTGGGCCAGCTCGCTCGTCGTGGCGAGGATCTCGTCGGTGGAGCGGCTGACCTGGCGGGTGGCGTCGTTGACGCGGCCGATGATCTGGCGCAGCTCGCCGATCATGTAGTTGAAGGAGTCGGCCACCGCGCCGAGCGCGTCCGCCGAGACCTCGGCCTCGACCGTCAGGTCGCCCTCGGCGACCGTGCTCACTTCCTCCAGTAGCTTCACGATCTGGCGCTGCATCGAGGTGTTCTCCGCCTCCTGACGCCGCGCCGCCGTCGTGATCTGGTCGACCATCGTGTTGACCGTCGCGGCCACCTGGCCGATCTCGTCGTGCGTCGCCACCGGGGCGCGGACGTCGTAGTCGCCGCCCGCGATGCGCGCCGCCGCCGTGCCGAGGGCGCCGAGCGGGCGGGTGAACTGGCGGGCGAAGGCGAGCGCGGCCGCGACGGCGACGATCACCAGCAGGAGGCCGAGCGCGAGGTTGTTGCGCGTCTGCGTGTTGACCGGGCCGGTGAAGGCCGTGGCCGGCACCGCCGTGATGACCCGCCAGGTGGTGTTGGTGACCGGCTGCATCGAGGCGTAGTAGGACACGCCGCCGAGGGTGAAGGAGAAGCTGTCGAGGCGCGGCCCGCGCCCGAAGGCGTCGGCGAGGCCGCGGCTATCGAGCGGCTGCACGGCCTTGACGTCGGGGCCGAAGCGCTTGGCCCGCGTCATGGCGTCCTGCTGCGCGGTCGTCAGCGGCGCGACGCTGTGGTACTGGTAGCGCTGGGTGTCGCCGCTGGCGAGGAGGACGATGCCGGCGTTGTCCACCAGCAGCGCCTCGTGGCCGGCGCCGCGCTTGTTGACGATGTCCTGCAGCGCCGCGGTGCTGGTGCGGACGACCAGGACGCTGACGACGGCGTTGTTCTCGTCGCGGACCGGCGCGGCGAAGAAGACCGACGGCGTCTTGGCGTTCTCCGCCGCCTGGACGTCGGAGACGATCGCCTTGCCGCCCTTCGCCGCCTGGAAGTAGTCGCGGTCGGGGACCTTGTTCGGGACCATCGTCGCGACGTTCTGGGCGGTCTGGTCGAGATACCACTCGCCGTCGGTGTTGACCAGGCCGGCGACCTCGAAGGTGGGGTCCGACTGCAGCAGGGTGTGGAGCTGCGTCGTGGCCAGGTCGCGGTAGCGCTCGTTACCGGAGGGGCCACCCGAGGCGAAGGTGACGATCAGGTCGTTGGTGGCGGCCAGTTGGACGAGTGCCAGGTTCTTCGTCAGCAGGCTGACGGCCTGGTCGGTCAGGCCGTTGCCCTCGTTGACCAGCGCGCCCTCCTGGGCGGTGGTCAGCGACGCGGCCAGCGTCCGCTGCGAGACGGTGCCGATGACCAGCACCGGCAGCAGCGCCAGGAGCAGCATGCCGGCGACCAGCTTGGTGCTGAACCGCCAGTCGCGCAGCGGGATCCAGTGGGGACGGAACGAGCGGAGCCTGTCCATAGCGCAGCCCTCTCACGAGCGACGAACGACGAGCGACGAGCGATGAGTGACGGGTAATGAGTCACGAGTGACGAGTGTGCCGGCGGTGTTCGGCCGCCCGCTCACGAGTGCAACTCCAGTTCTTGCAACAGCCGCGGCAGGTCGAGCACGCCCAGCAGCCCCGCAGGCGTCCGGTAGAGCCCGCCCAGGTAGCGCGTCCGGCTGGCGACGTGCTCCGGCAGGGGCAGGATCTCCGCCGCCGCCACGCGACGGATCGCGCTGACCGCGTCGACCGCCAGCGCGAGCGCGTCGTCGCCGTCGGCGCAGACGAGCGCGACCCGGCCGGCGCTCGCCTCGCGCGTGAAGCCGAGGAAGCGGGCCAGGTCCACCACCGGCACGACCGCGCCGCGCAAGTTCATCACCCCGCGCAGCCAGGGCAGCGTGTGCGGCACGGGCGTCAGCGCGCCGAGCGCCTCGACCTCGCGGACCGCGCCGCCGGGCAGCAGGTAGCCGATGCCCTGCAGCACGCAGGTGAGGTAGATCTCGCGCGCGGCATCCTGCTCCGCCGCGGCGGGCGTGTCGGCCGGGGCCAGAGCCGGGGCCAGGGCTTCAGCGACCATCGCTCCCTCCGGAGTCGGGAGTCGGGAGTCGGAAGTACCGGCCTACTCTCGCTGACCGGTTCGGCCTACGGGAGCCGCTACTGCCGACTGCCGACTGCCGACTCCCGACTAGATGTGCCGGCGCACCGTCGCCAGCAGGGCGTCCGAGGCGAACGGCTTGGTGATGTACTCCGTCGCGCCCTGCTTCATGCCCCAGAACTTGTCGGCCTCGCCGTTCTTCGAGGTCAGCAGGATCACCGGTAGCCGGCTGTAGCGGCTGTCGCTGCGGATCTGGCGGCAGAGCTGGAAGCCGTTCTTGCCGGGCATCACCACGTCGAGGAGCACCAGGTCGGGCGCGTCGCTGGCGAGGCGGGCCAGCGCCTCGTCGCCGTCCTTCGCCGTGATGACGTCGTACCCCTCGCCGCGCAGCGGCGCGGCGATGACCATCGTGTCGGTTGCGCTGTCGTCGACGACCAGGATCGTGTGCTTGGCCATGACCGGATTCCTCCCGCGGGCGCCGACCGCCCTAACGCCTAACGCCTAACGCCTCAACTATTGACCGTGATCTGCTCCAGCCCCGCGCGCACCTCGCGCAGCAGGGTGTCGCACCCCTCGCGCGCCAGCCCGGCCGCGGCGGCGTCGGAGAAGGCGCCGAGCATCCGGCCGAGCAGGCCCTCGATCAGCGCCAGCAGGCCGTTGCTGGCGACCCAGAAATACTCGGCCGCCGCGTCGCTCCGCTTCGGCTGCGCCTGGTAGGTCTTGGCCAGCGCGCCCGAGTCGATCCCCGCCTTGCCGAGCTTGAACTCGACGGCGAGCGCCCCGGCCGCGCGTGCCCGCCCCAGCTCCATCGCCACCACGCCCTGTGCCGCGCCGCCGGCCACCGCCGCCACGAAGCCGCCGAGCTCGTTGGTCAGCTCGCCCAGCGCGCGCAACACGTCCGCCTGCGGGGCGCGCCGCTCCTTCAGACGGCCGAAGACGCGCTCGAAGCGCGAGAGGAACCAGACCAGGTCCGTCTCCAGCGCCTCGTCCCGCGCGGGCGTCGCGTCCCTGGCCGCCGGGGCGGGCGCGGCCGGCACGGGCGCCTCCGCGACGGGCGGCAGCGTCAGCGGCGCCGCCAGGTCGGGGCAGGCGAAGAGGGTCAGTTCCGGCTCGCCCGCCGCCAGCACGCCGGCCACGGCGGCGAGCGACGCCTGCAGGCGGCGGTCGGCCGCGCCGTAGACGCCCAGGAAGGTGCCCTCGTACATCAGGATGCGCAGCCAGGAGCCCGCACGCGCCGCGGCGATCTCGACCACGCCGGAGTGCCGCACGCCGGCCAAGTCGCGCAGCAATATCGCCACCTCGCCGACGTCCGCGCCCATCGGCTGCGCGAGTCGGGGCGGGTGGGCGGCCGCCGTCAGCGCGCGCACGGCGCCTTCGCCGAGCGGGTGGACCGCCAGGCGGACCTCGGCGTGGCCGGCCGGCGCGAGCAGCACCCGCAACGCCGCGTCGTCGCGCGCGCCGCCGGCGAGGGCCTGCACCGGCCGCCCCCCGGCGAAGAGGATCACGCCGCCGGTGTGGCTGCCCCGGCGCTCGATCGTGAGGTAGCCGCTGAAGTGCTGGTCCACCAGAGCGTCGACCCGCTGGCGCAGTTCGGCGGCGGGGAGCGCGGCCGGGTCGACGTCCGGCGCCAGCGGCAGGCGCGCGTCCGCGGCCGGCGGCGCGTCGTGGGCGCCGGGCGCGTCCTGGCCGTGGGCCGGCGCGGGGAGGCTGGCGCTGAGGCGGCTCACAATGCTCATCGCGCCCTCAGCCGATCCGCGCCGCCAGGCTGGTCCCGGCGCGCCCCGCGCCGGGCTGGTCGGCCGGCACGTACTTCCGCACGACGCGCAGGAGGTCGCGCGGCTCGAAGGGCTTGGTGATGTACTCGGTCGCGCCGACGAGTTTGCCGCGGACCTTGTCGAAGACGCCGTCCTTGCCGGAGAGCATCACCACCGGGATGTGCTTGTAGTCGGGGTTGCGGCGGATGATCTGGCAGATCTGGTAGCCGTTGACCTTGGGGAGCATGATGTCGAGCAGGATCAGGCTCGGCGGGGTCGTGGAGATCGCGGCCAGCGCGACCACCCCGCTCGACGCGGTCACGACCTGGACCCCTTCGCGCTTGAGCGTGATCTCGACAATCTTGCGGATGGTGGGACTATCGTCAACCACCAGCACGACCGGGCTGGCCACGACTTCCTCCTTGCCCTGCTCCTGCGCCCCGGCGCGACGCCCACCGTGCCGTCGCGGCGCCGCTGCCGCGCCGGCGGCAGCCCCCGCGGCGAGAGGGGATACTCCGACCCCGTTGTCGGCTCACTCCCGAGTCTAGAGAGGCGAGGTCGCAGAAACGTTAGCATTTGGTTACAAGACGGCCCCTCGCCCGGCGACATTGGTCCGGGGACGTCGGGCCGGTTGGCAGTACCAGGACTGATGGGGGAGGGGACCGGGACGAATGACGAGTGGGGAGTGACGAGTGACGAGTGACGAGTGATGAGGGGACGAGGAGACGGTGGACGGAGGGCTGGGCCTCGTCCCAACCCGCGCGGGCGGGGTTCGTGGCGCGATAGCGCCATTGAGGCGCGGTTTCAACCGCCAGCCGCCGCCCTCACGCTCCACGCTCCACGCTCTACGCCACGCCCGCACCCGCCGGCCGGCTACGGCGCGAACTGCAGCGTCCAGATAGCGCCGTCGTAGGCCGAGCGGAAGGCGATGGCGGCGCCGTCGGGCGCGACCTCCCACTCGTCCTGCACGATCGCGAAGCGCGCCCGGTCGGCCCGGACGACCGGGACGGCCGCGCCGTCGGCCAGGCGGTAGCGCCAGAGTTCGTCGGTGGGGAGGTCGCTCGGCGCGGGGACGTAGAGGAGCGACCGGCCGTCCGGCGCCCAGCGGTAGCCGCCGGCGATGGGGAGGCGCCGCCGGCCCGAGCCGTCGGCGTTGACGAGCCAGACGCCGTCCTGCGCCGGGTCGGCCTGCAGCGTCGCGGTGTAGGCGATGGCGCGGCCGTCCGGCGAGATCGCGGGGCTCTCCAGCGAGCCGGCGTCCACCAGCCGGGTCAGCGCCCCGGTATCAATGTCGAGGATCACCAGGCCGGGGTGCGCGCCGGCCGCGTCGCGCGCGTTGATCAGCAGGCGCCGGCCGTCCGGGAACCATTGCAGCGTCTCGGTGCGCAGCACGACCGGCAGCACCCGCGCGCCCGTGCCGTCCGCGCCCGCGACGGCCACGCGCGTCGGCGCCTCCAGCTCGACCGGCCCCTGGTCCACGTCGTCCGCCAGGACGAGCCAGGCGATCCGGTCGCCGGTCGGCGCGAAGTAGACGCGGAGTCCCTGCGAGTCCACCGCGCCGAGCGGTGTGCCGTCCACGCGCGCCAGGCGGGTCAGGCCGCCGTCCGGGTAGGCGACGAGGCGCTGGTCCGGCGTGAAGGCGCCGTAGTGGGCGTTGAGGAGTTGCGGCGCCCCGCCGTCCCGCGGCACCCACCAGGTCCCGTTCTGCGCGCCGCCGGGCTTGCCGGGCCCGTAGAAGAAGACGCCGCGGCCGTCGGCGAGCCACTGGGGCTGCGGGCAGCAGCCGTCCCAGGTCAGTTTCACCAGGCGCGGCGCCGGCCCGGCCGGCGTCGGGGAGGTCGCCGGTGCCGTCGTGCCGCCCGGGGCCGCCGACGCGGCGGTCGCCTGTCCGGGCGGCCCCGCGGGCGCCGCCTGGCCCGGCGCGGCGGCCGCGGCCTCCGGGGGTGGCGTCGCGACGATCACCGGCACCGTGCCGGCCGGCTGCGTCGGCGGCACGATCGTCCGCGGGGTCGGCGTGGCGCCCCAGGAGCAGCCGGCCAGGAGGAGCGCCGCCAGCAGGGCGGCCGGGCGCCGGGTCGCGCGCGGCATCACGGCCAGCCGTGGGGATAGTCGTTGAGGCGCGGGTCGCCGAAGGTCACGTCGGGCTGGTCGGTGAAGGTCGTCCAGCGGAGCGGCTGGTCGAGGTCGCGCTCGAAGGTGAGGCCGTTGCGGCGGATGCCGAGCGTCGCGCGCCGCCAGTCGAGATCCATCAGCGGGACCGGGTTGACCGTCTGGTGCATCTCGTCGCGGCGGATCTCCAGGTGCAGGTGGGGGTCGAGGTCGCAGCGGCCGGACGGCTCGCCGGAGAGCGCGATCGGCTGACTGGCCTTGACCGGCTGGCCCTCGGTCAGGTTCGCCCGCTGGAGCAGGTGCCCGTAGAAGGAGAAGAGTCCGTTGGCGTGGGCGATCACGACGTTGTGCGGCGCGGCGCCGTAGGGGCCGTCGACCGCGTAGACCACGCCGTCGCCGATCGCCAGGACCGGCGTGCCGCAGCGGGTGTTGAAGTCGATACCGAAATGGAGCCCCTGCCCGGCCGGGTAGGGGTAGCGGTGGGCCCAGGCGGTGTTGCCGTACCACTGGCCGATGAACCAGGAGCCGGGGCCGGGCGGCCCGGCGAACGGCGCGCCGAATGGCGGCGTCGCCGGCGCGGCCCGCCCGCTCCCGCCCGGCAGCAGGACCGCGCCGAGCAGCAGCGCCAGCGCGCCGAGGCGGCAACAGATTCTCTTCGGCGCGCGCGACGGCATACCCTTCCCCGCCCGGGCGTTCGGCGACGAGCCCTCCGCAGGGGGGCATGGTAGCAGCGGGTGCGGGGGGAGGGCAAACGCGCCGGCGGCTCTCCCCCTTCCTTTCAGCCCCCCGAGGTCGGTTCGTCCGTCGCGGCGGGCGCCGCCCGGCGGTCCCTACTCGACCCGCGCCCACGCGCCGACCAGATCCGGCGTCTTCACCACCCCGCCCGCGGCTTGCGTCTCCGCGCGCAGTCGATCGGCGAGCGTGTCGACGTCCGCCTCCTCCGCCGTCGTGATGCCGAACTTGGTCAGGGCGGGGAGGGCGCTGCGCACCGTCTGGGCGATGTACTCGTAGCCGGCCCAGTCCGCGCCGCCGCCCACCGCTGCGGACGCCTGCATATGCGGCATCGGCAGCCCCGCGTCGCGGTACAGCGCGGCGAGTCGGTAGCCGATGTACTCGTCGACTCCGGCCGCCAGGAAGCCCGCGCGCAGCCAGCCGTAGACCCGCCCCCACAGCGGCGTGGGCGGGAATTGCGCGAGTGCGGCCGCGTGGAAGCTGTACTCCTGGAAGGCGACGATCCCGCCCGGGCGGACCCGGCGCGCCAGCATCCACAGCGCCGCGGCCGGATTGGGCTGGTACAGGAGCACCAGCCGGCCGACGACGGCGTCGAAGGGGCCGTCCGGGGCGTCCGCGGCGAGGTCGCCGGCGACGAAGCGGACCTGCGTCAGCCCCGCGGCCCGCGCGCGCTCCCGTGCCGTGTCGAGCACGCGCGGGTTCAGGTCGATCCCGATGACCGCGCCTTGCGGGCCGACCAGGTCGGCGGCGAGGAACGCCACGTCGCCGGCGCCGCTGCCCGCGTCGAGCACGCGCATCCCCGGCGCGAGGCCGGCGTCCTCGAGGAAGCGGCGCGTGTAGGGGGCCTGGAAATCCCCCTGGAACATCAGTCGCCGCGTCTCCGCCGCGCTGCGCCCCAGCAGGTACGCATCGGTCGCCGCGTCGTCTACCACCGCGCGATCACTCGCGGTCACGGCCGTGGTCATGCTCGTGGTCTCCTTCCTCGCTCGGGTATCGCCCGAGCCGGGCCATTGCGTCCCAATGAACGTCGGTCTCGTCATGCTGCTCGCCGGGCCTCTCGAGCGTGTGCCTCCAGCCTCCTGTCGTGCCAGTCATCTCGCCGGTATCGAACGCGCCGGTCTACTCAGGCTTCTTCCTCCCGCTCGCGCGCCGGGTCCGGCCGGGTCTCGGCCTGGAGGAACGCGAAGAGGCGCTCCAGCGAGCCGAAGCCGCGGCGCTCCCCGGTTGCCGTGACGAGCAGGGAGGCGCGCCATTGCGCCCCCTCGCGCCACAACCGCAGCAGGTACGCCCGCTCCCAGATCGGCCCTTCCGTCACCGTCGCCTCCCGCGGGCGAGGTCGTCGCTCGCCCGCCTGCCGTCGAGCATGGCAGGCCGCCGTTAGGGCAGCGTTATGGGATCGTTATGGGGGTTCGCCACATGTGCTACGATGCCGGCGCAGAGCGATCCGCGCGGGACGGCAATCCGAGGGTTTGGGGATGGACGAGACGCTGCGGCTGGCGTTCCTCGGCGGATTCTACGCCGCCAGGGGGGAGACGCCGCTCGGCGGCTTCGGCTCCCGGAAGACCGCGGCGCTGCTCTGCCACCTCGCCGTCACCGGCCGGCCGCAGCGGCGGGCGGCGCTCGCCGCGCTCCTCTGGGGCGACATGCCGGAGGAGCGCGCGGGGCTCAGCCTGCGCCAGTCCCTCCACCACCTGCGCCGCCTCCTGCCCGACTATGTCTCCGTGACCCGCGACGAGGTCGCCTTTCGCCGCGACCGCCCTTACTGGCTCGACATCGAGGTCTTCGCGGCGGCGCTCGATGCGCCGGCCGGCGACACGCCGCTCGACGCGCTCGCCGCGGCAGTGGACTTATACCGGGGGCCGTTCCTGGCCGGGTTCGCCGTGCGGGACGCGCCCGATTTCGCAGACTGGGCCGCGATCGAGGGGGAGCGGCTGCACCGGCTCGCGCTCGGCGGGTTGCGCGCGCTCGCGGAGCGGCACGCGGCGTGCGGCGAGTACGACGCGGCGCTGCGCCACGCCGGCCGTCTGCTCGCGCTGGAGCCGTGGCAGGAGGAGGGGCACCGTCTGGTGATGACCGCGCTGGCGCGCGCCGGCCGGCGCGCCGACGCGCTGCGCCAGTACGAGGTCTGCCGCCGCGCCCTGGCCAACGAACTCGGCGTCGAGCCCGCCCCGGAGACGGCGGCGCTGGCGGAGCGGATCCGCCGCGGCGACCTGGTCGGCGCACCGGCCCCGCCGCAGCAGGCCGCGTCGCGCGGCGACCGCTTCCCCGCGCCGCTGACCCCGCTGATCGGGCGCGAGCGCGAGGTCGCCGCGCTCCGCGACCTGTTACGGCGGCCGGACGTGCGGCTCGTCACGCTCACCGGGCCGGGCGGCGTGGGGAAGACCCGGCTCGCCCTGGCGGCGGCGCGCGCCCTCGCGCCCGCCTTCGCCGACGGCGCGGCCTTCGTCCCCCTCGCCGCCGCGCGCGACCCGGCGCTGGTCGCCCCGGCCATCGCCGCCGCCCTCGACGTCAGGGCGGCGGGGGAACGGCCGCTCGCGGAGCACTTGCAGGTACACCTGCGCGACCGCGACCTCCTCCTCGTGGTGGACAACGTCGAGCAGGTGGTCGAGGCGGCGCCGCTGCTGACCGACCTGCTGGTGGCCTGCCCGCGGCTGCGCGTGCTGGCGACGAGCCGCGCGATGCTGCGCCTCGGGGGCGAGCACGTCTACCCGGTCCCGCCGCTCGCCTGCCCGGGGAACGACGCCGGATCAACGGCCGCGGCGCTCGACTACCCGGCCGTCGCGCTCTTCGTCGCGCGGGCGCGCGCCGCGCGCCCCGGCGTCGCGCTCGATGGCGAGAACGCGCCCGACATCGCGGCGATCTGCGCCCGCCTGGACGGCCTGCCCCTGGCGCTCGAACTCGCCGCGGCGCGCGTCGCCGTGCTGCCCCCGGCCGCGCTGCTGGCCCGGCTGGACCGCCGGCTGGCGCTGCTGATGGGCGGCGCGCGCGACCTGCCGGCGCGCCAGCGCGGCCTCCGCGCGACCCTCGACTGGAGCCACGACCTGCTGACGGCGGAGGAGCGCGACCTCTTCGCCCGCCTGGCCGTCTTCGCCGGCGGGGCGACACTCGACGCGATCGAGGCGGTCTGCGACCCGGAGGGCCGCCCGGCCGCGCTGGTCGGCACGGAGGCGCTGCTCGGCCAGAGCCTGCTCGGGCGTGACGACGACGCGGACGAGCCCCGCTTCACGATGCTGGAGACGATCCGCGAGTACGCGGCCGAACGGCTGGCCGCCAGCGGACATGAAGCGGCGACCCGCCGCCGCCACGCCGCGCACTACCTGGCGCTGGCGGCAGAGGCCGCGCCGGGGCTGGTCGGGCCGGAGCAGTCGCGCTGGCTGGCGCGGCTGGCACGGGAGCAGGATAACCTGCGCGCGGCGCTTGGCTGGGCGCTCGACGCCGGCGAGGCGACGCCGGCGCTGCGGCTGGCGGCGGCGCTCTGGCGCTTCTGGGCGATGCACGGCGACCTGGAGGAAGGGCGGCGCGCGCTCGCCGCGGCCCTGGCGGCGGCCTGCGAGGGGGCCGACGGCGTCGCGCGCGGCGAGGCGCTCTTCGGCGCGGGCGTCCTGGCCTTGCAGCAGGCCGACTACGCGGCGGCGCGCGACCACCTCGCCGCGCGCCTGCCGCTGGCCCGCGATGCCGGCGACGTTGGGGCGACGGCGGCCACGCTCACGCAGCTCGGCCACATCGCCTATCGCCAGGGCCGTTATGCGCCCGCGCGCGAGGTCTACGCCGAGAGCCTGGCGCTCTGGCGGGGCCTGGGCGACCGTCGCGGCGCGGCCCTGGCGCTCAACGGCCTCGGCAACGTGGCGCTGGCTCAGGGCGAGTGTACCGAGGCCGCGGCGCGCTACGCGGAGAGCCTGGCGCTCTTCCGGCGGCGAGGCGACTGGGACCAGGTGGGTATCACGCTCTGTTGGCTGGGGCGGACTCGCGCCGAGGCGGGCGACGCCGCGGCGGCGCGCGCCTGCTACGTGGAGAGCCTGGCGCTGTACGAGCGCGTGGACAAGCAGCACGGCCGCGCGCTCCCGCTGCTGCAACTCGGCGACCTGGCCCACCAGCAGGGC
>DASSSV010000316.1:0-2529 GCA_035708265.1 Thermomicrobiales bacterium | reverse complement strand
CTCCGTCCGCCGGGGCGCGCCCGCGATTCGTCCATTGCCGCATCCTTACTCATCAAGTCGGTTCGCGCGCCGTCCGCCGAGCCGAGAATGCTGTCGGTCAGCATTACCCCGCGTCAGGTTCGCCCAGGCCGAGCGCGGCGGCGAAGGCGGCCAGGCGGACGATCGTCAGCCCCGCGACCGGCGGCAGTTCCAGCAGGTCGCGGTCGCCGGTGACCAGGTAGTCGGCCCGGCCGACCAGCGCGTAGGCCAGCAGGTAGTCGTCCTTCGGGTCGCGGACGACGGCGGGGATCGGGGACGTGATGGTCGGTATGCGCTCGGCGATCGCCAGTACACCGCGAAGGCGTCGAGGTCGTGGCGGCTGATGTGTTGCGCGAGATACGGCTTGGTCGTGACCCGCCGGGTGAACTCTTCGAGGAGGCTGTCGGCGACCAGGAGGGTGAACGCGCCCGCGAAGGCGGCGTCGAGCAGCATGGCGATCGTGTCGCCCCCTGCGGGACGCAAGAGGTAGCTGATGAAGACGTGGGCGTCGCAGAGAGCCCGCGTCATGCCGCTACTCAGCGCCTTTCATAGCGGATCTTCCCCTCGGCGATCATGTCGTCGATGACCTCGCGCACGAAGCGGTCGGCCAGTTCGTCGGCTTGCTCTGGGGTGAGATCGCTGTTGCGCGCGCTGACCTCGGCCTGGAGGCGGTGCATCGTGGCGAGCGCCTCCTGGCGGCGGCGCTGCTCTTTGAGCGCCTCGTAGTCGGCATACTCCTCGATCGGCGGGATGACGACGCGCGGCTGGCCGTGGTTCTCCACGATCACCGCGTCCCGGTGCTCGCGCACCCACCCTATCAGCGCGCCGAGGCGGTTCTTCGCTTCGCTGGCCGACACGGTCTTCGGCATGGCGGCCCCTCCTCGCGGGATAGGACAAGAAAGTCGCGACATTCCTGGCTGGTATAGCAGCCAGATGGAAGGGGCGCCGCGGCCAGCGGGCGTCACCGGGCCGGCAGGATCTCGCAGCGCAGGAGGTCGTCGAGGGTCTCGCGGCGGCGGACGAGGTGGGCCGCGCCGTCGCGGACGAAGACGACGGCGGGTCGGTAGGCGAGGTTGTAGTTCGAGGCCATCGCCAGGCAGTAGGCGCCGGCAGCCGGGACCGCCAGCGTGTCGCCCGGCGCGAGCGGCGGGAGGTCGATGTCGCGGATCAGGACGTCGCCCGACTCGCAGAACTTGCCGGCGATCGTCACGCGCTCGGCCGGCCCCTCGGCCGGGCCCATGCGGTTGGCGACGGCGGCGGTGTACTCGGCGCCGTAGAGCGCCGGGCGGATGTTGTCGGCCATGCCGCCGTCGACGCTGACGTAGCGCCGCACGCCGGGGATCTCCTTGACCGCGCCGACGGTGTAGAGCGCGACGCCGGCCGGGCCGACGATCGAGCGGCCCGGCTCGATCGTCAGGTGCGGCAGCGGCAGGCCGTGGCGGGCGGTGGCGGCGCGGAACGCCTCGCCGATCTGCCACGCCAGGTCGTCCACCGACGCGGCGTCGCGGTCCTCCTCCGGCGTGTAGGGGATCGCGAAGCCGCCGCCGGGGCTCACCTCGCGCGGGACGAAGCCGTGGCGGTCGCGCATCGCGGCGGCGAAGCGGCAGAGCGCGTCCACCTCGCGCGCGTAGGGCTCCAGGTCGAAGATCTGCGAGCCGACATGGGCGTGATAGCCGAGGAGGTCCAGAGCGGGCGCGTCCAGCGCGCGGGCGACGGCGCGCTCGGCCTGGTCGTCAATAGTCGGCAGGCCGAACTTCGAGTCGACCACGCCGGTCTGCCGATACTCGTGCGTGTGCGCCTCGACGCCAGGGTTGAGCCGCAGCAGCACCGCCATGCGCTCGTCGGCCGCCGTGGCGAGGGCGATCAGCCGCTCCAGCTCGCGCAGGTTGTCGACGACGATGCGGCCGACGCCCGCGTCGAGCGCGGCGCGCAACTCCTCGCCGCTCTTGTTGTTGCCGTGGAAGACGATCCGCGCGGGCGGGAAGCCGCAGCGCAGCGCCAGCGCCAGCTCGCCGCCCGAGACGACGTCGAGCCCGAGCCCTTCCTCGACCAGGATCGCGAGAAGCGCCGGGCTGAGATAGGCTTTGCCGGCGTAGACGATCTCGTGGTCGGGGTAATGCGCGGCGAAGGCGTCGTGGTAGGACTGGCAGCGCTCGCGCAGCGTCGCCTCGTCGTAGACGTAGAGGGGCGTGCCGTACTCCTGGGCCAGCGCGACCAGGTCCACCCCGCCCACGGCGAGATGCCCCTCGGCGGTCGTGGTCGTCGTCACCGGCCAGAGCATCGCGGCGCCCTCCTCCTGCGCGTCCGTGCGCGGCCGGCCGGCCGCGCCGCGGGATTATACCGCAGCGTCTCGTGTTTCGCGTGGGGGAGGCCGGGCGGCTGAAGCCGCGCCTGGGGGCCGCTGCGCGGCACGAAGCCCGGCCCGCACTGGGCTGGGAGGGGATCTCGGCTGCAGCCGCTCCCCACGTTCTCACGCTCTCACGCTCACACGCTCCCACGCCGCCCCGGCCT
>DASSSV010000315.1:0-5469 GCA_035708265.1 Thermomicrobiales bacterium | reverse complement strand
CGTCACCCCTACCCCGCCCCACCCCGATCTCTCGTCGGATGCCACCCAGGCCGCGCAGGCGGCCTTCGTGCGTGTAGCGCCCCAAGCCGCGGCTTCAGCCGCCCGATCCTCTCGCCACGCCCCACATCCGTCCTTCGTCCTTCGTACCTCGTGCGTCGTACTTCGCACTTCGTCATTCATCATCCATCATTCAGGCTTCATAATTCTCACTTCCGCCCGCGGCGTGATTCCCCGGCGGGGACGATCGTACTTGCGGTAGGTACCGCCGACGGGCGGCTGCGCCGTCCGCCGTTCGTCATTCGTCATTCGTGCTAGGGCGGAGCGATGGGCACCGAACGGGGCGACGGGGTGGAAGTGGCGCGGCCGGCCGGCCCGGCCGGGCGGGTGCGCCTCCCGGTGGACGAGCCGGAGGGCGCGGGCGACGCGCGGCCGGGCACCGACGGCGCGGCGACGACCGGGGCAGCGCAGGGCTGGAACCCACAGGCGATCGGCATCGGCGTCCTGATGCTGGCGCTGATGGTGATCGCCCTGCTGGTCCTCCTCTGGTTCGCCATCCGCATCTGAGGCAGGGCAAGCCGGACACACCGGCCGGGCCGCGCGGCGGGTCGCGTCGCGGGCGGGCCGGCGAGGGGAGAAGCACGCGATGAACGATCCGTTCGCACGCCTCGGCGCGCTGATGGTCAAACTGCGCTGGGTCGTCCTCGTCTGCTGGATCATCATCCTGCCGGTCGCCGGCGCGCTCGGCGCCTCGAAGGCCGCCTCAGTGCTCAAGGGCGGCGGCTTCGTCGTCGCCGGCTCCGACTCGGCCAAGGCCGCCGACGTGCTGGCCAAGCGGTTCAACGCCTCCGGCGACAATAACGCCCTGGTCGTCCTCCACTCTTCCTCCCTCACCGTCGACGACCCGGCCTTCCAGAGCGCGGCGACCACGGCGGTCCAGAACCTCAAAGGGGTTGCGGGCGTCAACACGGTCGTCGACTTCTACGACACTCACGACCCCTCGCTCGTCAGCGCCGACCGCCACACGATGCTGGTCCTGGCCGTGCTGAACGGCGACGAGGACGCGGTGCAGAAGCTGGTGCCGAAACTCCGCGACGCGCTCGCCGGCGTGAAGGGGCTCGACCATTACGTCGCCGGCGGGCCGGCCATCGCCGCCGACCTGCAGACGACCAGCGAGGAAGACCTCAAGCGCGCGGAGCGCTTCACCATCCCGATCGTCGTGATCCTCCTCCTGCTCGTCTTCCGCACCGTCGTCTCGGCGGCGATCCCGCTGATCCTCGGCGTCTGTAGCGTTGTCCCGGCGATCGCGCTGCTCTACGTGGTCGGCTCGCGCACCGACGTCTCGGTCTTCGCGCTCAACATCGCCTCGATGCTCGGCCTCGGGTTGGGGATCGACTTCTCGCTGATCGTCGTCAACCGCTACCGCGAGGAACTCGCGGCCGGGTACGACCCGCGCACCGCCGTCGAGGTGACGATGGCGACGGCCGGGCGCTCGATCACCTACTCGGGCAGCACCGTCCTCCTCGGCATGCTGATCCTGACGCTGCTGCTCAACCTGATGATGGTCCGCTCGATGAGCATGGCGGTCGCGTTCGTCGCGCTGACCGCCCTGCTGGCCGGGCTGACGCTGCTGCCGGCGCTGCTCGGCATCCTCGGCCGCCGCATCGAGTGGCTGCCGGTGCTGCCCCGGCCGAAGGTGGCGCAGGCCGGGCACGAAGGCTTCTGGTATCGGCTCAGCCACGCGATCATGCGCCGGCCCTGGATCTGGCTGGCGGTCTCGGTGGCGCTGCTCGTCGCCCTGGCCTCCCCCGCGCGCAACCTCGGCCTGCTCGGCGCGACCGCCGGCGTGCTGCCGTCGAGTGTCGAGTCGGCCAAGGGCGTGCAGGTGCTCGACAACGCCTTCGGCGCCCCTCGCCTCTCGCCGATCCAGATCGTGATCGAGAGCGGGCAGCAGAACGGGGTCTGGAAGCCGGAGTTCCTCGACTCCCTGACGCAACTGACCGACAAGGTCAAGGCCGACCCGCGCGTGCAGGGCGTCAACTCGCTCGTCACCCTCGTGCCGAACCTGACGCCCGAGCAGGCCCGCCAACTCACCCCGCAGACTTTCACGTCCGACCCGGCGAAGGCCGGCGCGGCGGCGCAGTATGTCAACCTCCAGGGCGCCAACGACACCGCGGTCATCAACGTGCTGGTCAAGACCGACGAATACAACAATGACCACCAGAACCTTGTGCGCGACCTGCGGGACACGGTCATCTCCGGCATCCCGCAATTGCGCGCCTACACCGTGCTGGTCGGCGGCAACTCGGCCAGTTTCATCGACCTGCAACACTCGGTCTACAGCCGCTTCCCGCTGGTCATCGCGGTGACGATGCTGCTGACCTTCCTGATGCTGATGATGTTCTTCCAGTCGCTGGCCCTGCCGCTCAAGGCGATCCTGATGAACCTCGCCTCGATCGCGGCGACCTACGGCGTGCTGGTGATGATCTTCCAGTACGGCTGGGGGCACCGGCTCATCAACCTGGAACCGCTCGGCAAGATTAACGTCGTCACCCCGGTGATCCTCTTCGTCGTCCTGCTCGGCCTCTCGACCGACTACGAAGTCTTCATGCTCTCACGCGTGAAGGAGTACTACCACGAGACCGGGCACAACGAGGAGGCGGTGGCGGCCGGGCTGGAGTCGACCGCGCGGGTCATCACCGCGGCCGGGCTGATCCTGATCGGCACTTTCGGCTCGTTCGCGCTGGCCGACGTGGTGGTCATCAAGGAGTTCGGCATCGGGCTGGCCGCGGGCGTGCTGATCGACTCGACGATCGTGCGCGTCATCATGGTCCCGGCGACGATGCGGCTGATGGGCAAGGGCAACTGGTGGATGCCGGCCTGGCTGAAGAAGATCGTGCCGGAGTTGAAGGAGGGGCCCTCGCTCGCGCCCGCGCCCGCCGGCGCCCTGGCGGCCCCCGGCTTCGCCGCGCTGGCGCAGCAGGTCGAGCCGCAGGTCGCCTTCAACGCGCCGCTGCCGCCCCAGCCGGCCTACGCGCCGCAGCCGTTGCAGCAGCCTGCGGCCTACGCCACGCCGGCCCCGCAGGCCGCGTCCGCCGGCCCGCCGCGCCTGCCGGGCGGCGACGTCAACGGCTGGCTGATCCCGACGGGGTCGGCGATCGGCATGGACCAGATCCCGCTGCCGCGCCGCCGTGCCTTCCGCATCGGGCGCGACAGCCAGGCCGAGATGTGGCTCTTCGACCAGCGGGTCTCGCGCTTCCACGCGCGCATCGACTACGACCCGCAACTGCACGGCTTCGTCGTGGCCGACCTGAAGAGCGTCAACGGGGTCTACGTCAACGGCCAGCGCATCGCCGCGCCGACCCTCCTGCGCAACGGCGACCACCTGGAGATCGGCACGGTCGGCGACGCGACCTTCACCTTCTACGCGCAGCCGGTGGGCGAGGCGTTAGGCGTTAGGCGTTAGGCGTTAGGGGGCGGGCGATGGCGCGGATCGCGTGGGTCGCGGACGAAGACGCCGACGGCGAGCTGGCCGAGCTGTACGCGCGGCTCCGGGCCGGCTCGCCGTCGGGCCGTGTGGCCGACATCTTGCGCACGATGAGCCTGCGCCCCGACTTCTTGCGGGCGATCGACGCCGCCTCGCGCCTCCATTTCTCCGACGGCGCGCTCAGTCGCGCCCAACACGAGATGATCGCCTCCTACGTCGCGGCGCTCTCCCGCTGCCACTATTGACTGAGCAGCCACACCTGGTTCCTGCAGTTGCAGGGCGCGGAGTACGGCGAGACCGCGCGGGCGCTGCGCGAGGGCGACCTGGACCGCGCGCCGGTCACGCCGGCCGAGCGGCTCCTGCTGGAGTTCGTCGGGACGCTGACCCGGCACGCCTACCGGATCACCGACGAGCAGGTACAAGGGCTGCGAGAGGCGGGGTGGAGCGACGCGCAGATCGCCGAGGCGGTCTACGACGGGGCGCTCTTCAACCTCTTCGTGCGCCTCGCCGACGCCTTCGACATCCACCCGCCGCCGGCGATGGACCCCGATGGCCCGCCGCCCGCGGTGACAGACGGCACGCCCTGACGGCCCCGCACGCCGCCGGCACCCGCATCCCCTATCGTCTATCGTCTATCGTCTACGGACTGAACCGCCGCTCCGGCCGCAGGCTGATGTAGCGGTACGCCTCGGCGTAGGCGAGGCCGACAGGCTCCCCGGCCTGCGCGGCCTGGTGGCGCAGCAGGCGCGCGACGGTGTCGGGGTCCGCGACCTGGCTCTTGTGCTGGAGCATCGCCGCGATCTTCTGCTCCAGCACCGCCTCGATGTCGATCCAGCGGTTCGGCGTGGCCGGGCTCGCCAGGAAGACCTCCTCGACGATGTGCGGCTCCAGTCCTTCCTCTAGGAGTTCCGGGAAGGTCAGCCGGTCGCGCGCGGCCGGGAAGACCGCCGCCAGCGCGGCCTCGCCCGAGGCGCGGTGGTCGGGGTGCTGGATGTACCACTCGCCGAACCAGTAGACCGTCGGGTCGAAGCAGACGACGATCTCCGGGCGGTAGCGCCGAATGACGCGCGTGAAGTCGCGGCGCAGGTCGAGCGACGGCTTGAGCATCGCGTCCTCGTAGGTGAGGAAGACGACCTCCTCGCAGCCGAGCGCCTGGGCCGCCGCACGCTGCTCCTCCTGGCGCGTCGCGACGAGCCGCGCGCCCGCCAGCGCCGGGTCTTTGGTCCCCTTGCTCCCGTCGGTGCAGAAGGCGTAGACCAGCCGGCGCCCGGCCTGGGCCCAGCGCGCCAGCGCGCCGCCCGCGACGAACTCGGTGTCGTCGGGGTGCGCGAAGAGCGCCAACACCGGCCCGCCGCCGGTCACGTCGTGAGAATCGGGCTCCATGTCACCCTCCCGCGGTCGTCAGTCGCCAGTCGCCAGTCGTCAGTCGGAAGTGGGTTGCGGTTGAAACCGGGCCTGAATAGCGCTGCGCGCAGCGGCGAGCCCGTAGCGGCGATTTCAATCGCCGGCGCCTCGCCCCACCCCCTCATCCCTCGTCACTCATCGCTCTCGCCGAGATATTGCGCGAACCAGCGGACAACGGCGGTCGTCGCGCGGATGCGGTTGGCGGTCTTCAGGAAGCCGTGGCCCTCGTCCGGGAAGAGGACGTATTCGACCGGGACGTCGCGCCGCCGCAGGTTCTCGACGACCTGCTCGGCCTCGACGACCGGCACGTTGGTGTCGTTGGCGCCGTGCAGCACGAGCACCGGCGCGGCGACGCGGTCGATCCGGTGGATCGGCGAGAGGCCGCGGAGCAGGTCCCGCTCGGTGTCGGGGTCGCCGTACTTCACCTTCGAGATCGCGGCCATCCAGGGCTCGGTGTGGGCGAAGAAGGTCTCGAAGTTGACCACGCCGTAGAGGTTCGCGCCCGCGGCGAAGCGCTCGGGGTACTCGGTCAGCCCGGCCATCGTCATGTAGCCGCCGTAGGAGCCGCCCATGATGCCGAT
>DASSSV010000314.1:0-11056 GCA_035708265.1 Thermomicrobiales bacterium | reverse complement strand
GGGCTGGCGCTCGCCCTGCTGGGGGTCGCGGCGCCGGTCGGGTTCGCCATCGGCCCGGCCGCGGGTGGCTGGCTGGCCGACGGCACGCCGCTGGGGCTGCGCGGCCTCTTCGCCCTCGACGCCGCCCTCTCGCTCGCCGTCGCGCTGCTGCTGGCGGTGGGCTACCGCGAGCCCCGCCGCGCCGCGCCGCCCGCCGTCCCGGTGGCGTGGCAGGCGCGAGAGGCCCTGCGCGCGGTGGCGACCACCCCCGTCAGCCGCACCCTCTTCGTCACCTTCGGCCTGGCCCTGCTGGGGCAGCTCGTGGTGCAGCCTTTCCTGCCGCTCTTCGTGGCGCGGCTGCACCCGGGCCGGGCGGGCCTGGCCGCCGACATCGGCATCGTCGTCGGCGCGGCGGGGCTCCTGGGCGTGGTGCTCTCGCCGACGGCCGGGATCCTCGGCGACCGGCTCGGCTTCCGGCGCGTGCTCGCGGCGGTGACGCTCGGCGCGGCGGGGTGCGTGCTGGTCCTGCCGCTGGCCGGGAGCCTGGCGGCGCTGGCCCGCGCCGTCGCGCTCTTCGGCGGCTGCCTGGCCGCGCTCATGGCGCTGATCTACGCGCTGCTGGCGACGCTGGTGCCGGAGGAGCGGCGCACGGCGACGCTCACCCTGGCCTTCCTGCCCGTCTACGCCGGGGCGATCCTCGGGCCGCTGCTCGGCGCGGCGCTGGTCGGCCGCGGGCTGGCGGGGCCGGCGTTGGCGGCGGCGGTGCTGCTCCTCGCCGCCCTGGCGGTGCAGACGCGCCTGCCCGCGCCCCCGGCCTGATCGGCGGGGGCTACCTCAACCGTGATGTGTCGCCTATGGATGGAGGACCAAGCGCTGGACGCGGGGCGCCGGTTCTCAGAACGCGACGCGCAGCAGGTCTTCCGCCGCGTCGACCGGGCCGGGGAAGATGGCCGCGGCCTCGGCGCGCAGGGCCTCCACGTCGACGTACTTCGAGGAGCGGAAGTGGGTCAGCATGAGACGGCCGACGCCGGCGTCGCGCGCGGCCTCGCCGGCGTCGGCCGCAGTGGAGTGGCCGAAGCGGTGCGCGGTCTCGGCATCGGCGTCGGGGCTGTAGACCTCGTGGATCAGCAACTCCGCGCCGCGCGCGTGGCGGACGAGGTTGGGGCAGGGGCAGGTGTCGGCCGAGAAGACCGCCGACCTGCCGTCCCGGGCGACGCGCAGGCCGACACACTCGATGCCGTGCTCGACGTTGAACGGCGTGAGCTCCAGGTCGCCGATCGCCAGCGGGCGCTCGGGCTCGATGACCCGCCACTGGAGGCGCGGCCCGAGCCAGTCCTCGACGCCGGGGATGGTGAGGCGCAGCAGGTCGTGGAGCGCCTGGGCCGTCTCCGCCGCGGCGTAGACCGTGATCGTCGCCCCCGGCACCGCCACCAGGTCGACCAGCAGCGGCGCCAGCCCGCCGGCGTGGTCGAAGTGCCGGTGGGTCATGACCAGGTGGCGGACGCCGTCGAGCGCGATCCCCGCCCGGTCGAGTTGCCCCAGCAGGCCGGTCCCGCTCGCCGTGTCGACCAGCAGCGTCTCGCCGCCCGGTAGCGGGAAGGCGAGGGCCGTCTGCGTGCGCTCGTAGTTGAAGGGATCCCCGGTGCCGAGGAAGATCAACCCGCCCATCGCCCCCTCAACGAGAAGTGAGAAGTATGAATTATGAATTATGAAGCACGAAGTACGAAGTGAGGACTGCCCGGACCGAGCACCCGCTCATTTCATAATTCGTCATTCATCCTTCATAAGTCTTCAGCGTACGGTGAACGAGACCGTGCCGACCACGCTGCCGTCGCCGCGCGTGAACGCGACCGTGTAGACGCCCGTCGGATAGTCCGCCTGGGAGGTCAGCGTGAGCTGGAAATTGTCCTGCGACGCCGTGAGCGGGATCGTGTCCTCTTTCGTCGCGCCATTGGGCGCCGTCACGGTGTAATGGATCGTCTCGCCCGGGGTGAAGCCCGAGCCGGTGACGATAAAGCTCGTGCCTGCCGGCCCCGAGGTCGGCGACACGGCGAGCTTGACCGGCCCGGCCGCGCGGGCGGCCGTCGCCGTCGGGGCCGGCTTCGTCGCCGTCGGCGGCGCGGTCGTCGCGGTGGGCGGCGCGCTGGTCGCCGTCGGCGGGACCGGCGTGGCGGTCGGCGCGCTCGCCGTCGCCGTCGCGATCGCCCCGGCGGTCGCCGCGACCGCCGCGTTCGCCTGCGCGGTGCCCGTCGCCAGCGCGGCCATCTGGACGGTGCCGGTGGCCGCCGCCCCGGCGGTGGCGGTCGCCTGGGTGTTCGGGCGCGTGACGGCGTAGAGCCCGCCCGCGCCGGCCAGGAGCAGCAGCAGGATCAGCGCGCCGATGCCGCCGAGCAGCAGCGGTCGGCGGCCGGCGCTCGCGGGCGGGGCCGCCGCGGGCGTCGCCGCCGGCGGATAGGGGGTCGCGGTCGAGGACCAGCCGGCGGTCGCGCCGGCCGCCGACCAGTCGGCCGCGCCCCCGCCGGCCGGCGGGGGCGTGAGCCCGCCGGCCGGCGCGACCGTGGGCGGCGGGGTCCAGCCGCCGGCCGTGGCGCCCGGCGACCAGCCGGGCGGCGGCGTCGCGCCGGGCGCGACCGCCTGGCCGGTCGCGTGGGTGTAGGCGGTCGCGGTCGCCGGGTAGGTCGCCGGCGTCCCGGCGCCAACCAGCGCCTCGCGGAACGCCTCGGTCAGCGCGTGGCCGGTCTGGAAGCGGTCGTTGGGGTTCTTGGCCAGCGCCTTCTGCAGCACCTGCTCCATGCCGGGCGGCAGGGGCGGGCTCACCGAGCGCAGCGGCAGGAGGGGCAGCGGGTCCTGCATGTGCTTCATCAGCACCTCGACGGTGCTGTTGCCCCGGTAGGGCACCTGGCCGGTCAGCATCTGATAGAGGATGATCCCGAGCGCGTAGAGGTCGCTACGGGCGTCGACGATGCCCTGCGCCTGCTCGGGGGCCATGTACTCCGGCGTGCCGACGCCGATGCCGGTCTTGGTCAGCCCCTCGGCGCCTTCGAGCGCCTTGGCGATGCCGAAGTCGGAGAGGAAGAGCCGGCCCCGGTCGTCGAGCAGCATGTTGGCCGGCTTGACGTCGCGGTGGACGATGCCGCGCTCGTGCGCGTAGTCCAGGGCGTCGGCCATCTGCGTGAGGTAGCCGGCGATCTCCTGCGCCGAGAGCGGACCCCGCTTCAGCCGCTCCTTGAGCGTGCCGCTGCGGACGTAGGGCATGACCAGGTACGGCGCGCCCTGCTGCTCGCCGTACTCCCAGACGGCCAGGATGTTGGGGTGGTCGAGCGAGCCGGCGCTGGCCGCCTCGCGCTCGAAGCGTTTGAGGAAGTCCTCCTCCCCCGCCAGGTTCACCGGCAGGATCTTGATCGCCGCCTCGCGGCCGAGTTTGAGGTGCTGGGCGCGGTAGACCTCGCCCATGCCGCCCTTGCCGATTCGCTCGACCAGGCGGTACGACCCCAGTATCCTGTCCTCGGGAACCGACATGCCGCGGATCTCCTCCTGGCGCTCGCCCGCGCGGGCGAGCGGGGTCGTCGTGTACTGGTGGGGCGGCCGGCGTGAGTCGGGCGCGGCCGCTGGCTGGACCACCCGGATGGGTTGAGGATACGCCGCGCGGCGCTCCACCGCAACCCGCCGGGCCGCGACCCGCCATCAAGACATACGTCGGCGGGTGCCGCCCGATTTCGCGCGCACGCGAAAAGCGGGGGCCGGCGCCGGCCCCCGCCCCGCGTCGCGCGCCCGCGCGGCTACGGGTTCTTGTAGATGTTGAGCGTCCGCAGCATCGGGTTGTAGTACTGGTCGGCGTTGTTGTCGAACTGGTTGTAGGCGCAGAGGAGCGCGAAGTCCCACTCCACTGCGTTGTTCAGCCCGGCGCCGATGTAGTACATGTAGGTCTGGCCCTTGTAGACGCACTTGGTCGCCAGCGAGGCGAAGGTGACGCCGGAGAACTCGCTGTAGCGCGTGAAGTCGGTGGCCGACTGCTCGCAGACCTGCGTCAGCCCCTTGGCGTACTGGTCGCGCAGCACGTCGACGTTCGCCGAGGGGTTGGCCTTGCCCTCGGTGCTGATCTCGACGATGATCCCGTCCTGCGACTCGAAACTGATCTGCCCCTTGGCCGCGTCCGACTCGTCCACCGTCCAGCCGGGCGGGTAGGCCATCACGAAGGGGACGGTGGTGCCGTAGTAGACCTTCCAGCCGGCCGGCACGGCGCCGTTGGGCTGCGGCTTCGCGGCCGTCGTCACCGGCGGCTTCGTCGCGGTCGGCGCGGCCGCGGCGGCGGTCGGCGGCGCGCTCGTCGCCGTCGGCGGGGCCGCGGTCGCGGTGGGCGGCACGGTGGTCGCGGTCGGCGGGACCGGCGTGGCGGTCGGCGCGCTCGCGGTCATGGTGGCGACGGCGCCGGCCGTGCCGGTGGCGGCCGCGACGGCCTGCGCCGTCCCGGTCGCGGCGGCGACCTGCCGGCCGGTCTCGGTCGAGCGCGCGTTCGCCGTCGCCGTCGCGCTGGTGTCGGGCCGCGTCAGCGCGAAGACCCCGCCGCCGCCGCAGAGGAGCAGCAGGGCGATTACGCCGACGACCACCGGGATCAGCCAGGGCTTGCGCATGCCGCCGCCCGCCGCGCCGCTCGGCGGGGGAGGCGGGGGCGGGGCGTACTGCGGCGCGGCGCCCTGCCAGGACGGCGGGGTCGCGCCGGCCGTCGGACCCCAGGCGGGCGCGGGCCCGGCCTGCGTCGGCTGCGGGCCGGGCTGCGGCCAGCCGGGCGCCGGGGTGGCGCCGGCCGGCGGGGGCGTCATGCTCGCGGCCGGCGTCTGCCAGCCGGGGGGCGGGGCGGGCGTGTTCGTCGGCGGAGCCTGCCGGCCCGGGGGCGGTGTGCCGGCGACGACCGTGCGCGCGGGGTCGGGCGCGCCGACGACGGTCGGCCCGGCCGCGGCCACGGCCGGCTGGCCGCTCGCCAGGGCCTCGGTCGCCGCCTCGACCAGCGCCGCGCCCGACTGGTAGCGGTCGTTCGGGTTCTTCGCCAGCGCCTTCTGGATCACCCCCTCGATCCGCGGCGGCAGCGCCGGGTTGACGCCGCGCAGCGGCAGCATCGGCAGCGGCTCCTGCAGGTGCTTCATCAGCACCTCGACCGTAGAGTTGCCGGTATAGGGCACCCGCCCGGTGAGGAGCTGATAGAGGATCACGCCGAGGGCGTAGAGGTCGCTGCGGGCGTCGGCGCGGCCCTGGGCCTGCTCGGGGGCCATGTACTCCGGCGTCCCGACGCCGACGCCGGTGCGCGTCAGCCCCTCGCTGCCCTCCAGGGCTTTCGCGATGCCGAAGTCGGCCAGGTAGAGCCGGCCGCGCCCGTCGAGCAGCATATTCGCCGGCTTGACGTCGCGGTGGATGATGCCCCGCTCGTGCGCGTAGTCGAGCGCCGCCGCCATCTGCCCGAGATAGTTCAGCGCCTCGGCGCGGTCGAGCGGGCCGCGCTCCAGGCGGTCCTTGAGGGTGCCGCCGCGCACGAAGGGCATCACCAGGTAGGGCGCGCCGCCCTGCTCGCCGTAGTCCCACACCGGCAGGATGTTGGGGTGCTCCAGGGAGGCGGCGCTGGCCGCCTCGCGCTGGAAGCGCTTGAGGAAGTCGGCCTCCGCGGCGAGGTTGGCCGGGAGGACCTTGACCGCCGCCTCGCGCCCCAGCTTGAGGTGCTGGGCGCGGTAGACCTCGCCCATGCCGCCCTTGCCGATCCGCTCCAGCAGGCGATAGGCGCCCAACACCTGCCCGTCCTGCCCCGCAGTCATCCAATTGGCTCCTTTCGATGGCCTCCAAACTCCACACCGTAGTACGTCGGATCTCCGAATGTGTTTCGGTGCGGGGCGCCGGGCCGGCGACGCGCCCGGCCACGGCCCCCGGGCGCGCGATCCGCGGTGCTACAATGGATCGCCGGGCCCCGGCCGGGCGGGGTCCGCGTAGCGCAGCGAGGACCGGCCGTGTCCGACGGATACAGCGCCCAGGTGCTCGACCACTTCGCCCGCCCGCGCAACCTCGGCCGGCTGCCGGAGGCCGACGGCCGGGGCGCGGCCGGCGACCGCGCGGCGGGCACGGTCTGGATCGAGATCGCGATCCGCGTGGCCGGGGGGGACGTCGCCGACGCGCGCTTCCGCGCCCTCGGGTGCAGCGCGGCGATCGCGTCCGCCTCGATGGCGACGACGCTCATCGCCGGCCGGCCGGTCGGCGTGGCCGGCGCGCTGACCGCCGACGAGATCACCGCCGCGCTCGGCGGGCTGCCCGCGGAGCGCCTCTACGCCCCCGCGCTGGCCGCCGAGGCGGTCCGCGCCGCGGTCGCCGACTACGCGCGCCGGGGGGCGGCAGACGGGGAGGGGGCACCATGAACGAACCGGGCGCGCCGGCGCTGCCGGGCGACACGCCGATCTGCCGCTGCGAGGAGGTCGCGCTTGACGCGGTGCTTGGGGCCATCGCCGAGGGCGCGCGCAGCGTCAACGACGTGAAGCGCCGCACCCGCGCCGGCATGGGCCTCTGCCAGGGGATCTACTGCACCGGCACGATCGTCGCGCTGCTCGCCGCCGAGACCGGGCAGGACCCCGCCGCAATCCCGCCGATGACCGCCCGCCCCCCGGCGCGACCGCTGCCCCTGCGCCTCGTCGCCGGCGCGGACGAGGGGCGGTGAGCCGCCCGCCGTGACCCCGCCTCGCGACCCACGCCTCACGCGCCGCCAGTTCGCGCGCGCCGCCGGCGCGGCCGGCCTGGCGCTCGTCGGCTTGGCCGGCTGCCAGCGCGCCGACACCGGCCGCTGGGCCGGGCGGTCGCTGCTCGTCGCCACGCCGGGCGGCGCCGAGCGCCTGGCTTTCTGGGGCGCGGCCTTCGTCCCCTTCGCGCGCGACACCGGCTGCCGGGTGATGGAGGTCGAGGCACCGGACCCCGTGGCCCCGCTGCGCCAGCAGGTGCTAGCGGGCGGCGCCCAGTGGGACGTCGCGGCACTCGGCGCCGCGCTGCTCGGCGAACTGGCCGCGGACAATCTCCTGACGCCGGTCGACTACGCGCGGCTGCCGCGCGCCGCCGTGTCGCCCGGCCTAGCGCTGGACTACGGCGTCGGCGTCCTGCTCGACACCGTCGCCGCGGCCTACCGCCCCGGGTCCTTCGGCGCCGAAACCCCGGCCGGCTGGCCCGGCGTCTGGCGCCTGACCGCGCCGCGCAACCCCTGGGCACTCCCGCGGGCCGCGCCCGGGCTCCTTGAAGCAGCGCTCCTGGCCGACGGCGTCGCCCCCGACCGCCTCTACCCCCTCGACGTCTCGCGCGCGCTCGCCGCGCTCGACCGCGTGCGCCCCGGCGTCAGTTTCTGGTGGGAGAAGCCCGACGACCCGCAGCAGGCGCTCGACGAGGGGCGGGTGGACGTCGCGGTCGCGCGCGGCGGCGACCTCCGCGCCGCGGTCACCGGGGGCGCGGGGGTGGCGCTCGCGCCGGTTGCGCCGGTCGCCATGCCGGTCGTCTGGGCGATCCCGCGCGGCGCGCCGAACGCCGACGTCGCGCACGACTTCATCGCCTACACGCTCGGCGCGCGCCCGCAGGCGGCCCTCGCCGCGGCCGGCTACGCCCCCGCCGTTCCCTCGCCCGCCGCCACCGCCGCCCCCGCGCCCGCCCGCCCGCCCGTCCCCCTCAACCTCCAGTGGTGGCATGACCACGGCCGCGACGCCCGCGCCCGCTTCGCCGTCTGGGTCAACGGGTAGCCCGGCGCGCAATTCGGCCTGGCGCGGTAGGGGCGACCCCGCGATGTCATCGCTCGGTTGGCGCGGGCACCCGCTATGAGGGCAAGGCACCCGCCGCGCGGTCGGTACCCGCCACGCATCGTCGCCTGCCTCTCCCTTGACAGACCGGCCCAGGTTCGGGAGAATGAATCACGCGTGTTCGTAGATGCGAACGCCCGGCGTGAGGAGGAGGTATGGGGTTGAGCGCGCGGAAACTGGGCGGCATCGCGCTGGGGCTGGCCGGGCTGGCGGTGCTCGGGTTGCTCGTCTGGCAAGGGGTGACGGCGCACGGCGCGCCCGACCCGGCGACGCCGCGCCTCCCCGAGACCGCTATCGTCCTCAACAGCGGCATCCTCGTCTTCCGCGAAGGGCTGGAGGCGATTCTCGTACTGGCCGCGATCACCGCGAGTTTCCAGGGCGCGCAGGCCGCCTACCGCCGCCCGGTGTCGCTCGGCGCGGGCGTCGGGCTGCTGGCGACCGTCGCCACCTGGTTCGTCGTCGTGGCGATCCTTGACGCCGTCGATGCCCCGGCCCTCGACCTCCAGGCGGCGACCGGCCTCCTCGCGATCGTCGTCCTCCTGGTCGTGATGAACTGGTTCTTCCACCGGGTCTACTGGACCGGCTGGATCTCGCACCACAATCGCCGGCGCCGCCGCCTGGTGGACCTGGCCGGCGACGGCCGGTCGCGCGTCGCGCTCGGCTTCGTCCTGCTCGGCCTCACGGCGATGTACCGCGAGGGCTTCGAGGTGGTGCTCTTCCTCCAGAACCTGCGCCTGCAGGCGGGCGCGGGCGTGGTGCTGCGGGGCGTCGCGCTCGGCGCGGCGGCCACGGCGGTCGTCGGCGCGCTCACCTTCGTCGCCCACGAGCGCCTGCCCTACAAGCGGATGCTGGTCCTCACCGGCGTGATGCTCGGCTTCGTCCTCGTCGTGATGGTCGGCGAGAGCGCGCAGGAGTTGCAACTGGCCGGCTGGATCCCGACCACGACCGTCGCGCTCCCGATCCCCGACTGGATGGGCGTCTGGTTCGCCGCCTTCCCGACCGTCGAGTCGCTGACGGCGCAGGCCCTCGCCGCCGCCCTGGTGATCGGCTCCTACGTCGTCGCGAAGGACTTGCGCGTCCGCCGGCCGCTCCGCCGCGGCGAGGCCCCGGCCCGCCGCCCCGAGCGCGCCCCGGTCACGCTGCAACCGGAGTAGTAGGACCCGGGACTCAGGACTCAGGACTCGGTCGGCTCGAGGGTAGAGCGGGCAGGTCCGCCGGCGACCATCGCCGGTTGCCGATCCCGAAGGCCGCCGGCGCTAACCCGCGCCGGCGGCCTTCGCGCGCCGCGAGGCGCCCCATCCCCCTCGTCACTCGTCACTCGTCACTCGTCGGGCGGCCGCGCTGCCCTTGACAACGCTCCTCACAGTCCCTATCCTGCCTGCAGATGGTCGGCGCTGGCCGGCCCGACGGATGATCCCCCTGGCGCCTGGCGTCGGCGAGGTGGCGGAAGGAGGTGGCGGCGATGAGTGTGCTCGCGCGCGTGCCGCGTACCCCGCGCCACCGGCCGATCCCCCCGCTCCGATTGCGTCGCGGCTGACCGTCGCGCCGCCCCGCGGGCGGCCGGCGCGCTGGTCTACGCAGGCACCTCCGGCGGGCACGACCCGGCCGGATTTTTGTTGCCCGCCGTCACCGGCTCCGGCCGGGAGCGGCGCGATGGACCGCACGCAAGGAGCGCACCGCTTGAGCAAGAAACGCCGCGCCGTCGCCGCCCCGCCCGCGCCGAGCGCGCACGAACCGGCGACCGCCGTCGCGGACCTCCCCGGCACGCTCGAAGGGCTGATCGTCGAGGGGAGCCGCGGTTTCTACAAGGTCGAGACCGGGGAGGGGACGCTCGTCTGCACCATCCGCGGCCGGCTGCGCAAACAACTCCAGTACGCCGACAGCGATGCGACCGCCGCGCGCCGCAGCGCCATCGGCGTCCGCGTCAGGACGCACGACCCCGTCTCCGTCGGCGACCGCGTCCGCGTCCTGCCGACGATCCCCGGCGAGGGGGTGATCGAGGCGGTCGTCACGCGGGCGGGCGGCGCGTTCGGCCGCCGCGACCCCGACGCCGGCCAGGACCGCCTGCGCGCGGTCGCCGGTGTCGACCACCTCGTCACGGTCTTCGCCGCGCGCGAGCCCGCGCCGCACCTCGGCCTGCTCGACCGCTTCCTCGTTTTGGCCGAGGACCAGGGCCTCGACACGACGATCTGTCTGAACAAGGCCGACCTCGGCGTCGAGCCCTGGCTGGCGGAGCGGCTGGCGGTCTACCGCGGCCTCGGCTACCCGGTCGTGCTGACGAGCGCGGCGGCCGGCCTGGGGCTCGATGAGTTGCGCGAGCGGCTGGCCGGGCGCACCTCGGCCTTCCTGGGGCCGTCCGGCGTCGGCAAGTCGAGCCTCCTCAACGCCCTCCAGCCCGAGCTGGGCCTGCGCGTCGGCGCGGTGAGCGCGGCGACCAGCAAGGGCCGCCACACGACGCGCGGCACGCATCTCTTCCCGCTCGACGGGCCGGACGGCGGCTACATCGCAGACACGGCCGGCATTCGCGCGCTCGCGGTCGACGGCGCCGCGCGCGACCGGCTCGACTGGTGCTTCCGCGAGTTCCGGCCCTACCTTGGCGACTGCCGCCTCACCGACTGCACCCACCTGCACGAGCCCGACTGCGCCGTCCGCGCCGCCGTCGCCGCCGGCGCGATCGACCGGACGCGCTACGCCAGTTACGGCAAACTGCATCGCGGCGACGGGGAGTGACGAGACGGCAGACGGCAGACGGTAGACGGCAGTACTGGCCGAGGTGTGGTCAACGGGGCTGCGGGGGGGCATGAGGCCGCGCATCCCGCTCGATGCGGTGCTCGCGCAGGCGTCGGCGCTGTGTGGGCAGGCGCTCTCGGATGGACGGGAGGCGGGGGCGGATCACTTGATTGTCTTCGCGACGGCGGCGGACGGCGGGCGCGTCGTCGTCAAAGTCGGGGAGGACGCGCACACCGACGCCTATGTCCTCGACCTGCTGCGCGGCCGGCGCGTCCGCGTCCCGCGGCTGCTCGCGCAAGGCGAGGTGCGAGCGGACGGCCGTGCGTATCCGGCGGTCGTGATGACGCGCGTGGCGGGGGAGCCGCTGGCCGCGAGCACCGCGGCGGGGTTCTATCTGCCGGCGATCGTCGGGCAGGTACGGCGGACGCAGCGGGTCGCGACAGCGCAGGGCGCGGGGCCGGCGCTGCGGGTCGCGCGCGGGGCGGGCGCGCCGACCACCTGGAAGGCGTACCTGCTCGCAATCCTCGCCGGCGCGGACCCCGAGT
>DASSSV010000313.1:0-3216 GCA_035708265.1 Thermomicrobiales bacterium | reverse complement strand
GGCAAGACCGAAGCCTGGTACGTCATCGCCGCCGAGCCCGACGCGGTGATCTACCACGGCCTCCGGGCCGACCTCGCGCCCGACGAGGTCGCGGCCGCGCTCGCGTCCGGCCGGCTGGCCGCGCACCTCCACGCCGAGGTGGTCCACGCCGGCGACACCCTCTTCACGCCGGCCGGGACGATCCACGCGATCGGCGGCGGCATCGTCCTCTACGAGATCCAGCAGTACTCGGACGTCACCTTCCGCCTGCACGACTGGGGCCGGCTGGGGACCGACGGCCGCCCGCGGGAGATCCACGTCGAGCAGGGCCTCGCCGTCGCCGACCCGACCAGCCACGCCCACCACGTGATTCCGCCGCAACCGCTCGACGACTGCGGCGAACGCCGGCTGCTCGTCGCCTGCCGCTACTTCGCGCTCGAGGCGCGCGACTTCGCCGCGGCGCAGCCGCTCGCGCTCGACGGCGCCACCTTCCATCTGCTCACGGTCCTGGCAGGCCGGCTGGAGATGACGGACGAGGGCGGCGAGGCAACCGCCGTGGAGTTGGGGCAGACGACCCTGATTCCGGCGAGCGCCGGCAGAGTGCGGCTGGAGGCGACGCCCGGCACCCGCGCGCTCGACGCCTACGTCCCCGACCTCGCGCGGGACGTGATCGAGCCACTGCGCGCGCGCGGCGTCCCCGACGAGGCCATCGCCCGCCTCGGCGGCGGCGCGGCGAAGGGCAACGACCTCCTGCCGCTGCTGGCGGGACGCGGTTAGCCGGCGCGCAGCACACGCCCGGCGAGCCAGCCAGTTGCGGCGCCGATGGCCGAACTGGCGAGGTTGACCGCGTCGTTGTCGAGCCACCGGAGGCCGCCGACCAGGACGGTCGGGGCGTCGCAATGGCGCGTCCGCTCGGTGAGAGCGCCGCAGCGCGGGCAGCGGTAGCGCGCCTGGAGCGTCGCGCCGAGCACGCTGTCGGCGAAGGCGCCGGCGACGCCCGCGACGACGGCGAGCGCGACGGCGGCGGGGCGCGACCGGCCGCGCGGGCCGATCGCGGCGACGAGGCCGATCGCCCCGGCGCCGCCCGCGGCGGCGAGCGCGCCGGCGAGCGTCACCCCGCCCGACGTGCCGGCCGGCACCGCCCGGAGGGTGGTCACCAGGCGCGGCGGGCGGGCGCTGAGCAGGCCGAGCTCGGTCGCCCAGGTGTCGGCGTCGACGGTCGCCAGCGCGCCGAGCAGCGCGTCGCGCCAGGGCGCGGCGGGCCAGCGCCGGCCGACAGCGGCGAGCGCGGCGGCCACGCCGCCGTTCGCGAGCACCTGCCGGAAGTCGCGCCGCCCGCCCTTCGCCACCTCGACGGCCGCCGCGCGCTTGCGCTCGCGCCGCCAGTGCGACAGCGCGCTCGAACTGACGAAGAAGGCGACGAGCTGCGCGGCCGGCCGCGGCCCGCCCGCCGCGAAGACCATCGTGCCGACGAGCAGCGCGCCCGCGACACCGCCACATGTCAGCGACTCGCGCCGGTAGGCCGCCGCGCCGATCGCCGCGCTCGCCAGCGCGCCCGCCGCGACGGCGCGCGCCGACGGCCAGCCCCCGCCCGCCGCCCGCGCGGCGTCGCGCACGCCGGACTCGGCAGTTCCGCGATCCGCCACCGTGGGCCTCACGCCCCGGCCGCCGCGGCCGGCAGCACCCGCACCGCCTCCAGCGCGCGCGGCAGCAGCAGGTCGTCCCAGGCGGCGCGCGCCGGGGCGCGGACGCGCTCGGCGGCGACGATGCGGATGAGCCGGCGGTGCTCCTCGTAGCGCTTGAAGTCGTCGTCGCCCAGGCCGACGACTTCCTGCCAGTGCATCAGCGGGCGCATCCCGACCGGCGGGTCGGCGAAGGCGACCCAGACGTCGGTCTTCCACTTCTCCGGCTTCGGCAGGTCGATCAGGATCTCGTGGCCGGCGACCGCCAGGCCGGTGCGCTCGGTGAGTAGCCCGGCCAGCTCGATCTCCAGCGCGCGGCGCGCGGCCGGCCGCGCGTAGAGCGCGCTGAGGCCCGCGTAGAGCTCGCCGGCACGCGCGCTGATCTCGACCACGCGCTTGTAGACCCGGCGCAGGCGCAGCAGCTCGACCAGCGCGCGCGTCGAAGCCGGCATCCCCGGCCAGCCGAGCAGCATCAGGAGCGAGGCGTCGTCGTGGCGGGTCAGCTCGACCGGCTGCACCGCACCGGTCACCAGCGCGTCCTGCACCGCGCGCAGCAACATCGCCATGCAGGCGCGGTTGGTGTGGTGCCAGTAGACGTTGTCGAACATCTCCTGCCGGGCGTTGATCAGCGAGTGGAGCGGGCTGACCCCCTTCTCGCCGACGACAATCCGCTCGCGCCCCTCGACGCGCGCGACCCGCAGCGCGTCCAGCAGGCGCGGCGTGTCGACGCGGCCGTAGGGGACGTTGCAGGCTTTAGCGTCGCGCGGCAGGTAGTCGAGCTTGTCCATGTCGAGCGTGCCGCTGAGGAGGCCGACCAGCACGGCGTCCACCGGGCCCAGCGGGTCGCGCGGCTCGATCAGGTTCGCCACGCGCCGCGGGTCGAGCCCCCAGTCGCGCTCCAGCACGGCCGCCACCTCGCCGCGCTCGATGATCCCCCGCCCGACCTCCTCGTGGCTGAGCACGGGCGGGCCGAGTTCCTCGATGGCGTGGGAGAACGGATAGTGGCCGACGTCGTGCAGGAGCGCCGCGGCGGCGGTGGCGTCGAGGTCGGCGGGGGCGGGGCGGAGCGTGCGGTCGAGCCAGGGGCGCAGCACGCGCAGCGCCCGGCGCGTCAGCGCGAGGACGCCGAGGGAGTGCTCGAAGCGCGTGTGCTTGGCGCCCGGCCAGACGCGCGAGACGAAGCCGAGCTGCTTGATCCCGTCGAGCCGCAGGAACTCCGGCGTGCCGATCAGCGCGACCTCGCGCGGCGCGAGCGCGATCCGGTCGTAGAGGCTGTCCCGGATCGTCGTCGTGGCCGCGCCGTCCGCGTCCGGCGCGCCGATGTCGTCCAGCCCGGTCTCGTCCGCCATCCTCATCCCCTCCGGCGCCGCCCTCACGGCGAGTGTAGCACGGTGGCCGGTTGCCCCGCCGCCCACAGACAGGTGGAGATAAGGCGGGGTGGGTAGAGTAGCCTTCTCGGAGGAGGGGGCGATGGGCGACCTGCGCTGGTATCGCCAGGACAAGGGGCATGTCGAGGCCGAGCTACGGGCGGGGCGGCGCCCGGACCTGGCGACGA
>DASSSV010000312.1:0-8041 GCA_035708265.1 Thermomicrobiales bacterium | reverse complement strand
GACCCTCCAGGGCGAGCAGCACATCCCGGTCATCATGCTGACGGCGCGCTCGACCGAGGAGGACCGCCTGCGCGGCCTCGACCTCGGCGCGGACGACTACGTCGTCAAGCCCTTCAGCCCGCGCGAGCTGGTCGCGCGCGTCCGCGCTGTGCTGCGCCGCACCCGCCCGGCCGCCGACGAGCCGGCCGGCGCGACGATCGACCTCACCCCGCTCCACGTCGACCTCCACGGCCACGCGGTCGCCGTCGGCGACCGTGCGGTGGAGTTGACGCCGACCGAGTTCCGCCTGCTGGTCGCGCTGGCGCGCGCGCCGGGCCAGGTCTTCAGCCGCCAGCAACTCATCGACCGCGCGTTCGACCAGGGCTTCGAGGGCTACGAGCGCAACATCGACGTCCACGTGATGAACCTGCGCCGCAAACTGGCCCTGCCGCCCGGCGGGCCGGTGGCGCTCAAGACGGTCTACGGCGTCGGCTACAAGCTGGAGACCGGGACGTGAACGAGCGGCGGTCGTCGGCGAGCCTCTGGGTGCGCCTGCTCGCCGGCTTCGCGATGGTGCTGCTGATCGCCGTGCTGGCGACCTCCCTCTACTCGCGCCACGCGGCCCAGAGCGAATTCCAGCGCTTCGTCAACCGCGGGCAGGAGTCCCGCCTGCAGAATACCGCCTATATCTTCGCCATCTCCTACGCGCAGAGCCGCGGCTCCTGGGACGACGCGCAGCGGACGGCGGTCGTGGCTGCGCAGCTCTTCGGCGACCACGTCGTCGTTACCGACAGCAACGGCGTCGTCGTCGCCGATTCCGCCGACGGCAAGCTCCTCGGCCAGCACTTCGCCGGTGGGGACGAGTGGCAGCAGACGGCGATCGTCGCCGAGCGCCGGCGCGGCGGTCCCTTCGGGATGCAGGCCCCGCCGCCCGCGCCGCCCGACACGACGCTCGGCACGGTCTACGTCGAGAACCCCGGCGCGGCGGCCGACCGGGCCGACTTCCTCGGCCGGCTCCAGCGCGCGCTCCTCGTCGGCGCGGGGATCGGGCTGCTGGCCGCGCTGGTGGTCAGCCTCTACCTGGCGCGACGCGTCGGCCGGCCGATCGAGCTGGTGACGGCGGCGGCGCACCGGATGGGCCAGGGCGACCTGGCGCAGCGCGTGCCGGTCGGCGGCGGCGCCGAGGCGGTCGAGCTGGCCGCGAGTTTCAACAAGATGGCCGAGAACCTGGCGCGCTCCCAGGAGTTGCGCCAGCAGCTCGTCGCCGACGTCGCGCACGAACTGCGCACGCCGCTGGCGAACATCCGCGGCTACCTGGAGGCGATCGAGGACGGGCTGGTCCGCGCCGACGAGGCGACGCTGCGGATCCTCCGCGAGGAGGCGGCGCAGCTCAACCGGCTGATCGATGACTTGCAGGAACTGGCCCAGGCCGAGGCCGGGGCGCTGCGGCTCGACCGCCACCCGGCTGACCTCGGCGAGTTGATCGAGCACACCCTCGCCGCCGCCCGCGCCCGCGCGGCCGAGCGCGAGATCGCGCTGGTGGCGGCGGCCGAGCCGGACCTGCCGCCGGTGGAGATCGACGCGCAGCGGATCGCGCAGGTGCTCCAGAACCTGCTCGGCAACGCCCTCCGCCACACGCCGCCGGGCGGGCGGATCGAGGTCGGCGCGCGCCGCGCCGCCCCGGCGACGGTCGAGGTCTGGGTCGAGGACACCGGCAGCGGCATCGCCCCGGATGACCTGCCGCACGTCTTCGAGCGCTTCTACCGCGCCGACAGCTCGCGGTCGCGCGCGACCGGCGGCAGCGGCCTCGGCCTGACGATCGCCCGCCAGCTCGTCCTGGCGCACGGCGGCACGATCGGCGCGACCAGCGAGCCCGGCCGCGGCAGCCGCTTCACCTTCACCCTCCCGGTCGAGCCGTCCGCCCCCGCCGCCCCGGCGCCCCGCCGCGAGCCGGGCTACGCCCACGCGCTCGGCTTCCACCGCTGACGAGAGTTGATAGTTGACAGTCAATAGTGCCTCGCGCTGTCCCGACGCGATCTATCAACTACAAACCATCAACTATCTACCCTCGCCCAGCGCCTCCCACAGTTTGGGGTGCGCCCGGCAGCGCGCCTCGGCCTCGACGCGCGAGAGGCCCAGCCGGAGCATCACCACGGCGACGCGCACGCTGCCGGCCTCGGCCAGCGCGCGGGCGGTGTCCGCCTCGCTCGCGCCGGTCAACTCTTGGACGATGCGCCGGGCGCGCGCGCGGAGTTTGGCGTTGGTCGGCTGCACTTCGATCATGAGGTTGCCGTAGACGCGGCCGAGCCGGATCATCGCCCCGGTGCTGAGCATGTTCAGCACCAACTTCTGCGCCGTCCCCGCCTTCAGCCGGCTCGACCCGGTGATCACCTCGGGGCCGACGACCGGCACGATCATCAGGTCGGCGACGCCTTCGAGGGGTGAGCCCGGCCGGCAGGCGAGACCGACGGTGTAGGCGCCGCGCGCTCGGGCCCCGGCGAGCGCGCCGAGGACGTAGGGCGCGCCGCCGCTCGCGCTGATCCCCAGCGCCAGGTCACGCTCGCCCGTCCCGACCGCGCGGGCGTCGGCCCGGCCGAGGTCGGCGTCGTCCTCGGCGCCCTCGACCGCCTCGGTCAGCGCGCGCGGCCCGCCGGCGATGGAGGCGCGCGCCAGGTCGGGCGGCACGCCGAAGGTCGGCGGCCACTCGGCGGCGTCGAGCGCGGCCAGCCGCCCGCTCGTCCCCGCGCCGAAGAGGAGGAGCCGGCCGCCGCGCGCCAGCCGCGCCGCCAGCTCGTCGACCGCGCGGGCGATCTGCGGGATCGTCGTGCGCACCGCGGCCGGGACGGTCGCGTCCTCGTCGTTGATCGCCTCGAGCATCGCCACGGTCGGCAGCCGGTCGATCGCGACGGTGCGCGGGTTGGCCCGCTCGGTCAGCGGCAGCCCGGCCGGCGTGCCCGCGTCCGGTTGCTGCTCAGCCATCTCGCCTCCCCCTTTCGCCGTGTCAGGCCGTCCGCTAGCATTGTAGCCGGCCCGCGCGGGCGGTTGAAACCGCCAGCGCCAGCCGCCGCGGATCTCATGACATGGATGGGAACGCGGATTGCGAGGAACCATCGGCGTCGAGCAAGCAGCGCCGCGGCGCGCCGGGGGCGGGGTCACGCACGCCGCGCGCTGCCTCCCTCGCGCCAGCGCCGGATGGTAGCGTCGAACTCGTCGACGTCTTTCGGGCGGGAAGACCGGGCCGCGCAACTCGTCAATATCGGCGATCGGCAGTGCGGTGTAGAGCGTGGGCAAAGCTCGCCCGCGCCGCGCGGCGTCCAGGCGCTGGGCGGCGGCCAGCAGCGCGGCCGCGTCCTCCTGGCTCAGACGCTCGATCAGTTCGCGGAGTTCGTGCCTGGGATCGGCGGCCATCCCCGTCCTCCCTCGCGCCCGGTTAACCGCGGCGCGACGCTCGTGGCGATTGTAGCGCCGGTAGGGAGGCGACGTCACGGGCCGCGGCGCCGGATCGCCGGCCGATGCGTGATAATGGCGCGGAGAAGCGGCGTCGGGGGGGTGGCGAGGGGCCGCGCTCGTCCGCGCGCGGATGGGCTATGCTGCAGGCGCAGGATCTCGACATCGGGCGGCTCGTCGCCGGCTTGCGGGACGCGGTGGTCGTGATCGACCCGCGCGCGAACCGGATCCTCTTCTGGAACCCGGCCGCGGAGGCGCTCTTCGGCTACACGGCGGCCGAGGCCGCCGCCCTGCGCCCCGAACTCCTCCTGCCGCCCCCGCTCCGCGACGGCTACGCCGCGATCCTGGCCCGCCCCGACGGCGCGGGCGACGACACCTGGTCCGACACGCTGTTCGACGTGCCGGTGCTCGACAAGGCCGGCGCGCGGCGCGACGTCGAGGTCGCGGTCGGGACGCTACCGCGCCGCGACGGCGGGCGCCGCTACATCGTGCTGCTGCTACGCGACGTCACCGCGCGGCGCCAACGCGTGGCGGATACACTGCGCGCGTCGGAGGCACGCTTCGCCACGGCCTTCGAGGCCAGCCCGCTCGCCATGAGCGTCAGTTCGCTCGCCGACGGGCGCTACCGCGACGTGAACGAGACATTCCTCCAACTCACCGGCTACGCCCGCGAGGAGGTCATCGGCCGCACCGCGGCGGAACTCCGCCTCTCGCCGACCGGCATCGGTCGGCTGCGCGCGGTGCGCGCGCAGGGGCAGGTGCGCAATCTGGAGGGCCGGCTGCGCGCACACTCCGGCGAGGAGTGCCTGCTGGCGATCACCGCCGATATCAGCGAGCGGACCCACGCCGACGAGCGGCTGCGCGAGGCGGCGACGAGTTTCGCCAGCCTCTTCAACGCCACCGCCGAGGGGATGGTCATCACGGTGGGCGGCCGGATGCGGCGCGTCAACCGCACCTTTGCGGCGATGCTCGGCTACGAGGTCGAGGAATTGGAGGGGCGCGACCCCGTCACGCTCGCCGCGCCGGAGGACCGCGAGCGGGTCCGCGTGCGCATGCTGGCCGGCTACGAGGCCCCCTACGAGGCGCTCTTCGTCCGCAAGGACGGCTCGCGCGTGCCGCTGGAGATCACCGGGCGGGGCATCCGCTACGAGGGCCAGGTCGTGCGCCTGGTCTCGGTGCGCGACATCACCGACCGCCGGCGCGCCGAGGAGGCGTTGCAGGCGAGCGAGCGGCGCTTCCGCGCGCTGGTCCAGCACGCCTCGGACCTGACGATCATCCGCGACCCCGACGGCACGATCCGCTACGCCAGCCCCGCCGCCGAGCGCCTGCTCGGCTACCGGCCGGAGGAACTGGTCGGCCGCAACCGGGCCGAGTTCCTGCACCCCGACGACGGCGCGGCGATCGCGCGCGACATCGCGGCGATCCACGCGCAGCCCGGCGTCTACGAGACGATCGCCTACCGCGTGCGCCACCGCGACGGCTCGTGGCGCTGGGTGGAGGGCACGGCGACCAACCTGCTGGACGAGCCGAGCGTGCGCGGCATCGTGATCAACATGCGCGACGTGACCGAGCGCGCGCTGGCGGAGGCCGAGCGCGACCGCCTGCTCCAGCGCGAGCAGGCGGCGCGCGCCCGGGCGGAGGAGGCCGCGCGGCTGCGCGAGGAGTTCCTCTCGATCGCCTCGCACGAGCTGAAGACGCCGATCACGACGGTGAAGGGCAACGCGGAGCTGCTCGCGCGGCAGCTCGCCAATCCCGCGCCGGACCGCGCGCGGCTCGACCGGGCGATGGCGCGCCTCCAGCAACAGGTCGCCCGCCTGGAACTCCTCGTCAACGACCTGCTCGACGTCTCGCGGATCCACCAGGGCCGGCTCGAACTCCGCGTTGAGCCGGCCGACCTGGTCGCGATCGCGCAGCAGGTCGTCGAGCGCTTCGCGGCCATGCCCGAGCAGTCGCCGCGCCACACCTTGCGGCTTGACGCGCCCGCCAGCTTCCCCGGCGTCTGGGATCCCGACCGGCTCGATCAGGTGCTGACCAACCTCGTCTCGAACGCGCTGACGTACTCGCCGGGCGGCGGCGAGGTCCGGCTGGCCCTCCGCCGGGACGGCGACCAGGCCGAGATCGCGGTCAGCGACCAGGGCATCGGCATCGTGCCCGACGAGCGCGCCGCCCTCTTCGCGCCCTTCACGCGCGGCACCGCGGCGAGCCGCATCGCCGAGGGCACCGGCCTCGGCCTGACGATCGCCGCGACGATCGTCGAGCGCCACGGCGGCACAATCGCCGTCGAGAGCGTCCCCGGCGCCGGCACCACCGTCACCGTCCGGTTGCCGCTCGCACCGGTGAACGTCCCCCGCCGTGCTAGAATCGGGCGGCCGGGGGAGCCCGGCGGGCTAGCGCGAGAAGGAGGCGAGCAGATGGCGGACATGCGGGAGGGGCAGCGCGAGCTGGAGCGGCAGCTCATCGGCGATATCTGGACCAGCGACGAGCCGTACCTGAACCTGCTCGAGCTGTGCGACGAGATCGGCAACCGCTGGGCCGGGAGCGAGAGCGAGCGCCGCGCGGGCGAGTTCCTGCAGAGCAAACTCGCCGCCTACGGGCTGCAGAACGTCCACCTGGAGCCGGTGAAGTTCGGCGCCTGGGAGCGCGGCGAGGCGACACTGGAGTTGACCGCGCCGGTCCACAAGGCGTTCTCCTGCATCGCCCTCCCCTACAGCCCGGCCGGCGAAGTCGAGGCCGAGTTGATCGACGTCGGCAACGGCGAGGAGGAGGACTTCGCGCGGCTCGGCGACGCCGTCCGCGGCAAGGTCGTCATCAGCGCGGCCGAGACGAACACGCCCGGCCGCACGGCCGGCAAGTCGAGCCACCGCACCGACAAACTCCGCCGCGCGGTCGACGCCGGGGCGCGCGCCTTCATCTTCGTCAACCAGAACCCCGGCCTGCTGCACATCACCGGCGGCATCGGCGGGCCGGGCGGCGCGCCCGCGGCGATCATCGGCATCGGCGTCTCGTGGGAGACCGGCTCGGCGATCCTGCGGCTGGCGAAGCGCGGCGATAAGCCGGCACGCGTGCGGATCAAGACCGGCGGGCGCTTCTTCGACAACACCTCCTACAACGTCATCGGCGAGATCGTCGGCGCCGAGCACCCCGACGAGCTCGTCCTGGCCGGCGCGCACTACGACGGCCACGACATCTCGCAGGGCGCGCTCGACGACGGGGCGGGCACGGTCGTTTGCCTGGAGGCGGCGCGCGTCCTGGCGGCGCTGCCGGCCGGCTCGATCAAGCGGACGATCCGCTTCATCCTCTTCTGTGGCGAGGAGGTCGGCCTCTATGGGTCGTGGGCCTACACCGCCGCGCACGAGGAGGACGCCAGGCGCACCCGCTTCATGCTCAACCTCGACACGGCCGGGCGCGGCCGGGGCGGCTCGGAGTCGCTGGCCCTCTCCGGCGCGCCCGACCTGATGCCCTACTTCCAGCGCTTCGCGGCGCAGGCGAAGTACGACTTCCCGATTAGCAACGGCTTCGGCCCGCACTCCGACCACTTCCCCTACTCGCTGCGCGGCATCCCGGCCGCCACGCTGAGCAGCCCGGACAACACCTCCGCGCTGGTCGGGCGCGGCTGGGGCCACACCGAGGCCGACACGGTCGACAAGGCGACGCTGCGAGGCCTGCAGATGGCCGCGATGGTCACGGCCCGCCTGCTCCTCCAGGTTGCCCAGGACGACGACTTCCCCGGCCGCCGGCGCACGCGCGACGAGGTCCTGGCGACGGTGCGCGACGCGGGCCTCGAGGAGCCACTGCGCCGCGCCGGCCGGCTCGACCTCGCCGGCGGCGTGGGCTGAGCGGGCGGCTATGAGCGGGGCGGGGATGCGGCGCCTGGCCGGGCGCCGGGCGATCGTGACGGGCGCCGGCTCGGGCATTGGCCGGGCCATCGCGACGCGCTACGTCGCGGAGGGCGCGCGCGTCGTCGTGGCGGACATCGCGGAGGACGCGGCGGCCGAGGTCGCGGCCGAGCTCGGCGCGAGCGCCGTGGCGCGGCGCGTGGACGTGACGAGCGCGGCGGAGGTCCGCGCGGCGGTCGAGTGGGCCGTCGCCACCTGGGGCGGCCTCGACGTGATGGTCAACAACGCGGGGGTCGGCGTCGCCGCGACGACGCCCGAGACGACCGAGGAGGACTGGCAGCGCGTGGTCGACGTCTGCCTGAAGGGCACCTTCCTCGGGATGAAGTACGCCATCCCGGCGATCCGCGACGCCGGCGGCGGCGCGATCGTCAACATGGCCTCGGTGGCGGCGCTGGTCGGCGTGCCCGACCGCGCGGCCTACTGCGCGGCGAAGGGCGGGGTGATGGCGCTGACGCGCGCGGCGGCGGTGGACCACGTCGCCGAGGGGGTGCGGATCAACTGCATCGCGCCCGGCACGGTCGACACGCCCTGGGTGCGGCGCATCACCGCCGACTACCCCGACCCCGAGGCGGCGCGCGCGGCGATGCGCGCCCGCCAGCCCCACGGCCGGCTCGTCGCGCCGGAGGAGATCGCCGCGATGGCCGCCTACCTCGCCTCCGACGAGGCCGGCTCGGTCATCGGCGCGGTGATGATTGTGGATGGCGGGATGACGGCGCGGT
>DASSSV010000311.1:0-11300 GCA_035708265.1 Thermomicrobiales bacterium | reverse complement strand
CGCCGCCGAGATCACCCGGCGCACCAACCTCGTCCGCGACTTGGTGAACGCAGCCGGGGGCCTGCTGCCGTTGGATCACCTGAGCGGACGTATCCGCGCCGTCGCGCCGAACTGGCTGGCCGCGGCGAGCCAGTATACCTGCCCGAGCCCGGGCGCGAAGCCCGAGCCGATCAAGCGGCCGGCGAAGGGCTGCTTGCGCTTCTTCCTCCCGACCAGGCCGGCCAGGGGGCGCTGGCGCTTTACCTTTACGAACAGGGAAATCGAGCGGCTGGTAGCTGGGCAGCGTAGCGGCGGCGAGCCATGCCCCGACGTGACCGTGGCGATCCTCGACACCAGCCCCGAGCGGGGCGACGTCGACGCCAGCACGGGGCGTTATCCGCACAATCTGCAACTGGCGGATCTGTGTAAGGCGCAGTACGTCAGGATCGACCAGGATCCCGGCCTCTCGTGGCCGCAGAGCTACTTCGACCGCCTGAACGGGTACGTGCCGAACTGGCGGGACAATCTCGACGGGAAGGGCGGCACTCATCTCGACGTCTTCTTCAAGATGCCCGACCACGGCCTCTTCGCCGCCGGCATCGTCCACGACATCGCGCCGCGCTGCGCGATCCACCTGATCCGCGTGATCGGCGGGTACGGCGTCACCGACCTGCGCGCGCTCGTCCCGACCCTCGAGGCGCTGCCGCGAGCATTCTTGAAGTCGGACAATCAACGCCTAGTGGTGAACCTCAGCCTCGGCTTCGCCATCCCGCCGGGCGAGCAGCTCCTGCGCGCGTGGCTGAAAGAGGCGTACGATGCCATCGAAGTTGATCTGGGCGGGCACCCCGATCTGAAATCCGCGCTCGACGCGCTCGAACAGAAAAACCGCTCCGGCGTCTACCAGGCGTTACAGGCGTACCTCGACAGCCTCCACGCGGACGTGCAGGTGATCATCGACTGGATCAACGCGGAGAAGTACGCGCTGATCGTCGCCGCGGCCGGCAACGACACCCACTTCTTCCCGCCGCCCGGCACGATCCCCGCGGGGAGTCCGCGCCCCATGCGGCCGGAGCCGCGCTGGCCAGCGCGGTACGACGAGGCGCTGGGCGTCGCCTCGGTGGGCCTCGGGGGCGCGGCCGCGAACTTCTCCAACCGCGGCGATGTCACGCAGATGGGCAACGGCGTCGCCACCTTCGGCGGCAACGCCAGCCTGCCCACCGGCAGCCCCCTCGTACTGTCCAGCAGCGCCCCCACCGTACCCCCTACCATGACCCTGGGCACCATCGATACCAGCTCGGGCGATCCGGATCGCATCGACGCGGCCAAGGGCCTCTACTGCTCCGACCCCGTGTGCCTGGGTGGTGGCAAGAACGAGACCGGCTGGGTCTACTGGGCCGGCACCTCGTTCTCCACCCCCGTCATCAGTGCGCTCGCCGCCGCGCTCTGGTGCGAACACGGCGCCGAGGCCGACTGCTGGGACTTCGGCCAGGTTATCAACAAAATCGTGAGCCTGGCCGCGGCGACCGGCTCGGCGACCGATCCCGAACGCCTCGACTGCCCCACGATCACCGCCCGCCAGCGGTTCGTCAAGGGCTGAACGCTCGCGCGCCCCCACGCCCGGCGCCGGGCCGCTACCAGGTGGAGGTGACGCTTGGAGACCGGCTCGTCACCATCCCGGAGTTGCGCATCGGGCGGTGATGACCTCCTCACCCTCGATACGATCGTCCCGCGCCTGCTGGCGCTGCCGGACGACCCGGCGCGGCGGCGCTTCGCGGAGCGCTGCCTCGACGTGTTGCCCACCGAGGACTTCCTGCGCTTCCTGAAAGACGAAGCCGAGCGCTATCAGCACATCGACGCGCGCGACTCGCTGCGCGTCGCCGGCCTGCTGATCCTGGCCGCCGACCTGGCCGGGCGGCCGGACCACCGCGCGCTCGGTCTGATGGCGCGCGGCGACGCGCTGCGCTTCCTCGGCCAGTTCGAGGAGGCGGCGACACTCCTCGACGCGGCCGGCGACGCCTTCCTCGCGCTGGGGGACGAGGTCGGCTGGGCCCGGACGCGCACCGGCTGGCTCCTCGCCCTGCACTACCTCGGCCGGGGCGCGACGGCGCTGGCGGCGGTCGACCGCGCGCGGGAGATCCTGACCGTCCAGCAGCAGTGGCTCCGCGTGGCGACGCTCGACCTGAACGCGGGCTGGGTCTGCTACGCGACGGGGCGCTACGACCGGGCGCTGTGCCTCTTCGAGCGCGCGCAGGCGCTCTACGCGTCGCTCGGAGATGTCGCGGCGGTCCGGGTGGCCTGGGCGAAGGCGAACCGGGCGATCGTCCTGACGGCCCGCGGCGACTTCGAGCCGGCGCTGCGGCTGCACGAGGAGGTCCGGCAACTCTGGCTGCGGCGCGGCGACACCGCCTCGGCGATCCGGCAGGAGCACAACATCGCCTACGTCTACGCCAGCCGGGGGCAGACGACCCGCGCCCTGCGCCACTACGCGGCCGTCATGGCCGCGCACGAGCGGGCCGGGCAGGATCTCGAGGCCGCCTGGGTCGCGCTCGAGATGCTGGAGTGGTGCTACCTCCGGCTCAACCGCGACGACGAGGCGCTGGCGCTGGCCGAGGAGACCCTGGCCCGGTTCGAGCGCCACGGCACCCCGACCGAGGCGGCCAAGGCCCGTTTCTTCGCCGCCCTGGCCCGCGCGCAGGCGGGCGACCTCGACCGCGCCCTCGCGCTGCTCGACCAGGCGGCGGGGACCTTCGCCGCGAGCGGGCACCGGGGGATGTTCGCCTTCAGCGCCCTCCACCGCGCCACGATCTACCTCGACGCCGAGAACTGGGGCGCGGCGCGCGAGGAGGCCGCGCGGGCGCGGGCCCTCTTCGCCGAGGAGCGCCTGGCCGTCCGCCAGGCGCAGGCCGACCAGGTCAGCGCGCGGGCCGCGCTCGCCCTCGGCGACCCGGCGGCGGCGGAGGCGCTGGCCGGGGGCGCGCTCGCCGTCGCCCGCGACCGCGAGGCCCCCTGGGTCGCGCACGAGGCGGAGCACGTCCTGGGGCGCGTCGCGGACGCGCGGGGCGACCTGCCAGGGGCGCTCGCCGGGTACGGGCGGGCCATCGAGAGCATCGAGCGACAGCAGAGCACGCTGGCGGTCGGGCTGCGCGAGCACTACCTGGCGGACAAACTGGCGGTCTACGAGGACGCCATCGACGCGGCCCTGCGCCTGGGACGCCCGGAACTGGCCTTCGCCCATCTGGAGCGCGCCAAGTCGCGCGCGCTGGTCGACTACCTCGCCGGCAACCTCGACGTCCAGGTCCGCGCGCACGCGCGCCCGGAGGTCCAGGCGCTGCTCGACACCCTGGCCCGGCGGCGCCAGGAGCACAACTACTTCTACAACCGCCTCTACGGCTACGGCCTCTCGGGGCGCGACGACGGCGCGCCCGCGCCCGATCGCGACGCGCTGGCCGCCGCGCTCGCCGAGCGCGAGCGGGAGATCGCCAGGATCCTCGAACGGCTGGCGTTGGAGCGGACCGAGGGCCTCGACGTCGTCGCGCCGCCGCCAGCCGGCGAGTACCTGCCGGCGCTCCAGCGGGACCTCGACCCGGGCGCGGTGCTGCTGGAGTACTACTTCCGGGCGGACGGGGGTGCCGTCTTCGTCGTCATGCGCGAGGGGCTGGCCGCCGTCCCGCTGGCGGCCGGGCGCGGCGCGGTCGCGCGGCTGCTCCAGCAATGGCAGCTCAACCTGGGGGCGGCCGCGCGGGCGCTGGCATGCGGCGCGCCGCTCGACGGGCTGGGGCGGAACGCGCGCGGCCTGCTGCAAGCGCTCCACCGCGCCCTCGTCGCCCCGGTCGCCGCGCACCTGGCCGGGCGCGAGCGGCTGATCGTGGTGCCCTACGGCCCCGCCCACGCCGTCCCGTTCCACGCGCTGCACGACGGGGAGCGCTATCTGCTGGAGGCGATCGAGGTCTCGGCCTGCCCGTCGAGCCACCTGCTGCGCCTCTGCGCCGGGCGCCCGCGGCGGGCCGGGGCGACCGCGCTGGTGCTGGCGCACAGCGACGGCGGGCGGCTGCCCTGCGTCCTCGACGAGGCGCGGGAGGTCGCGGCGCTCTTCCCCGGCGAGGTCCGGGTCGAGGCGGACGCGACCGCCGCGGCGCTGGCGGCGGCCGCCGCGCGCCACGCCGTCCTCCACCTGGCGGCGCACGGCGAGGCCCGGCTGGACAACCCGGCCTTCGCGCACCTCAAGCTGGCCGACGGCCAGCTCACCACGGCCGACGTCTTCCCCCTGGACCTGCGCGGCGCGCTGGTCACGCTCAGCGCCTGCGAGACCGGGCGCAGCGTCGTCGCCGGGGGCGACGAGCTTATCGGCCTGAGCCGGGGCTTCCTCCACGCGGGCGCGGCGACGCTGGTGCAGAGCCTCTGGCGGGTCGAGGACGGCTCGACGGCGCGCCTGATGGCGCGCTTCTACGCGGCGCTCCGCGCCGGGCGGCCGAAGGGCGCGGCGCTGCGGGAGGCGCAACTGGGCCTGCTGGGCGCGCCCGACGTCCACCCCTTCGCCTGGGCGCCGTTCCAGCTCATCGGCGACAGCGGCCCACTGTCCGGCCCGGGCTGAGGGCGGGCCGTTCGCCGCGAGTCGGGCCTGTGCCCGCGTACACCCGATCAGAAAGGAGGTTCCCGTGACCGCGCAGAAGCCCCAGTTCTACTACGCGCCCGACGAGATCTGCGTCGTCGTCTCGCTGGATCCCGCCCCGGACGTCATGGTGGAGTGGGGCAGGAACGTCTACGAACCCGTGCTGACCTTCGTGAACGAGCGCCTCGCGCGGCTGCTAGAGGTCCGGGCCGCCGCGGACGACGACGGCCCGCTGGAGGCGGATTTCGCGCCCACCCTGGCGCGCGACCGCTTCGCCGCCCAGCGCGAGCGCGTGCTCTTGCAGCCGCTGTCGCGCGCGCGCGTCGACCTGTCCGGGTCGGCCGGCAGCCTGACCCCGTGGGTGACCCTCCGCCGCCAGAACAGGAGCACGACGGCGCTGCACTTCTACCGTGTCGGCCCGGGGCAGACGACGCGCGACTCCTGGAACCCGGACGGCGCGCGAATCGTCCGCGAGCTGACGAACCTCATCAACCGCAACCTCCGGCAGGAGCGGATTGCTGGGGTGCCGGGCGCCATTATCGCCGCGACCCCCAACTGGCTCTTCCCCGCGGCCAGCAACGGCTCGGGCTACACCGGGGGCGGGCCGGCCAACAAGCCGCCGCCCGTGCCGCCGGACGCCGTGCCCTCCGACGCGGTCGAGCCGTTCCGGTTCCAGTTCGTCAACGCGGACCTCCAGGCCCTGGTCACCCGGCAGCGTAGCGCGCCGATGCCGTCGAGCCAGGAGCAGCCGCCAAGCCAGGAGCAGCAGCAAGTCGTCGTCGCGATCCTCGACACATGTCCCGAGGAAGGCGACGTCAAGACGATGGCCGGCGACCTCGGCAACTGGCTCCTGACCGACGTCGCTCGGGAGGTCGCGATCGACGCGCCGAAATTCCTCCCCCCCGGCTACTTCGCGTTCCTGCAGCCCATCGGACCGGGGGATGGTGGGGATGGGGCCAACCCCTACAGCCACGATATCCGGGACCACGGTCTCTTCTCGGCCGGTATCATCCGCGATATCGCCCCGACGGCGAAGATCCACCTGATCCGAGTGCTAGACGACACCGGCGTCGGCGACCTGCTGCTGCTGACCAGCGTCCTCGGCAAGCTGCCGTCGCGACTGGCGCCGTGCGGACAGAAGCTCGTGATCAACCTCAGCCTCATGGCCTGCGTGCCCCTGAACGCGGACCAGCCGAGGGTCTGGTTCCCCGCGGCGGCGGCGCGGCCGGACACCATGCTTCAGCTGTGGTCCGAGATGAGCGCGACCTTCGAGACCATCCATCGTAGCCTGGCCGAAGTCATTGCCTGGCTGGAGGAACAGCGCGTCCTGGTCGTCGCCGCGGCGGGGAACGACGCCACGCGCTTCCCCTCCCGGCCGGAGCCTCGCTACCCGGCGCGCTACGACACGGTTCTCGGCGTGGCCGCCGTCAATTCGGCGCTCGCGCCGTCCGCCTTCTCCAACCAGGGCGACTACATCCAACTCGGCAACGGCGTGGCGATCTTCGGCGGCGACCTGGTCGGGCAGCAGACCGTCGGCATCTTCAGTCAGCCGGAGTTCCCTTTCGTGAGGCCGGGCAGCAGCCCGAACGAGACTGGTTGGGCCTACTGGTCGGGCACATCCTTCGCCACGCCGGTCGTGAGTGCCATCGCCGCCGATGTGTGGACCGAGAGCCCGGGCCTCACCCCGGCCGAGCTCATCGTCATCGTCACCAGGCCGATCGGCACAATCGGCGCATTGCCCAACGACCCGCCCAACGTTTTCGGCCGGTTCGTCTCGCGCCATGACCACGAGAACGCCCTCCTGAGCTTCGCCATCAGAGCGTGGCAGTCCCCGCGCTAGACGCCGCCCCGGCACTCTGCGCCTCCTCGCCCGGGCCTCGGGCGAGGGGGTGCGTTTCCACACCCCGCGCCCATCGTTCTTCATGATTCCCTCATGTTTCGGTTGTACATTGGTTTGCGGAAAGCGAACTGTTCCCGGTGCGCGACCCTGGCCAGTCAGGGCCGTCGCCGCCAGCCGCCGTGTACCCTCCGGGGCGCCGGCGGGCCGGGGACGCGGTCATTGGGTGGTGTGCGGGGGAGCGAGGATGAGGCGGGTGGTGGCGGCCCTCGGCCTGGGCCTGCTGGCGGCGCTGCTCGGCGGCGCGACGGCGCTCGGGGCGGGGCCGGGCTTGTGGGGGCTGGCGCCCCGCGCGGCGGCGGCCGCGGGCGCGTGCGCGACCTTCGCGCAGACCGGGAAGACGGTCTGCGACCCCTTCCTGAGTTACTGGGAGGACAACGGCGGCCTGGCGCAGTTCGGCCTGCCGCTGACCAGCGCCTTCAACGAGGTCAGCACGACCAACGGCCGGACCTACCAGGTGCAGTACTTCGAGCGGGCGCGCTTCGAGGAGCACACCGACCTGGCCGGCACCCCCTTCGAGGTCGAACTGGGGCTGCTCGGCCGCGACCAGCTCTTCACGACCTACGCCAACGGCGTCCCCACCCCGGCCGCCCCGGCGCCGGCGCTGCCGCCGGGCACGCCCTGCGCGACCTTCGCGCAGACGGGGAAGACGGTCTGCGAGCCCTTCCTGAGCTACTGGCAGGATAACGGCGGCCTGGCCGAGCAGGGCCTGCCGCTCACCGACGCCTTCATGCAGAAGAGCCCGATCGACGGCAAGGTCTACCTGACGCAGTACTTCGAGCGCGCGGTCTTCGAGTGGCACCCGGAGAACCAGCCGCCCTACAACGTCCTGCTCAGCCAGCTCGGCCGCGCCGCCCTCATGGCGCGCTACCCGAGCGGGTCGCCGGACGCCGGGATGGCGCTCCAGGCCGGCCAGACGGTGCTGCTGCCCGGCTTCAACGCCGGCGGGGTCTTCGCCGCGACGGTGACCGGCGTGCAGCAGCAGCCGACCCTCACCGATTTCTCCGGCCAGGTCATGACCGCGACGGGGCGCTACGAGATCGTCTTCCTCCACGTCGTCAACCAGGGCCAGCAGACCGACTCGCTGACCAACTACAGTTTCCAGCTCAAGGACAGCCAGGGCCGGCTCTACGCGATGGCGCCCGCCGCCGTCCAGTACGCCGCCCGCGACGCCTTCAAGCGCAACCCGACCTACACCCCGGTCCAGCCGGGGGCCGGCGACGACGAGGTCGCGGTCTTCGACATCGCGCCCGACGCGGCCGGGCTGACCATCGTGCCGCAGACGAAGTAGGCGGTAGGGGGGAGGCGTTAGGCGTTAGGAGACCGCCCGGTGTCGGGCGCTGTCTGGATCGCCCGGTGTCTACCTCCGCATCTCCTAACGCCTAACGTCTAACGCCTAACGTCTAACCTAGAGGAGTTCGGGGCTTACGATGTCCAAACTGTTCTACAACCCGGTGCTGCGGATCGTGGTGGTCGTCCTGGTGCTCCTGGCGGCCGTCGGCGGGGGCGCGGCCTACTTCCTGAGCGCGCGCGGCGTCGCCGCCTCGCCCTACGTCACCCAGACGGTCGGACGCGGGACGGTGATCGGCACCGTCTCGACCAGCGGGCCGATCAGCTCGACCAACAACCTGGCGCTCAACTTCAAGCAGGCCGGCACCCTGATGGAGCTCGACGCCAAGGTCGGCGACAAGGTCCAGGCCGGCCAGGTGCTCGCCAAGCAGGATCCGGGCGACCTGGCGGCGCAGGTCGCCGCCGCCCAGTCCAACGTGGACAAGGCGGTCGCCGCCTACAAACTCCTCGCGGCCGGGCCGCAGCCGCAGGACATCGCGGTCGCCCAGGCCGGCGTCGATTCCGCCAAGACGCAGCTCGCCAACGCGCAGCAGACCCTCGCCACCACCAAGACGAACGCGCAGAAGGACTTGCAGGTCTCCCAGACGTCGATCGACTCCGCCAGCCAGCAGATCAGCCAGGCGCAGCAGAACCTGACCACGACGGTGCCGGCGCAGAACGCGCAGGACCTCCACACCGCGCAGGTCGCCGTGCAGAACGCGCAGACCGCGCTCGCCGGCGCCACCCAGAATCTCGCCAACACACAGGCGCAGATCCAGGCCAGCACCGCGAGCGACAAGCTCGCCGTCGACCAGGCGCAGGCCGCGCTGACAACCGCGAAGAACAACCTCGCGGTCGCCCAGGCGGGCGCGCAGGGGGACATCCAGGCGGCGCAGGCGCAGGTGCAGGGCGCGCAGACGGCGCTGGCCAACGCGCAGACGAACCTCAACAACCTGCCGAACGGCTCGCAGGCGGTCGCGCTCCACAACGCGCAGCAGTCGCTCGCCGACGCGCAGACCGCGCTGACCAACGCCCAGAACAGCGCCAACACTAGCACCGGCAACGCGCAGACCGCGGTCAGCAACGCGCAGCAGGCGGTCAACGACGCCCAGCAGCAGGTCAACCAGGCGTGCGCGGGCACGGGCGCCGGGACGCAAGCCTGCCAGCAGGCGCAGCAGAACCTCTCGTCCAAGCAGCAGGCGCTCCAGCAGGCGCAGGCGGCCAATAACAGCGCCGGCCCGGCCGCGACGCAGACGGTGGACCAGGCGCAGGCGGCGGTCCACAACGCGCAGGGCGCCGTGAACGCGGCGCAGGCGGCCTACAACCAGGCGCTCCAGACGGCGCAGCAGGCGGTCGACTCGGCCCGCACCGCCTACAACCAGGCGCTCAGTTCCTTCGGGCAGACGCAGGCCAAGTCGAACCAGGCGGTGCAGACGGCGCAGCAGGCGGCGGACCAGGCGCAGCAGCAGTTCAACACCGCGCAGGCGACCTACCAGAGCAACCTCGCCAAGTACCAGGGCACCCTGCAGACGGCGCAGCAGCAGGTCGCCAGTTCCCAGTCCTCGCTGCAGACCGCGCAGGCCGGGCTCGCCAGCACCCAGACCAAGAACGCGGCCAACCTGACGACGGCGCAGAACTCGCTCGACCAGGCCAAGCAGCAACTGAGCACATCGCAGGCCAACTACGCCAAGGCGCAGGCGGCGGACAACGCGCAGGTCGCCTCGGCCCAGGGCCAGGTCGCCACCGCCGAGCAGGGCCTCGCCACGGTGCAGGCCAACTACGCCAAGGCGACGGAGCCGCCGACCCAGGCCGACCTCGCGGCCGACCAGGCCGCGGTGGACCAGGCGCAGGCGGCGCTCAAGACCGCCCAGCTCAACCTCGACGACACGATCCTCAAGGCGCCGGCGGCGGGCACCATCGCCAGCATCAACGGCGTCATCGGCCAGCAGACGACCTCCGCCTCGGCCGGGCAGTCGTCGAGCACCGCGACCACGTCTTCGTCGTCGTCCAGCGCGACTTCCGCGCTGATCGACCTGACCGACCTCGACGCGCTGCAGTTCGACGCCGCGGTCAACGAGGCCGACATCGCCAACGTCCACATCGGCCAGGACGCCACGTTCACGGTCGACGCCTGGCCGGGCCGCACCTTCGCCGCCAAGATCACCAGCATCTCGGCGCAGGGCGTCAACACCTCGAACGTCGTCAACTACGACGTGACCGGCGTGATCGAGAAGCCCCCGGTCACGCTCCTGCCGGGCATGACGGCGAGCATCAACATCGTCGTCGCGCAGGCGAACAACGTGCTGGTCGTGCCGAACACCGCCTTCTCGACCGCGCGGACGCAGCTCCAGGCGCTCGCCTCCTCCGGCCAGATTCCGCGCGGCACCGCGCAGGCGACGCAGCCGGCCGGCGCGCCGAGCGGGGCGGGCGGTCAGGCCGCGCCGGGCGGCGAGCAGTCCACGGCGGCGGCCGGGCGCGGCCGCGCCCGGAACGGCGAGGGTACGCCGACGGCCGGTCAGAGCGGCCAGGGCGGGCAAGCCGGCCAGGGCGGTGGGCAGTTCCCGCGCGGCGGGCAGGGTGGCCAGGGTGGCGGTCAGTTCGGGCAGGGCGGCGCCGCGGGCGGCCAGGGCGGCGCGGCCGGAGCGACGAGCCGGCAGGTCGTGCTGGTGATGGGCGCCGACGGCAAGCCGGCCGTGCGCGCCGTGCGCGTCGGCATCACCGACGGCCGGCAGACCGAGATCCTCAGCGGCCTCAACGAGGGCGACAAGGTCGTCGTGCAAGTCACGAACGGCAAGTCGCCCTCGACGTCCGGCGGTGGGGGCCCCCGCCTCATCGGCGGCCCGAGGGGGGGCTGACGTGAGCGATTTCGTGCCGGACGGGCGCGCGACCGCGCCCTTCTCAATGGCGGCCACCGCCCCGCTGCCGGTGGGGCCGGCGGTGATCGAGGTCCACGACCTGCGCAAGACCTACCGCATGGGCGAGGTCGTCGTCCACGCGCTGCGCGGCGTGACCTTCGACGTGCGGAAAGGTGAGCTCGTCGCCATCATGGGCCCGTCCGGTTCGGGCAAGTCGACCCTGATGAACCTGCTCGGTTGCCTCGACCGCCCGAGCGGCGGCCGCTACCTGCTCGACGGGACCGACGTGAGCCGGATGAACGACAACCAGCTCGCCGCGGTGCGTAACAAGAAGATCGGCTTCGTCTTCCAGAGCTTCAACCTGCTGCCGAAGCTGACCGCGCAGGAGAACGTCGAGCTGCCGATGCTCTACGGCGGCGTGCGCGACCGGCGCGCGCGCGCCCAGGCGGCCCTCCAGGCGGTCGGACTGGGCGACCGCCTGCACCACAAGCCGAAGGAGCTCTCCGGCGGCCAGCAGCAGCGCGTGGCGGTCGCCCGCGCGCTGGCCACCGACCCCGCCATCATCCTCGCCGACGAACCGACCGGCAACCTCGACACCCGGTCGAGCGAGGAGGTGATGGCGATCTTCCAG
>DASSSV010000310.1:0-29616 GCA_035708265.1 Thermomicrobiales bacterium | reverse complement strand
TTAGGCGTTAGAGGACCATGCGGGGGCAGCGGCCGGCCAGATGAGCACGCGCCCCGCCCCGCGACTCCTAACGCCTAACGCCCGACGCCTAACCCCTACCGCCCCCACAGGTTGGGCAGGGCGTCCGCGTAGAGCGCCGTTGCGAACCAGCCCCATTCTTGGGCGTAGAGGTCGTCCCGGTCGCCCCAGTAGACCGGGCCGCCGGGCCCGGCCGCGTCGATAGCGCCGCCGACGATCTGGCCGGCGTAGAGCGCATTGGCCGCGTCGGGGTCGAGCGTCAGGAGCGCGGCGAGGGCGCCGGCGTCGCCGACCGGGCTCGGCCCCCGCTCGACCGCCGCGCCGTCGTGCTCGTAGACCGCGCCGGGGAAGCCCTGGCGCCGCACCTCCTCGCGTAGGAAGCCGGCCTGCCGCAGATAGGTCGCGGCCCGGCCGTCGCCGGTCCAGCGGAGGTCGAGCGCCACGCGCCAGTAGACGCGCGCGGCGTCGTAGCCGTAGCGGGCGGTGTCGCCCTGCGTGGACCGGAGCGGCGCGAGCCGCCCGCTGGCGCGGTCCAGCCCAATCCAGTCGGGCGGCAGGCCCGCCGATTTCCCGCCGTTCAGCGGCGCCGACGAGGTGGCGAAGAGGACGCGATAACTCGTGTCGACCGCGCCGAGCCAGTCGTGGCCGGGGTCGACCTCCTTGAAGACGTGGTAGGCGTAGGGCGCGAAGTAGCTCGGGTTCATCGCGACGACCGGGCCGTCCGTCGCCCAGTTACCCGCCGCGACGTAGGGAGCGCCGTCGACGGTGGTCACGTCGTTGGCCCAGATCGCCGCGACCATCCGCGCGCCGGCGTCGCGCAGGGCCGGGTCGCCCCAGCGCTTGCTCGCCAGCAGCAGCGCCAGCGCAGTGTCGCTGTCGGCGTCGGTCGCGCTGTGGGCATCGAGCACCCGGCCATCCCGCCATAGCCAGGCCGGCAGGCCAGCGGGCGTCAGCAGGTGCTCCCGCGTCCAGGTCCAGGCGCGGTCGAAGGCGGGGCGGTCGCCCGACCAGACGGCGCGCAGCATCGCGTAGGACTGCGCCTCCGACGTGACCGTGCCGTCGGACGTGGCGAAGGCGCCGTCGCTGGCGAAATGGGCGGCGAGGTAGGCGTCGCTGCCCCGCAGGAGCGCCTGTTCCGTCGCGCCGACCTTGTCCACCTTCCACAGCTCGATCGTGTCGCCGTCGGCCTGCCAACGCCGGACCAGGTGGGCGTGCTGGAGCGCGCCGAGCGTCACCGTGTTGTCGGTCTCGCGGAAGATGCCCTCGATGCCGGGGAGCATGATGACATAATCCACTGTATGCCAGTCGTTGTGGAAGACGCCGTCGCGGATCGCGGGGTCGAGCGCAACCTTCCAGTGGTTGTGGACGTTGGGGAAGGCCGGGCCGCCGAGACCGGGCTCGTGCAGGTCGGTCCAGGGGTCGTCGTGCGTGACGATCAGGCTCTGAGGAGGGACGTGTGCCTTGAGCCAGGCGACCGACTCGCGCGCGGCCTGCGCCGGCCGCTCCGTGTAGAGCGGCTGGAGGGTGCCGGCGTGCCCGTAGCCGCCGGCGAGCGCGACGGGGAGGACCAGCGCCAGCGGCGCGGCGGCGCGCGCGGGCAGGCGGCGGACGAGCGCGTCCAGGAGGACGGCCAGGTTGAGGCAGAAGAAGGGGATCACCGCGAGGACGTAGAAGACCAGCACGACGCCGCCGCGCGCCAGGTAGGCGAGGGGCAGTAGGCCGAGCGCCGCCGCCACCAGCGCACGGCGGTCACGGAAACGCCCGGGCGCGACGCCGCGCAGCAGGTTGACGCCCGCCGCCGCCGCGCCGCCGGCGAAGAGCAGCGGGTCGCGCGGCAGCCAGTCGCCGCGGACGAACTGCCAGAACTGGTTGTCCAGGTTGAACATCCCGCCGCCGCCGCGCGCCGCCTGCCACTTGAGCGCCTCCAACAGCGAGACGTGCGCGTTGTTGCCGCCGCCGAAGATCGCCAGGTAGGCGGCCTCCCCGGCCGGCAGCAACTCGCCCTTCAGCGCGGCGTAGAGCGGGTAGAGGCTGGCGACCAGGGCCATCGGCAGCAGCCAGCCGCCGACGGCGAAGCGCCCCTGGTGCCGTCGCCGCTGCATGACCGCGATCAGGAGGAAGGCCGGCAGCATGACGATCGCGGTCTCCTTGGAGAGGAAGGCGAGGCCGAAGCAGGCGCCGCTCAGGACGACGCGGCTGAGCCGTCCCCGGCCGTCGAGCAGCAGTTCCAGGCTGAGGAGCGCCCAGAAGAGCATGATGTTGTCGAGCTGGACCAGGCGCTGGTAGTAGACCGCCAGCGGCGAGAGGGAGAAGAGCAGCGTCGCCAGGGCCGCCGTCGGCGCGCCGCAGCCGAGGCGGCGCGCCAGGCGGTAGAGCCAGACGACCATCGCCAGGTGCAGCAGGAGCATCAGCACGCGCCCGCTGTCGATCGCGTCGCCGAAGGTGAAGGGGCCGCCGGTGAGGCCCATCCACCCGGCCAGGAGGATCCAGCCGGCCGGCGCGTGGTCGTAGAAGTAGGTGTAGGGGGCCAGCCGGCCCTCGCGCAGCACCGCCCACGCCTGCGAGGTGTAGATCCCCTCGTCGCCGAGGCCGGCGAAGCCGGGGTTGTTGAACATGTTGAGCCCGTGCGCGACCAGCCCGACCAGGACCAGCGCGGCGACAGCCGCACGTTCCGTGCGGAAGTGCGAAATGAGAAGTGAGAAGTGAGAAACCTTCTCCCGCTCCCTCGGAGCGACCGCGACGTAGGCCACACCATGCGTCGTACTTCGTACCTCGTACTTCGTACTTCTCACTTCACACTTCTCACTTCATGATTCATATGTCCACGGTGCGCGCCGACGTGCGCCGTCTTCTCCCAGGTGTTCACGCCGCGCGCCTGGCGCCAGACGGCGCGGAAGGCGGCGAAGCCGAGAAGCCACTGGTAGGGCAGGTAGGCCGCGACGAGGCGCACCGGCGAGAGGGGTCGGGGCCGCAGGCCGTGGGCGCCGGTGAACTCGTAGAGGCCGACGAGGCCGATCGCGATCTGCAGGAGCAGCATGTAGCAGGGCAGGCTGCTCAGGATCGCCACCAGCACCGGCACCTTCACGGCGACGATCAGCCAGAGGCTGACCGGCAGGTAGAGCACCGTCAGCGCCTGGAAGAGGGGGAAGGCGAGGGTGTAGAAGGCCAGGAGGCGCTGCGGCCGGGCCGGCAGCCGCCGCCAGTCGCCCTTGCCGAGCACCTGGAGGTAGCCCTGGTTCCAGCGGGTCCGCTGGCGCAGAAATTGGCCGGTGGTCGGCGGGGTCTCCTCGCGGGTGACGTAGCGGTCGTCGTAGAGGACGCGCACCGGCACGCCGGCCGCGCTCAGCCGGATGCCGATGTCGGCGTCCTCGGTCAGACAGCGGTCGTCCCAGCCGCCGAGGCGGGCCAGGAGGTCGCGGCGGATGAAGACCGTGTTGCCGCCGAGCGGGATGGCGCCGACGCGAGCGTGGTAGCGGAGGCGGCTGCGGAACCAGAAGAAGTACTCCAGCACGTTGAGCGCGGAGAACCAGCGGTCGCCGTAGTTCATCAGTTGCACGCCGCACTGGACCGCCGGGATACCCTCGCGCGCCATCACCGTGTCAACGACGCTCAGGATCGCGGGGTGGGGCTCATCCTCGGCGTCGAAGATCGCGACGACGTCGCCGCGGGCCGCGCGCAGGCCGACGTTGAGGCCGTGCGGCTTGTTGATCGGCGGGTCGGCGAAGGTGAGCAGGCGGACATGGGCGACGCCCTCGCGGCGCAAACCAGCGAGCGTCTCCGCGACCTTGGCGATCGTGCCGGTGTCGCCCGCCTCGATCACGACCAGGACCTCGACCAGGTCGCGCGGGTAGTCGAGCTCCACGACGCGCCGGATCGTGTCCCCGATGACCGCCTCCTCGTGTCGCGCGGGGAGGATGAGGGTGAAGCGGTGGCGCGGCGGCTCGAAGAGGCCGGGCGCGCCGCCCTGCCGGGGCTTCTCGTCGTCCTCCCAGGCGTAGAGCATCAGCGCCGCCGAATAGGCCGCCTGCGCGGCGAGCAGCAGCGACATGCCCGCCAGGAGCAGGTACGCCGGCGTCACAGCGCCCTCCGATCCCGGGGAGCGGCGGCGCTTGGCGCGCGCAGCCCGGCGAGGCGCAGCCGCCAGACCATCCCCACGGCCTCGGCGACGATCCGCCCCGACATCTTGCTGGTCCCACGCTCGCGCTCGGCGAAGACGATCGGGATCTCGCGCACGCGGAAGCCGGCGCGGTGCGCGCGGTAGGTCAGCTCGATCTGGAAGGCGTAGCCGTTCGACCGCACCCCGTCGAGGTCCAGCGCGGCGAGGACGCGGCGGTGGAAGCACTTGAAGCCGCCGGTGAGGTCGCGCACCGGCAGGCCGAGGACCGCCCGCGCGTACCAGGAGCCGCCGCGGCTGAGGAGCCGGCGGCGCAAGGGCCACCGCCGCGTGCCACCCCCGACCACCCAGCGCGAGCCGAGGACGAGGTCGGCCGCGCCGGTGCGGACCGGGGCGAGGAGGCGGGGCAGGTCGGCGGGGGCGTGGGAGAAGTCGGCGTCCATCTCGACGACGCAGTCGTAGCCGCGCGCGAGCGCGTGGCGGAAGCCGTGCAGGTACGCCGCGCCGAGTCCCGCCTTCGCCGGCCGGTGCGCGACCCCGACGCGCGGCGACTCGGCCGCCAGCGCGTCGGCCACGTCGCCGGTGCCGTCGGGCGAGTTGTCGTCCACGACGAGGATATCGAGGTCGGGGTCGGCGGCCTGGACCGCCGCGACAATTGAGGCCAGGTTCTCGCGCTCGTTGTATGTCGGCAGGATCGCGAGGGCGGGCGCGTGCCGCATCTGCATGGGTAATTTCTCCTCTGACGAGAGTCGGTCGTCGCCGCGGGACGCCGCCGACGCGCGGGCGTGGCGCAGCCATCGGCGCGATGCGCGGGCCCCGGTGCGGGGATGACGCCCGCGGCGTCACCGGGGAGGGGGCTGGTTAAGGCTAGGGAACCGCGCCCGCCGAGGGCCTGGCGGGCGGTACTCGGGTACAGCCGCGTCGTCCGCTGCGCTCCTCGCTCGGGCACCGAGCCCGGAGTCCTCGCCGCTACGACCTCTTCGGTTGTGCCGGCGGCGCTCAAGGCGCCGCCGGGGCCAGGCGCCGGCCGGTGTGCCGGCCCGACCCATGTGTCCTTAACGGCTCATGCGCGGGATGGTTGCCTGGCGGCCGGCGGCCCTCACCCCTCGGCCCCCTCGCCCAGGATTGGGCGAGGGGGGTGACTGCGGGGAGATATCGTGCCTCTCATCCGGAGGACTGGCAGGGCCTGCACTGTCACCGACGTTCACGCATCCGTTGACCGCCGTTTACCCGGACGTTGACGCGCGGCGCGTAGGCTAGATATTGGAGCGAGGGATCTGCCGCCGATCCCGCATCGATGTCAAGCCTCTCTCGTTCCTCCCTTCCCTCCGTGTTGCGGCCTGGCCGGTTCCCTCCCGGCCAGGCCATTCTTGTAGGACTCGGGACTCAGGACTCAGTCAATGGCGGAGGCGGTAGACGGAAGACGGTAGGAGGCGGCCCATGCCGCCTCCTACCGTCTTCCGTCCTCGGTCTATCGTCTAGCCCGGCGGCGGCAACGGGTGGGCCTCTCCGGTGGCGGTCCGCTCGCGACCGGGGCCGAGGTTGCGGTCGAGAAGTTCGATGGACTCGCCCTGCGATTCGGAGATGGGGCGTCGCCAGGTGACGAGTTGGTCCCAGGCGCGGGTGGTGGCCTGGCTGCGGGCGACGTAGGTGTGGTCGGACGGCGGGCCGTCGCCGTGGGTGGCGACGAACGGGCCGCGCTCGGGATGGTCGAGGTCGAAGTATTCCTCGCCCGGCCGCAGGCGCGACTCTTGCCAGATGGTCAACTCCTTGAGCTGGTCGTCGTCCATCCAGGCGGCGAGCGCCGGCAGCCGGTGGCGGCAGTCGTAGGCGGTCGGGCGACCGCGCAAGTCGTCCTGCGGTTCGGAGCGTGGCATCCTCAGTACCTCCTCGTGGTAGTCGGGCACGGTCGCGGCCCCGTCGGCGTGCCGCACCGCGCGTAGTCCGCACACGAGTCGGGCCGCAGGATGCGCGCCAGCGGCCCGGTTCGGCCGGCGGTCCACCTCGCAGATGTTGTCGGACAAGGAGGCTTGAACGACAAATTGACGGGGTGATCATGCGGGCGGGTCGCCATTCAGTAGTGGTAGCGGCACTGGAGGAAATCGACCCGGTCGGCGCGCACCAGGTAGACCAGACGGTGCTCCTGAGTGACACGGCGCGACCAGACATCCGGCCCGAGGTGTCGGAGCGGCTCCGGCTTGCCGATGCCCTCGAAGGGGGCGCGCAGACATTCCTCGACCAGCGACCAGATCCGCTCGGCGATGCGGGGCCGCTCGCGCGTCCACCAGCGCAGGTCTTCGCGGAACTCCGGCTGGAAGACCGCCAGCCGCTCCGCCTGGGGCGCTGGCCCGCCCGCGCCCCGGCGCGTCCTACCCTTGCGCGTCATGGGCGAACGCCGCGCGGAGGTCGGCCAGCGGGAGCGGATCGCCCTCGTCCGCGCGCGCGCGGGCCAGCGCGGCCAGCAACCGCGCGGCGTTCGCCGGCGAGCGCAGCAGGTGCGCCGTCTCGGCCAGCGCGTCGTATTCCTCGGCCGCCACCAGCACAACAGCCGGGGCGCCGCGCCGCGTCAGGCGGATCGGCTCACGCTCCGCCACCGCGCGATCCCAGAGTTCGGCGAAATGCTCGCGCGCCTCACTGTAGCTCACCGTCGTGGTCATCCGACCCTCCTCGCCCGCCCACGGGAAACGTACTACATTCCTGTACAAGTAGAGTGTATCGCGGGCGGCCAGGCGCGTCAAGACAGAAACGAGCGGAGGGACCGCGCGCCGCGCCCTATTCAGCAGGGGGCGCGGCGCGCGGTCCCTCCGGCATTGCATCGGGCGCAAGGCCCGATGGAGAGGTCCCGCGGTTGGTCGGGGTTAGTAGCGGCGGCGCCGACGCGCGTAGCGCCGGAGTTCTTCCGGCGTCGGGCGGCGCACCGGCACGACGGCGGGCACCGCCCGGCCGCCGTAGAGCGCCGTGTCGATGGCCTCGGACAGCCGATCCACGGCCTCCTTGACCCGCTCGATCACCTTCGCGGCGCCCCCGCGTGGTTGCTTCGCCATAATCGTTCTACTCCTGCGCAGCCGCCCGGTTCATCTCGCTCGCGGCGTCGGTACTCTCCGGCCGCCGGCGGCTGTCTCTGCCCCAGCTATTGCAAGAGCGGTACCACAGGTCCGGCCGCCTGCCGTTCAATACGACGGGAGCCAGCCCGTGGTTTCGTTGTCGCCCCCGTCATCGTTCCCAACGCGGCGGTTACGTCAACTATTCCCGCGCCGGTTCGGCAGACTCGCCATGCGCCGCCATCCAGGCCAGCGCCAGTTCCCGGGCGCGCTCGGCGTCGCCCGGCGCGAGGTCGCCGTCGATCACCAGGTCGCGCAGGTAGTCCTTCACGGGACGGATCCACGGCCCGGGCGGGCGGTTGAAGAGCGCCATCAGCGCGACGCCGTCGAGCGGGCTCTGGAGGCGCGCCAACTCCTCCTCCTCGCGCAGCCGCGCGCAGCGCGCGGCCAGCGCGGCGATCCGCGCGCCGGCCCGGCGCTGGACGTCGGCGCGCGCGCTCGTCACGTCGGCGCGCGCGAGGTCGAGCAGGTCGTCCAGGTGCGGCCCGACCTCCAGCATCAGGCGGCGGACCGCGCCGTCGGTCCAGGTGTCGTCGTACTGCGCCGGCCGGCCGTGCAGCTCGATGAGCCGGCCGACCGCCTCGGCCAGCCCGCGGTCGAACTTGAGCCGCTTGAGCGTCTGGCGGGCGATCCGCGCACCGAGCGCCTCGTGGCCGAAGAAGTGGACCTCGCCGCCCGCGACGCTGTAGGTGCGCGGCTTGGCGACGTCGTGCAGGAGCGCCGCCCAGCGCGCCGCCGGCCGTGCGGGCGTGCGCGCCACGACTTTGAGCGTGTGCAGCCAGAGATCCTTCGAGCCCTCGGCGCTGAAGTCGGCCAGCGGCGCAACCTCCGGCAGCGTCGCCGCGAGCAACCCTAGGCTCTCCGCCAGCCGCAGCCCGCCGGCGGCGTGCGGCGCCAGCAGCAGGCGTGTCCACTCCGCGCCGACCCGCTCGGCGCTGACCGCGGCGACGCGCGGCGCGAACGCGGCGACCGCCGCGCGCGTCGCCGGCTCGATCGCGAAGCCGAGCTGCGCGGCGAAGCGCACGGCCCGGAGCGCCCGGAGCGGGTCCTCCGCGAAGCGGTCGTCGGGGTCTTCCACCGCCCGGATCGTCCGCCGCGCCAGGTCGCCCCGGCCGTCGAAAGGGTCGATCGGCGCGGTGTCCGCGGCGAGCGGCAACGCCATCGCGTTGACCGTGAAGTCGCGCAGCGCGAGGTCGGCGCGGAGCGCGTCGCGCGGGTCGCCGCCGGCCATGTCGCCGCGGAAGGTCGTGATCTCGACCGCCTCGCCCTCGATCCGCGCGCCGATGGTGGCGAAGCGCTCGTTGGTCGCGTAGACGGCGTCGGCGCCGGCCGCCGCGGCCGCGGCGCGGATCGCGTCCGGCGCGGCGTCGGACGCGAAGTCGAGGTCGGCCGGCGTCTGGCCGAGGAGGAGGTCGCGCACCGGGCCGCCGACGAGGTAGAGGGCGAGCCCGCGCCGTGTGAACGCGGCACCGAGCCGCGCCACCGCGCCCCGCTGCGCCTCGCTGAGTTGTCCGAGTAGCGCTGTCATCATTCCTGGGCGTAGTCGGGAGTCGGGAGTCGGGAGTGACGGCTGCCGCAGGTCGACCCGGTCAACAGCGGCGAAACCGGTGCTGCCGTCTGCCGACTGCCGACTCGCCCGACATGGTAGCATACGGGCCGGGGATGCTTCACGGGCGGCGGGTGGCGCGGCGTCAGCCGCGCCTTGCGGGAGTAGACAGGGATAGAGATGGGCGGGCAGGAGACGGCCGGGGCGACCGGCACCGGGTATCCGATCGTAACGATGCCGCCGCCGGGGCGGAAGGGGCGCGGCCGGCTGCGCTTCGCGCACCCCGCACTGGCCGACTGGCAATGGCCCTACGTCGCGGTCAGCGGGGCGCACGCCGGCCCGCGTATCCTGATCATCGCCGGGATCCACGGCGCGGAGTACCCCCCGATCGAGGCGGCGATCCGCTTCGGGCGCTGGCTGGAGGCGGACCAGCTCGCCGGCAGCGTTCTGATCATCCCCGTCGTCAATCTGCCGGCCTTCTGGGAACGCAGCATGTTCGTCTGCCCGCTCGACGGGAAGAACCTCAACCGGGTCTTCCCCGGCCGGACCGACGGCACCTTCAGCGAAGTCCTGGCCTACCATCTCACGACCGACCTCTTCGACCACGCCGACGTCATCCTCGACTTGCATTGCGGCGACCTCGTCGAAGACCTCGTCCCGTTCACGCTCTGCCAGCAGGTTGGCGACGAGGCGCTCGACGCCGCCAGCGAGGCGCTCGCCCGCGTCTTCGGCCTCCCCTACGTGATCGTCAACCCGCCCTCGACCGAGCACCTGCGGGGGACGACCTACGCGACGGCCGCCGGGCGCGGCAAGCGCGCGATCATCGCCGAGGCCGGCGGCCTGGGCCAGCTCACCGAGCCGGCGGTCGGGCTGCTCGTGCGCGGGCTGCACAACGTCCTGCGCTCGCTCCGCGCGCTGCCCGGCGAGCCCGAGGGACCGCTGGACCAGGTGACGATCGCGCGCTTCGACTGGCTCTACGGCAAACAGGCCGGGCTCTTCACGCCGGAAATCGCGGCCGGCGACACGATCCAGGCGGGGCAGCCGCTCGGCGTCATCCGCGACCTCTGCGGCGAGCCGGTCGAGCGCGTCACCGCACCGACCGGCGGCGTCGTCCTCTTCCTGACCGCCAACCCGGCCGTCAAGGCGGAGGGGCTCTTGATGGGCATCGGCGTGCCCGCGTAGACGAGACGATAGACGATAGACGATAGACGATAGCACCGCAGGAGGTATCAATGCGTCTGCTCATCCTCGGCGGCACGGTCTTCCTGGGACGCCACGCGGTCGAGGCGGCCGTGCGGCGCGGCCATGAGGTGACGATCTTCACGCGCGGCCAGCGCAACCCCGGCCTCTTCCCCGAGGTCGAGCGTCTGCGCGGCGACCGCGACGGCGGCCTCGACGCGCTGCGCGGCCGGCGCTGGGACGTGGTCTTAGATACCTCGGGATATGTCCCGCGCGTCGTCGGCGCGTCGGCCGATTTGCTCGCCGACAGCGTCGAGCACTACACCTTCATCTCGACGATCTCCGTATACGCCGACGCGAGCGCGCCCGGCATCACCGAGGCCAGCCCGGTCGGCACGCTGGCCGACGAGCGTGTCGAGACGATCAGCGGCGAGACCTACGGGCCGCTGAAGGCGCTCTGCGAGCGGGAGGTCGAGCGCGCGCTGCCCGGCCGCACGCTGGTGATCCGGCCGGGGCTGATCGTCGGGCCGCACGACCCGACCGACCGCTTCACCTACTGGCCGCGCCGCGTGGCGCAGGGCGGCGAGGCGCTGGCGCCCGCCCCGCCCGACCGCCCGGTCCAGTTCATCGACGCGCGCGACCTGGCCGACTGGGCGGTACGGATGGCGGAGGAGCGCCGCACCGGGACGTTCAATGCCACCGGCCCCGAGGCGCCGCTGACGATGGGCGACCTCCTCGACACGGCGCGCGAGGTCAGCGGCAGCGACGCGCGCATCACCTGGGTTCCCGGCCAGTTCCTGCTGGACCACGGCGCGACGCCGTGGATCGAGGTGCCGCTCTGGACGGGCGAGGGAGAGGGCGGTGGCCTCCTCGCGGTCGATTGCCGCAAGGCGTTCGCCGCCGGCCTCGTCTGCCGCCCGGTCGCCGACGCCGTCCGCGACACCATCGCCTGGGACGCCGCCCGGCCGGCCGACACCGAGCGCCGCGCCGGCCTCGCGCCCGAGAAGGAGGCCGAGTTGCTGCGGGCGTGGCACATGCGGGGATAGGCGGTAGACGGCAGACGGCAGACGGCAGTTGAGACCAGCCGGCAGATGGCGTGGGAACGCCCGCGCTTGCTCAATACCGGCCGATGCTCGATAGTTGCGCGGCAGGCTTCTTCGTGCTGTCGAGGACTACTGCCGTCTGCCGTCTGCCGTCTGCCGTCTCGCACAGGGAGGACGTCATGAGCGCGACCGCATTGCCCGCCGAAGAACAGGGACTCGTCGAGGCCGTCTCGGGCGACGAGATGATGGGGTACACCGCGGCCATCGCGCGGTGGGTGCGCCTCTCCGGCAGCGAGGACGAGGCCAAGGCGTTCGACTACATCGAGCAGACCTGCAAGGGCTTCGGCATGGCGGTCGAGCGCTACGCGATCGACTCGCTGGTGAGCTGGCCCGGGCCGGCGACGCTCGAGATCCTCGGCGACACGCCCCGGCGTATCCCCTGCATCACCCACTCCTTCGCCGCCGCCACCGATGGGCTCGAAGGGGAGGTCGTCTACGCGCCGGGGGCGGACCTGAGCGGCACGCGCGGCAAGATCGCCCTCTGCGACGGGCTGGCGAACCCGGGCAAGGCCGTCGCCGCGCAAGAAGCCGGCGTCCTGGCGCAGATCAACATCTGCGACCGGCTGGTCCACGAGATGATCATCACGCCGATCTGGGGCACGCCGACGACCCGCACCGCCCCGCTGATCCCGCAACTCGTCGCCGTCTCGGTCAACGAGGAGGACGGCGCGGAGGTGAAGCGGCTGGCCGCGGCGGGCGGGCTGCGCGTGCGGATCACCGCCGAGGTCGACACGCGCTGGCGCAAGATCCCGACGCTGACGGCCGAGATCGAGGGCCAGGAGGACCGCTTCGTCCTCTTCAGCGGCCACGTCGACTCCTGGCACTACGGCGCGATGGACAACGGCACCGCCAACGCGACGATGCTCGAGGTCGGGCGGCTCCTCAGCCAGCGCCGCGGCGAACTGAAGCGCGGGCTCAGACTCGCCTTCTGGTCGGGGCACTCCCACGGGCGCTACTCCGCCTCGACCTGGTACGCCGACCACTTCTGGCCGGAGTTGCACGAGCGCTGCGTCGCCCACGTCAACGTCGACTCGACCGGCGGCATGGGCGCCGAGATTCTCAGCGAGGCCAACACGATGGCCGAGACGACGGCGTTCGCGGGCCGCGGCATCCGCGAGGTCGCCGATCAGGACCTCGTCTACAAGCGCTTCGGCCGCGCTGGCGACCAGTCCTTCTGGGGTGTCGGCCTGCCCTCGATCTTCATGTCCCTCTCCGGCCAGCCCGCGCAGGGCGGCGCGGTGGAGGAGCAAATGGGGCGACTCCTCGGCACGGGTGGGCGCGGGCGGAGCGGCGGTCTCGGCTGGTGGTGGCACACGACCGAGGACACTATCGACAAGATCGACCGCGACAACCTGATGCGCGACGCGCGGGTCTACGTCCTGACCTGCTGGCGGCTCTGCACGGCGTCGGTGCTGCCGCTCGACTACCACGCGACCGCCGAGGAGTTGCTCGGTGCGCTGCGCGACCTGGCGTCGAAAGCCGGCGACCGCTTCGACCTGTCGCCGGTCATCCGCGAGGCGGAGACGCTCGTCGAGCGGACCGCGGCGCTGAACGCCGCGGCCGGGAAGGCGAGCGGGGCGGCTGCGGCGCGCGTCAACGACTGCCTGATGGCCCTCGGCCGCTGGCTCACGCCGGTCAACTACACCCTTATGGGCGAGTTCGAGCACGACCTGGCGCTCGGCGCCCAGCCGATCCCGGCGCTCCAGCCGGTCGCGCGCCTGGCCGGGCTGGACCCGGAGAGCGATCAGGCGAAGTTCCTCGCCACCGAATGCGTCCGCGCCCGCAACCGCGTCTGGCACGCGCTCGACGGCGCGAACAAGGAGATCGCCGCGACGCTCGCCGCAATCGGCTCCCAGCCGTCAGCATTCAGCCCTCAGCACTAGGGTTGATGGCTTAGCGGCGGCTGACGGCTGATTGCTGACGGCTGATTGCTGGAGGAACGATGAGCGATTGGATGACCTGGCGCGACGAAGCCCTCGAACGGGACATCACCGGCGCGGTCTCGCTCGACGCGCCCTGGGCGCTGGTCGAGCGCTTCGCCGGCCTCGTCCGCGAGTCGGGCACCGAAGAAGAGACCGCGGCGGTCGCGGCGATCACCGCGCGGCTAGACGAGTGGGGCATCCCCTACCAGTTGCACCACCCGGTCTGCTGGATCAGTCTGCCGCGCGAGTCGGAGTTGCAGGTCTACGGCGAGCACGCCCGCGCCGTCGCGGCGAAGACGCCCGCGATGGGCGCGGCGACCGGCGACGAGCCGCTGCGCGGCGAACTGGTCTACGTGCCATCGGGCTACGCGCGCGGCGTCGGCGACCTCTTCGCCTCGAACCTCCAGGCCGCCGGCGCAGCGCTGGCCGGCAAGATCGCGCTGACCGAGGGGCTGCCGATGCCGGGCAAGGTGGCCGAGTTGACGCGGCTCGGCGCCCGCGCGGCCGTCTTCGTCAGCCCCGGCGAACGCATCCACGAGGGGATCTGCACGACGATCTGGGGCGCGCCCGACCTCGACTCGGTCGAGCGGCAGCCGACGCTGCCGGTCATCTCCGTGAATCACGGCGACGGGATGCGGCTGATCGAGGAGGCACAGGCCGGCCCGCCTGCCCCAAGCGGCGTCTTGGGGGTCGAGGTCGGCGTCGTCGCGCGGCTGGAGACGCGCTGGCGCCCGATCCCGGTCCTCGTCGCCGAGATCCGCGGCGCCGTCGAGCCCGACCACTTCGTCCTGGTCCACGGCCACCTCGACTCCTGGCACGAGGGCGTCGGCGACAACGCGACCGGCGACGCGACGCTGCTGGAACTCGCGCGCGTCTTCCACCAGCACCGCCACCGGCTCGCGCGCTCGCTGCGCGTCGCCTGGTGGTCGGGCCACTCGCACGGCCGCTACGCCGGCTCGACCTGGTACGCCGACTCCCACGCGCTCGACCTGGTGGAGAACTGCATCGCCCAGGTCGACTGCGACTCGCCCGGCTGCCGCTGGGCGACGACCTACGACAACCTCACGGTGATGGCCGAGGCCCGCTCCTGCACGTCCTCCGCGATCTTCGACACGACCGGCGTCAAGCCGGAGCCGGAGCGCCCGCCCCGCGCCGGCGACTACTCCTTCAACACCATCGGCATCACCGGGACGATGATGCTCTCCTCGACGATGTCGCCGGAAACGCGCGAGGAGCACGGCTACTACGCGGTCGGCGGCTGCGGCGGCAACATCGCCTGGCACACCGAGGACGACACGCTGGAGATCGCCGACCGCGACAACCTGCTGCGCGACGTCCGCGTCTACGCCGCGCTCCTCTGTCGCCTCCTCAACGCCCCACTCCACCCGTTCGACTTCACCGCGGTCGCCGAGGAGTTTATGTCAACTCTCCAGCGCTACGGCGCCGCGGCCGGCGCGGCGTTCGACTTTGCGCCTGCGCTGAACGAGGCGCAACTGCTGCGCGACGGCCTGCGCGAGTACTACGCGGCCGCGCCGGCGCTGCAAAACCGCGCGCCGGACGACCCGGCCGCGCTGCAGTTCAACGCGACGACGCGTGTCCTCGGCCGGCTGCTGATCCCGCTCAACTACAGCCGCGCCGAGCCCTTCCGCCACGACCCGGCGCTCGACGTGCCGCCCCTCCCCGACCTGGCGCCCGCGCTCGCGCTCGCCGGCGAGCCGGCCGACTCCGACCGCGCGCGCGTCATCGCCACCCACCTGCTGCGCGGCCGCAACCGCTTCGTCTGGACCGTGCGCCAGGCCCGCGCGCTGGTGGCGAGCCCGCTCGCCGGCTGACACCGTCGCCGGGATGGAAACGCGACAGCGGGGCCGACTGGCCCCGCTGTCGTTCGTTTCGTTGTTGTGTCGCCCCGCGGCGAGCGCGCCGCTCAGATCTCCTCGCGCCGCAGGGCCTCGACCGGGCGCTGCTCGGCCGGCCGCGCGGGCGCCGCGACGGGCGCGAGCGGGGCCTCCTGGGCGAGCGGGGCGGCCTGGATGGGCTGAGCGGGCGCCGGGCTCGCGGCCTGGGCCACCGGCTGCGCCGGCGTGGCCTGGGCGGCGTTTTGATCGCCCTTCCCGTCGTCGACGGCGCTCTTGAACTCCTTGACGCTCTGGCCGAGCGCGCTGCCGACCGAGCCGAGCTTGCCCGCGCCGAAGACGATCAACACGATCGCCAGGATGAGCAGCAGGTGCCACGGTTGGATGACGCCGATCCCCATTCGTGCCTCCTTAGGATGGTTGTCGTCGTTGCTGCGGTACCGATCTCGACCGGCCAGGTTGCGCGAACGGGTCGTGTCGCCGATCAAACGGGGACCATTCGCGGAACGCTCGATCCACTCGCGATTATAGCACAGCCGCTCCGTCAACGACTACGCACCTGTGCCCTCGCGCGATCACCCGGCCGCCATGTCTAGGCGTTCAACGTCGAGCGAGGCCGAAAGGTTCCCGCGGGCATCAGGACTGGCCCGCGGGATGCCAGCGGCGCGCACGAACCGGGCCAGCCGGCCGAGCCGCGCGAAGTCCTCCGCCTGCCGCGCGAACGGCCGGTGGAGTTGCGCGCGGGGGCCGGGGTGGTAGAGCGGCGCGAGGAGCCGGCCGTCCCAGGCGTAGACGCGACCGGCCGCCGCGGCGAGGCGCAGACCGTGCGGCGCGAGCGCGTCGAGCGCCGCCAGCGCCACCGCCCCCATCGGCGCGACGATCGGCGGGGCGACCAGGGCGAGCTGGCGGGCGACGAAGTCGCGGCAGGCGGCGAGTTCTGCGCGGGCGGGCGGGCGATTGCGGTCGCGCCCGTCGCGCGGGTTGCAGAGGACCGCGTTGGTGACGAAGACGTCGGCGCGCTCCAGGCCGGCGACGGCCAGCAGGGCGGTGAAGTTCCGCCCCGACTGGTCGCCGCTGAAGGGCACGCCGGTCCGCTCGCCGCCGCGCCGCCCCGGCGCCTCGCCGACGAAGAGCACCAGCGCGCCCGGCCGGCCGTTCGCCTCGCTCAGCACGCGCCGCCGCCCCGCCATCGCCGGGCAGCGCCGGCAGCCGGCCGCCTCGCGGCACAGATCCTCGAAGCGCTGCTCCCGCTCCTCCCCCACCAGCACGCTTGCCCCGCATCCGGCCGCCTAACGCCTAACGCCTAACGCCTACCTCCTTACAACGTCCCGCGATACACCCCGCCGTCCACGAGCAGGCTGACGCCGGTGATGTAGGCGGCCTGCTGCGAGGCGAGGAAGGCGGCCGCGGCGCCGTACTCCTCGGGCGCGCCGTAGCGGCCCAGCGGGATCGCCGCCTCGCCTTCGCGGCGCACCTCGTCGACGCTCTTGCCGGTGCGCTTCGCCGTCGCGTCGTTGAGTTGCTTGATGCGGTCGGTGAAGATCGAGCCGGGCAGGAGGTTGTTGACGGTGATGCCGTCGGGCGCGAGTTCCTGCGAGAGCGTCTTGGCCAGCCCGACGATCGCCGTGCGCACGGCGTTGGAGAGCATCAGGCCACTGATCGGCTGCTTGACCGAGACGGACGTCGAGGTGATGATCCGCCCCCACTTGCGCTCCTGCATTCCCGGCGCGGCGGCGCGGATCAGGCGCACGGTGCTCATCAGCAGCAGATCGACCGCCCGGTGCCACTGTTCGTCGGTGAAGTCGAAGAACATGCCGGGCGGCGGCCCCCCGGAGTTGGTGAAGAGGATGTCGATCCGCCCGTGGCGGTCGAGCACCTGCCCGATCAGCCGGTCGATGTCCTCCTTCTTGGAGACGTCGGCGGCGACGGTCAGCGGCGCGCGCCCGGTCTGCCGCTCGATGTCGCGCGCGGCCTCCCGCAGTTCGTCCTCCTTGCGCGCCGAGATGGCGACCTCGACACCCTCCTGCGCGAGCGCCTGCGCGACCGCCTTGCCTAGCCCTTTGCTCGACGCCGTGACGAGCGCGACCTTCCCCGCGATCCCCAGGTCCATCTGCTGCCTCCCCTTCTCGTCGGTGACGCATCGACCTTGTGGTCGGGCAGCATCCTATCTGGAGAATGTGCGATTGTCGAGTCGCTCTCCAGGGACATGTAGGGATATGTAGCGCGATGAAACCCGCCGACGCGCCCTTCCAGCGCCGCGACCGGCGTCAGTTGAGGGACGGCGGCTCGGGGATCTGCCCGCCGACTAGCGGCAGGGAGAGCACGCCTTCGGGCAGGCCACCCGGCCGGGCGAGGACCTCGGTCGGGAGGAACGGGCCGGTGGTCGCGACGACGCGCACCTGGACGACCGGCCGGCGCGGCGGCTCCGCGAGCGTGGTGTTGAGGAGCGCGAGGTTGAGCAGCGCCGCCGCCGCGTAGGCCCTGGCGCCGCGGGCCAGCCGGGCGAGACACCGCCGCGCGAGCGTCATCGGAACTGCTCGAACCGCGCGACGCCGACGACGAAGATGACCGCCCCGCCGACCTCGACCGTGACGACGTCAGGCAGCGGCCACTCGGCGGCCGCGTCCTGCAACTCCTGGATGTCGGGCGGGACAAGGCTGACGCGGCGCTCGCAATGCGCGGCGAAGATGTCGAGCGCGGTCGGCAGCGCGCGATCCTCCAGGCCGACGAGGATCGTCGCGTTGCCATCGCGCAGGAAGCCGCCGCTCGACGCAATCGTCGTCGCGTACAGGCGCGCCCTGACCAGCGCCGCCACCACGGGCGCCGCATCGTCGGCCTGCACGATCGCCACCAGGAGTTTCATCGGTGTGACGAGTGATACGTGACGAGTGGCGAGGTCATGACGCCTCCGAGGCCCCGCCCAGACCGGACTCCCAGGCCGCGCGGAGGTCGGCGACGGAGGCGGAGAGGATGCCGTCAATGGTGATGGTCTCGCCGCCGGCCGTGCCGAGCGGCAGCAGCGGGACGTCGTGCTCGGCGGCCAGCGCGACGAGCCGCGGCAGATCGGCCGCGTCGCAGGCGACGACGACGCGCGAGGCGGCCTCGCCGAAGAGCGTCCGGTCGAGCCGCCCGCCGTTCTCCGCGAGCAGGTCGCCCAGGCGCAGGATCGCGCCGCAGCCGGCGGCGATGGCGCACTCGGCCAGCGCGACGGCGAGGCCGCCTTCGCTGGTGTCATGGGCGGCCAGCAGCAGGCCCGCCCCGTGCGCGGCGAGCAGGCAGCGCTGCAGCCGCGCCTCGGCGTCGAGGTCGAGCGCGGGCGGCGAGCCGGCCGCCCGGCCGCGGAGCGCCGCCAGGTATTCGCTCCCGCCGAGCGTCGCCGCGCGCGCACCGAGCAGCGCGACCGTCGCGCCCGCGGTCCAGGCCATCGTCAGCGCTCGCGCCGCGTCGTCGAGCAGGCCGACCGCGCCGACCACCGGCGACGGCGGGATCGCGACGCCCGCGCTCTCGTTGTAGAGGCTGACGTTGCCGCTCACCACCGGCGTACCGAGCGCGCGGCAGGCGGCCGCCATTCCGCGCACGGCCCGGTCGAGCTGGTAGAAGGTTTGGGGGTTCTCCGGCGAGCCGAAGTTGAGGCAGTCGGTGATCGCCAGTGGCGTCGCGCCGGTGCAGGCGACGTTGCGCGTCGCCTCCGCGACGGCGTGCGCGCCGCCGAGTTCCGGGTCGAGGGCGCAGTAGCGGGGATTGCCGTCGGTCTTGAGCGCCAGCCCCTTGCGCGTCCCCTTGACCCGCACCACCGCCGCGTCGGCCGCGCCTGGCGGCACGACGGTGTTGGTCAGGATCGTGTGGTCGTAGCGCTGGTAGACCGGTCGCCGGCTGGCGACGTTCGGCGACGCCAGCAGCCGCAGCAGCGCCCCGCGCGGCGTCGGCGCATCCGCCCCAGCTCGTACTCCGTACTCCGTACTTCGTACTTCATCGAGGCTCAGGTCCGGCAAGGTATCCGGGTCGAACGCCCGGCGCGCCGCGACCTCCGGCGCCTCGCGCCCCTCGCGGTAGTAGGTCGGGCACTCGTCGGTGAAGAAGCGCGCCGGCACCTCGGCCACGACCGTGTCGCCATCGGTGACGCGCACCAGGCCATCGTCCGTGACGCGGCCGATGATGTCCGAATGCAGTTCCCAATGGTCGAAGATCGCGCGTACCTCGGCCTCCCGGCCGCGCGCGACGATCACCAGCATCCGCTCCTGGCTCTCGGAGAGCATCACCTCGTAGGGCGTCATCCCCGCCTCGCGGCGCGTGACCTTCGCCACGTCGAGCGTCACCCCGACGCCGCCGCGGTCGGCCGTCTCGACCGCGGAACTGGTCAGCCCCGCCGCGCCGAGGTCCTGCATCCCGACGACCGCGCCGGTCTCCAGCGCCGCCAGGCACGCCTCCAGCAGCAGTTTCTCCAGGAAGGGGTTGCCGACCTGCACGGCCGGCCGCAACTCGGCGAAGCGCGCGGCCGGGTCGGTGCGCGAGGCCAGCCCCGACGCGCCGTGGATGCCGTCGCGCCCGGTCGCCGCGCCGACGAGGACCAGGCTGTTACCCACCCCCGACGCCCGCGCCCGCATCAACTTCTCCGCCCGGACGACGCCGGCGCACATCGCGTTGACGAGCGGGTTGCCGTTGTAGCCGGGGTCGAAGAAGAGGTCGCCGCCGACGGTCGGCACGCCGAGGCTGTTACCGTAGCCGGCGATGCCGCCGACGACGCCCCCGCAGAGATAGCGATTGCGCGCCTCGGCCAGCGGGCCGAAGCGCAGCGAGTCGAGGATGGCGATCGGGTTGGCGCCCATCGTGAAGATGTCGCGCACGATCCCGCCGACGCCGGTCGCCGCACCCTGGTAGGGCTCGACCGCGCTGGGGTGGTTGTGCGACTCGATCTTGAAGACGACCGCCAGGCCGTCGCCGATGTCGACCGCGCCGGCGTTCTCGCCAGGCCCCTGGAGGATGCGCGGGCCGCCGGTCGGGAACTGCCGGAGCACCGGGCGTGAGTTCTTGTAACCGCAGTGCTCGCTCCACATCGAGCCGAACATGCCGAGCTCGACCGGCGTCGGCACGCGGCCCAGCAGCTCGACGATCTGGTCGTATTCGTCGCGCGTCAGCGCGACGTCCTGCAGCTCGGCCTGGGTGACGGTCATGCGGCTCCTGAACCGGGTGAAGTCAATACAACCACGAGCCAACCGAGCCGGGACAATGTGCCGCTCAGCGCACGCTCAACGCGCTCAGTACCGACTCAAAGAGTAGCCGGCCGTCGGCGCCGCCGAGGATTGCCTCGGTGGCGCGCTCGGGGTGGGGCATCAGGCCGACGACGTTGCGGCGCTCGTTGCAGACGCCCGCGATGGCGTTGGCCGAGCCGTTGTAGTTGGCGTCCTCGTGGACCGCGCCCCGCTCGTCGCAATAGCGGAAGATGACCTGGCCGTTCGCCTCCAGTCGCGCGAGTTCCGCGGGCGCGGCGAAGTAGCGCCCCTGACCGTGCGCCACTGGGAGGCGCAGCACCTGCCCACCGGCCAGCGCGCCCGTGAAAGGCGTATCGGTCCGCTCGACCCGGACGTGCGTCCACTGGCAGCGGAATTCCAGGTTGGCGTTGCCCAGCAGCGCGCCCGGGAGCAGGCCCGCCTCGGTCAGCACCTGGAAACCGTTGCAGATGCCGAGGACCGGCCCGCCGGCCCGCGCGAACCGTTCGACCTCCGCCATGACCGGCGAGAAGCGCGCGATCGCGCCGGCGCGCAGGTAATCGCCGTAGGCGAAGCCGCCCGGCAGGACGACGCAGTCGACGTCGCCGAGCGCCGTCTCGCGGTGCCAGATCGCGCGCACCGGCTGTCCCAGCGACTCGCCGAGCGCGTAGAGGCAGTCGTGGTCGCCGTTGCTGCCGGGGAAGACGATCACGCCGAAGCGCATGGAACCTCCTCGCTGACCATTACACCGGCGACTCTGCCTTGAACGATCACGGCGACAAGGTCAGCCCGCCGCGACCCCGGCCGGGGCGGGCCCGATCTCGCAACGGTAATCCTCGATCACGGTGTTGGCGAGGAGGCGGTCGCTCATCTCCTCGGCGAGCCGGCGCGCCGTCGCCTCGTCGGGCGCGCGCAGCCGCACTTCGAGGTACTTGCCGGCCCTCACGCCCTCGACGCAACCGTAGCCCATCGTGTGCAGACCGTCGGCAATCGCCAGCCCCTGCGGGTCGTTCACCACCGGTTTCAAGGTCACGTAAACGCGCGCCAGCCAGACCCGCTCGCCCTCACCCATCGATCCTCCGCCCCGCAACCTTCGACCCTCAGACCCGCGCCCCCGTCAGCCGCTCGTACACCGACGCGTACTTGCCCGCGATCCGCGCGACCACCTCCTGGGGCAGCGACGGCGCGGGCGGCTCCTTGTTCCAGCCAGAGGCGACCAGCCAGTCGCGCAAGGGCTGCTTGTCGAGGCTGTCCTGCGGCCGGCCGGGCTCGTAGGCGGCGGCGTCCCAGAAGCGCGAGCTGTCGGGCGTCAGGAGTTCGTCGATCAACACCGGCTGGCCGTCGATCAGCCCGAACTCCATCTTCGTGTCGGCGATGATGATGCCGCGCGTCGCCGCGTACTCGGCCGCCGCGACGTAGATCGCGCGCGCCAGCCGCTCCAGTTCGCGTGCCAGGTCGCCGCCGATCAGGTCGGCCATCCGCCCGGTGCTGATGTTCTCGTCGTGGCCCGAGTCGGCCTTCGTCGCCGGCGTGAAAATCGGCTCGGGCAGCCGCTCGCTCTCCGCGAAGCCGGGCGGCAGCGCCTGGCCGCAGACAGTACCTCGCTGGCGGTACTCCGCCCAGGCCGAGCCGGAGAGGTAGCCGCGGACGACGCACTCGATGTCGATCCGCTCGGCCTTGCGCGCCAGCACGCTCCGCCCGCGCAGCAGCGCGGCGTGCTGCTGTAACTCGGCCGGGAAGTCGGCCACGTCGGTGGCGAGGAGGTGGTTCGGCACCAGGTCCGCAGTGCGCTCGAACCAGAAGTTCGACAGTTGCGTCAGGATCGCGCCCTTGCCGGGGATGCCGCTCGGCATGATCACGTCGAAGGCCGAGATGCGGTCGGTCGCCACGATCAGCAGCCGGTCGCCGAGGTCGAAGGTATCGCGCACCTTGCCGCGCCGGAAGAGCGGCACGCCGGGCAGATCCACCCGCAGGACGGGGGTCGGGAGTCGGGAGTCGGGAGTCGGGAGTGAATCGCGCGAACCTGTCGTCATGCTCCTGCCCTCCGGGTTCACGCCCCGCCGTCGCGCCCCGCCTCGACTCGTTCTGCCGTCTGCCGTCTGCCGCCTGCCGTCTCCGCGGGTAGCAGTCCGACGCGCCGGAACGCCTCGTCCACGAACCGGACGTGATACTCGGGGTCGAAGAGCGCGGCGAGTTCGGCCGGCGGCAGCCGCCTTGTCACCTCCGGCTCGGCTTCCAGGAGGCCGAGCAGCGGCGTCTCCTCCGCCCAGGCGCGCATCGCCGCGCGCTGCACGATCTTGTAGGCGACCTGGCGGTCCAGCCCCGCCTCGACCAGCGCCAGCAGCACGCGCTGGGAGTAGACCAGCCCCTGCGTCAGATCGAGGTTGCGGCGCATCCGCTCGGGGTAGACGCTCAGGCCGCGGACGATCCGCGTCATCAGCGCCAGCATGTAGTCGAGCGCGATGCAGGCGTCGGGGAAGACGATCCGCTCGGCCGACGAGTTGCTGATGTCGCGCTCGTGCCAGAGGGCCACCGTCTCCAGGGCGGCGACGCTATAGCCGCGCAGCACGCGCGCCAGCCCGCTGACCCGCTCGGTCAGGACCGGATTGCGCTTGTGCGGCATCGCCGACGACCCCTGCTGCCCGGCGCCGAACGGCTCGGCGGCCTCGCGCACCTCGGTCCGTTGCAGGTGGCGGATCTCCGTGGCGAACTTGTCGAGCGACGAGGCAACGACCGCGAGCGTCGCGATGTAGGCGGCGTGACGGTCGCGCTGCACGATCTGCGTCGAGACCGGCGCGGGCGCGAGGCCGAGCCTGGCGCAGACCCGCTCCTCCACGGCCGGCGGCACGTTGGCGTGCGTGCCGACCGCGCCCGAGATCTTGCCGACCGCCATGTCGGCCCGGCTCGCCTCTAGCCGCCGCCGCGCCCGGCCGAGTTCGTCGTACCAGCCGGACAGTTTCAGCCCGAAGGTCGTCGGCTCGGCGTGGATGCCGTGCGTCCGGCCGATCATCACGGTGTCTTTGTGTCGCAGCGCCAGCTCGCCGATCGCCGCGCGCAGCTCCTCGATATCGGCCAACAGGAGGTCGGTCGCTTCGAGGACTTGCAGGCTGAGTGCGGTGTCGATCACGTCGGACGACGTCAGACCGAGGTGGATGAAGCGCCCCGCCTCGCCGGCCGTCTCGCTCGCCGCGCGCAGGAAGGCGATGACGTCGTGCTCGGTCTCGCGCTCGATCTCGCGCATTCGGGCGAGATCCACCTTCGCGGCGCGGATCGCCGGCAGCGCGACTGCCGGGATCGCCCCCTCCTCGGCCCAGGCTTCGCAGACGGCGACCTCCACCTTCAGCCAGAGCGCGATCTTGCGCTCCTCGCTCCAGATCGCGGCCATCGCCGGGCGGGTGTACTTCTCGATCACCTCGCCTCACCACCCCCGTTCAGCCCCCGCGCGGGCGCACGGCGCGTCTCCAGCGGCGATTGTAGCACAGGGCGCGGACCGGCCGGATCGCCGGCGGTATTTCGCCAAGTGCGCGGAACAAACTCGCGGCCGGTACGTATGAGGCTACAGAACGCCCCGGCGCACCGCCGCCGGGCGCGGAGAGGCCACTGGTACGAGGCGGTCACCGAGCGCACGCCAGGCGGCGGCCCGCGCGCAATACCGCGCCGCGCCGCCGCGTCGGGGCCGCACCCGGTAGCGGATGGGGGAGCACGATGCGAGGCGCACGATGAACCACGCGAGTTGGGCGGCCGACGACTCCGGCGCCGTCACCGTCGAGTCGTGCTACACGGCCGGCACGGCGGCCCTCGACCGTGGCGACGCCGCTTCCGCGCGCGCCTGGCTGGCGCGCTGCACCGCCGCGCCCGGCGGCGACGCCGACGCGCGCTGCGCGCTCCTTGCCGGCGCCATCGCGGCCGAGGAGGCCGACTTCGCGGGCGCCGCGGAGCACTACCGCCGGGCGGCCGACCTCGCGCCCGACGACATGGCGATCGTCCGGCAACTCGGCGAGGCCCTGTCGGCCGACGGCGCGTTCGACGAGGCGATTCGGGTACTCGAAGAGGCGTCGCGGCGCCACCCCGAGGACGCCGACACGCTGGTCGATCTCGGCTACGTCTACCTCGCCGGCGCCGACCCCGCCGGCGCGCGCACGGCGCTCGAACGGGCGGCGCGGGCCCGCCCCGGCGACCCCGCGATCCAGCGCGCCCTCGGCGAGGTCTACGAGGCCGCCGGCGACCCCGGCCGCGCTGCCGACGCCTACGCGGCCGCCGGCGCGGCCCTCTCGCCACGCGCCGCCAACGACCTGGCGCGGCTCTATCTCCAGCTCGAGCGCTACGCCGACGCCGAGGCGGTCTTCCGCCGCCTGCGCGCGACCGACCCCGACGGCCAGCTCGTCGCGCAGCACGGGCTGACCTGGTGCCGGATCAAGCAGCGCGATTGGCGCGGCGCGTTCGACACCGCGCTCGGCGCGACCCGGCTCGACCGCTACGGCCTGACCACCGCGTTCCTGGCCTACGCGCGCGACCAGCTCTTCGGCCGCGTGCCCGACGCCACGGCGCGCGAGGCGGACCTGGCGGAGCGATTCGCGGCGGAGTTGCGCGAGCACTACGAGTTGCAGGGCGACGAGGGTCAGGCCGGCGAGGACGTCGCGGCCGTGAGCGCAGGGGAGGGAGGAGAGCGTGGCTGAGCAGCACGCGGCGGCGCCGACGGAGGGCGCGAACATGGCGGCGCGCCTCGCGGCGATGCCGGCCGATCGCTGGACCAAGTGTCTCCAGTGCGGCGCCTTCATCTACTACAAGCGCCTGGAGAAGAACCTCAAAGTCTGTCCCGAATGCACCTATCATTTCCGCCTGTCGGCGCGCGAGCGGGTGAACTTCCTGGTCGATCCCGGCTCCTTCCACGAGCACGACGCCGACATGTCGCCCGGCGACCCCCTCGGCTTCGTCGACACGAAGCCCTACCCGGCCCGCGTCGCCGAGTACCGGCGCAAGAGCGGTGCGCGCGAGGCCGCGATCTACGGCGCCGGCACGATCGGCGGCTACCCGATCGTGATCTGCGCGCTCGATTTCACCTTCATGGGCGGCAGCATGGGCTCAGTCGTCGGCGAGAAGGTGACGCGGGCGGTCGAGTTGGGCCTGGAGACGCGCACCCCCGTCCTGGTCGCCTCCGCGACCGGCGGGGCGCGGATGCAGGAGGGCACGATCTCGCTGATGCAGATGGCCAAGACCTCCGCCGCGCTGGCGCGGCTGGCCGAGGCCGGCGTGCCCTACTTCTCGCTCCTCGGCGACCCCACCTACGGCGGCGTCAGCGCGTCGTTCGCCACGCTCGGCGACCTCATCATCGCCGAGCCGAAGGTGCGCGTCGGCTTCGCCGGCCCGCAGGTGATCGAGCAGACGATCCGCCAGAAGTTGCCCGACGGCTTCCAGACTGCGGACTTCCTGATGGAGAAGGGGCAGATCGACCTGATCGTCCCGCGCGCCGAGCTGCCGAGCACCTTCCGCAAGATCCTGGCATACCACGCGGCGGAGGAGCCCCAGGCAGCGGCGAGCGCCGCCGGCGCCGGCCCGCGATCGCTCGACGGCCCGGCCGCGGACGGCCGCACGGCCTGGGAGTCGGTGCAGCTCGCCCGTCACCAGGAGCGCCCGAACCTGGCCGAGTACATCGAGCTGATCTGCGACGACTTCACCGAGTTGCACGGCGACCGCACCTTCGGCGACGACCCCTCGATCGTCGGCGGGCTCGCCTCGATCGCCGGCCGCCCGGTGATGATTGTCGGGCACCAGAAGGGGCGCGGCACGCGCGAGAGCATCCAGCGCAACTTCGGGATGCCTCACCCCGAGGGCTTCCGCAAGGCGCTCCGGCTGATGCAGTACGCCGGGCGCTTCGGCCTGCCGCTCCTCACTTTCATCGACACGCCGGGCGCCTACCCCGGCATCCAGGCCGAGGAGCGCAACCAGAGCGAGGCGATCGCGCGCAACCTGCTGGTGATGTCGCGCCTGCCGGTGCCGATCGTCTGCACGGTCATCGGCGAGGGCAGCAGCGGCGGCGCGCTGGCGATCGGCGTGGGCGACCGCGTGCTGATGCTGGAGAACACGATCTACCCGGTGATCAGCCCCGAGGGCTGCGCGACGATCCTCTTCAAGGATGCCGCCGCCGCCCCGCGCGCCGCCGAGGTGTCGCGCCTGACCGCGCGCGAGTTGCACAAACTCGGCGTGGCCGACGAGGTCGTGCCCGAGCCGCCCGGCGGCGCGCACACCGACCGCGCGGCGACCGCGGCGGCGCTGAAGGAGGCGCTCGTCCGCAACCTCGCCGAGCTGTCGGCGCAGAGCCCGCGAGAACTAGTCGACGCGCGCTACGCGCGCTTCCGGGCCTTCGGCGAGTACACCGAGGGCGTGCAGTCGACGACCGAGCGCGCCGGCACCGCGGCGTAGCGGGAGGACTAAGGACTAAGGACTAAGGACTAAGTGGCCTTGGCCCAGCACTTGTGCCAACTGGTTGGGAAAGTCGGTACATCAGCGGAGACTTAGTCCTTAGTCCTTAGTCCTTAGTCCTTAGTCCTGAGGAGTGTGTGGTGGAGCGGCAGTTAGAGGGAGACGGACGGATGGGCAAGAGCGACGGCCAGGCGACCCCGAATGCCGAGAGCGTGCAACTCATCTTCAAGGAAGCCCGCGACCTGGCGAAAGCCCTGGAGGGGACCGCGACGAGCCGCCTGCGCGTGGCGCTCGGCGGCATGAAGATCGAGATCGAGCGCGGCGGCGGGGCGGCGGCCGGCGGCGCCATCGCCCCCCTGACCGTCAGCGCCGCGGCGGCGCCCGCCACCGACGGCGGCGCGGGCGCGCCGGCCGCCGCGCCCGGCATGCTGCCCGTCGTCGCCCCGCTGGTCGGCGTCTTCTACCGCTCGGGGTCGCCGGGCGCCAAGCCGTTCGTCGAGGTCGGCGACACGGTCGAGCGCGGCCAGGTCGTCGGCATCGTCGAGGCGATGAAGGTGATGAACGAGGTCACCAGCGACTACCGCGGCACCGTCGCGGAGATCCTGGTAGAGAACGGCGACGCGGTCCAGTACGAGCAGCGCCTGATGCTGATCGACACGGGCGGCGCGAAGTGACGAGTAATGAGTAACGAGCGATGAGTGACGAGAGGTTCGCGGCTCGTCTTCTTCATCGCTCATCGCTCATCTTTCATCACTCGCCGGGGGAGAGGCAATGTTCAAGAAGATCCTGGTCTGCAACCGCGGGGAGATCGCGCTCAGGATCATCCGCACCTGTCGCGACCTGGGCATCAAGACGGTGCAGATCTACTCCAAGGCCGACGCCGACTCGCGCCCGGTGCAGCTCGCCGACGAGGCGGTGCTAATCGGCCCGCCGGCCTCCGCGCGGAGCTACCTGCACATCCCGTCGATCATCCACGCCTGCCTGATGACCGGCGCCGAGGCGGTCCACCCCGGCTACGGCTTCCTCTCGCAGGACACCTACTTCGCCGAGATCTGCCGCGACTCCGGCATCACCTTCATCGGCCCCTCGCCCGAGGTGATGGAGATGATGGGCGACAAGTCGTCGGCGCGCAAACTGATGGCCGACGCCGGCCTGCCGGTGCCGGGCGGCACCGAGCAGCCGCTGGTCAACTACGACGAGGCGCGCGAGCGGGCCGAGCAGGTCGGCTACCCCGTCATCCTCAAGGCGTCGGCCGGCGGCGGCGGGCGCGGCATGCAGGTCGTCTGGCGGCGCGAGGAGCTGGCGCAGGCGCTCGAAGACGTCCGCAACACCGCGCAGGCCGTCTTCAAGGACAACCGCGTCTACCTGGAGAAGTTCATCCGCAGCGCGCGCCACGTCGAGATCCAGGTGATGGGCGACCGCCACGGCAACGCCGTCTACCTCGGCGAGCGCGACTGCTCGATCCAGCGCCGGCAGCAGAAACTGATCGAGGAGTCTCCGTCGGTCTACATCGACGACGTCCTGCGCCGCCGCATGGGCGAGGCGGCGGTCGCGGGCGCCAAGGCGATCGGCTACGAGAGCGCCGGGACGATGGAGTTCCTGGTCGACCCCGACAAGAACTTCTACTTCATGGAGATGAACACGCGCATCCAGGTCGAGCACCCGGTCACCGAGACGGTCACGGGGCTCGACCTGATCGAGTTGATGATCCGCGTGGCGTCGGGCGAGCCGCTGCCGATCACCCAGGCGGACGTGAGGCCGCAAGGGCACGCGATCGAGTGCCGCATCAACGCCGAGGACCCGGCCAACAACTGGGCCGGCGCCAGCGGCACCGTCACGACCTTCATCCCGCCCGGCGGCCCGCGCGTGCGCGTCGACACCCACGGCTACTCCGGCTACACCGTGCCGCCGTACTACGACTCGCTGCTCGCCAAGGTGATCGTCCACGGCAAGGACCGCCGGGACGCGATGGACATCATGCTGCGCGCGCTGCGCGAGTTCACGGTCGAGGGGATCAAGACGACGATCCCCTTCCACCAGCAACTCCTGGCCCACCCGATCTTCCGCAGCGGCGAGTACCACCTCGACTTCCTCGAGAAGTACATGAACGCCGACGGCACGCTCGCCGTGCCCGAGGCCGCGGCAGCCGATTAGAAGGACTCAGGACTCAGGACTCAGTGGGCTTGGGGTTAGAGGGTAACCTGCCCGGTTGACGACAGCACGAGATCACTCAGTCCTGAGTCCTGAGTCCTGAGTCCTACGCGAACGGAGTGAGCGATGACCGGGAACCGCGTGGAGGATCTCGAACGGGAACTGGCCGAGGAGCGGCGGGCGCGGCAGGCGCTGGTCGAGACGAGCGTGCGCCTCAACTCGCTCCTCAACCTGCCCGAACTCCTCCAGACGATCATGGCGTCGGCGGCCGACCTCCTCGGCGCCGAGACGAGCTCGCTGATGCTCCTCGATGAGGAGACCAACGAATTGACCTTCGAGGTCGCGACCGGCGAGGCCGGCCAGGAGGTCAAGCAACTGCGCGTGCCGGCCGACCAGGGCATCGCCGGCTGGGTGCTCCAGCACCGGGAGCCGGCCGTGGTGGGCGACGTGGCGAGCGACCCCCGCTTCTACGGCCAGATCGACCAGTCGAGCGGCTTCCAGACCCGCTCGATGCTGGCCGTCCCGCTGAGCATCCGCGACCGGACGATCGGCGTGGTCGAGGTCATCAACAAGCAGGGCAGCGAGCAGTTCGACGCGCGGGACCAGGACATCGCGACCGCGCTGGCCGCCCAGGCCGCCGTGGCGATCGACAACGCCCGCCTCTACCAGAAGCTGGCCGACGCGCTGGTCGAGTCGCGCATGAGCTACCGCCTCTGACCGCCCCCACGGCGATGGCTCGCGGAGAGGCGACCGATTATCGTGGCGCCGCGCGGGGCTGGCCGCCTCACCGCGGGGCACGGCCGGGTGGACAGCTCCGCCCGGACGTGCCATACTGGTAGCCTCGCGCACGGGTCTGGCGCTGGCCTTGAGCGTCGCCGGGGCGTCAGCCCCGCCTCTCGACCCGATCCCAACCACAACCGAATAGCAGAGCGAGGCGGCGGGGCAGATGCCCCGCCGCCCTGCGTTGCGCCGCCTCATGTTAGTCGAGCCTCAGGGGATATG
>DASSSV010000309.1:0-5778 GCA_035708265.1 Thermomicrobiales bacterium | reverse complement strand
GACGCCGATCAGCGAGATCGCGTAGACGCCCAGTCCGTAGAGCGGGCCGGCCGGCAGCGGCCGCGCCGCCAGCGCCGTGCGGAGCAGCCCATAGGCCGCGCCGAAGCCGGCCGCGATCGCCAGGTGCTCGCCCAGGGCCAGCCCCCGCTCCGCCGCGAGGCCCGTCTCGTCCGCGACCCCCGCGTCGCGCTCCAGGCTGCGCTCCATCTCCAGCGGGGGCGGCTCGACCGGCTTGCCGGCCCGCCGGCCGACCGCCATCGCGGCGACCATCCCCGCGCCCATCACCACCCCGCCGACGAGGCCGGCGCCGGCGCCGACCGCGGCCTCCCTGGCTATGCGCATCGCTCCGACCTCCCGGTGCCGCCCCGCCGCGGGGCGCGTCGCTGCGTCTACCCGGTCGGTCACGCAACCTCGGGGCCACCGGCGCGGGGGCCGCCGCTCAGTGCCATTCCTCGGCGCCGATGGCCGCCTGCCAGCTCACCGAGCGCGCGCCCGCGGCCTGGAGCTGCGCGGTCAGCGCCGGGAGGTCGGCTCGCGGGCGGAGTTCGACCACGAAGGTGAGCCCGAGTTCGGCGTCCCAGGTCAGCGCGTCGAGCGCCACGCTCTGACAGTGCCGCGCGAGTACCGCGCGGAGCGCATCGGGCTGGGCGCCGGGGGCGAGCGCGACGCGCAGCGACCAGGGCGTCAGCACCCCGCGCGGGAGGCGGCGCTCCAGCCAGCCGATGACCGCCAGCGTCGCCAGGACGAGCGCCGTCGCGATCGCGCCCATCGCGTAGTAGCCGGTGCCGGCGGCCATGCCGAGGGCGGCGGTGGCCCAGAGGCCGGCCGCCGTCGTCAGCCCCTTGATCGACCCGTGCTCCTTGAGGATCGCCCCGCCGCCGATGAAGCCGATCCCGGTCACGACCTGCGCCGTGATCCGGGCATTATTCGCCTCGGTCGCGGCGGAGATCAGCGTGAAGAGCGCGGCGCCCACCCCGACCAGGATGTGCGTGCGGATCCCGGCGGCCTTGCCGCGCCACTGGCGCTGCAGGCCGATCGTGCCGCAGAAGAGCAGCGCGGCGAGCAGGCGGGCCGCGATCTCGCCCGGCGCGACCATCGCGCGCTCCTCCCAGCCCGGCGCGGCGTCGCCGCGCCGGGACTGCCGCTCACCGCCCCTGGAAGGCCGGTGCGCGCTTCTCCACCGTCGCCCGCAGCCCCTCGCGGTGGTCCTCGGTCTGCCCGCAGAGCGCGCCGGCGCGCCGCTCGGTGAGCAGGGCGTCCTCGAAACTCAAGCCGGCGTTGCGGCGGATGTTCTCTTTCGCCAGCCCGATCGCCACCGTCGGCCCCGCCGCCAGCCGCGCCGCCCAGTCGCGCGCGGTCGGCAGCAGTTCATCCGGCTCGACCAGCGCGTTGAGGAGCCCGAGGCGGTCGGCCTCCGCCGCGTCGATGATCCGGCCGGTGAAGATCAGTTCCGCCGCCTTCGTCGGGCCGATCAGGCGCGGCAGCAGGAAGGAGCCGCCGGCGTCGGGGCAGAAGCCGACGCGGACGTAGACCTCGCCGAAGCGCGCGGCGGTGGAGGCGATGCGCAGGTCGGCGACGAGCGCGAGGTCGCAGCCGGCGCCGACGGCGACGCCGTTGACCGCGGCGATGACCGGCTTGGGCAGGTGGTAGAGCCGGGTCATCAGGCGGTGCATCCGCGGCACCCAGCCGTCCTCCTCGGACTCGGCCCCGCCCGCGCCCCACTCCTTGACGTCGGCCCCGGCCGAGAAGCCGCGACCGTTGCCGGTGACGAGCAGGCAGCGGATCGCCGGGCGATTCGCCGCGCGCTCGACGAGGTGATCCAACTCGACGATCGTCCGCAGGTCCAGCGCGTTGAGCCGCTCCGGTCGGTTCAGCGTCGCGATCCCGACCCCGTCCGCTTCCTCCCAGACGACGCGCGTCAGTTCCATGACCGCCCCTCCTCGATGCTGGTGGCGCCGAGTGCCGTCGCATTGCAGGGCGTCAGCATCGCAGCATCGCGCCGGGTGTGCAAGGCGGCCGGCGGCCCTCACCCCCCGGTCCCCTCTCCCAATGTTGGGAGAGGGGGAGTCCCACCGAGACGGCGTGGTCGTCCTCCTGGCCGGTGGACTGGAAGAGTGGCAGGGTATCTCGGGTAGGGGGAATGAGCGGGGACGAAGGTGGTCGAAGGGACGGCGAAAGCGGGAGAATCGGGCGTATGTCCGACAAGTCAGCCACGCCGGCCGTCGCGGGCGAGGTCGGCGTACAGGGCGCGGAAGCGGGCGGCGCAGCGGTCCAGGTCGTACTCGGCCGCGACGCGGGCGCGTGCGGCCTCGCCGAGGCGCGCGCGGCGGGCGGGGTCGCGCAGGAGGGTTTCCAGGGCATCGGCGAGGGCGGCGGGGTCGCGCGTCGGGACGGCGAGGGCGACGTCGGGCGCGAGTTCGGGGATGACGCCGACTGCCGTGCCGGCGACGGGCAGGCCGCAGGCGGCGGCTTCGAGCGCGGCGAGGCACTGGGCCTCGTGGCGGGAACTGAGGGCGAAGGTGGCGGCGCGGTGGTAGAGCGCCGGCAGGTCGTGGTGGGGGACCGCGCCGTGGAAGCGGACGACCGGCGCGAGCCCGAGGTCGCCGGCCAGGGTACGGAGTGGCGCGTGCAGCGGGCCGTCGCCGGCGAGGTCGAGGGTGAAGTCCAGGCCGCGCCGGCGGAGGAGCGCCGCCGCGCGCAGGAGCGTGACCTGGTCCTTGACCGGGACGAGCGAGGCGGCGTGGACGAGCGCGGGCGGCTCGGCGGGCGGCGTCTGGCCGGGACGGAAGAGGGCGGTGTCGACGCCGAGCGGGATGCGGCGGACGAGGTCGGGCGGGCGGCCGCGCAGCCAGGGCGCGGCGCGGTCGAGCAGCGCGCGGGAGCCGGCGGTGACGGCGGCGGCGAGGCGGAGCGCGATGCGCACTTTCAGCCGCTCCGCCGCGACGAGTTGCCCTCCGTAGCCGATGTCGCCGAGCGCGACCAGTTCGCCGCCGGCCAGGCTGACGACCGTCGGGACGCCGAGGCGGCGGCCGGCGACGGCGGCGAGCGCGCCGCTCTCGGTCGCCCAGAAGGCGTGCAAGGCGTCGAAGGGCTCGCGCCGGTGCTCGACCGCCAGCCAGGCCAGCGCCCACCGCCAGAGGCCGGCGCTCCGCCACGTCGGCCGCTCGCCGCCGCCGAGCGCCATGACCCGCGCGCCGAAGACGGCGTAGCGCCCGATCCGGTGGGGATAGCGCAGCGCCAGGACGCGCACGTCGTCCGTCGTCGCCAGGCGCGCGGCGAGGTCGCGCAGCGCGGGGATGCACCAGTCGCGCTCGTCGGCGCTGAAGCCGGGGACGACGAGGCCGACCCTCATCGCGCGGCCTTCGCGGGCGCGCCGGCCGCCGGCAGGGTCGCGACGGCCGGCCGCTCCGGGGCGGGCGCGACGCGCCGCAGCGTGATGAGCGTGCCGGCCCAGAGCGCCAGCGCGCCGTAGAGTTTCGGATAGGCCAGCAGCGCGCGGGCGCCCGCCGCCAGCACCGGCGACTTGTAGGGCAGCGGCGCGGCGACGAGCGCGACGCCGACGACGATGAGGGCGAGCGCGGGCCAGCCGGGACGCAGGTCGCGCCAGCCAGCCAGCGCGACGGCGAGCGGGGCGAGCAGGACAGTGTAGTGGTACTCCTCCGAGACCGGGCTGAGGACGAGCGTGAGCGTTAGCCAGGCGGCGAAGCCGAGCATCTGCGCGTGGCGGTCGCGCGGGTCCGGCCGCGCGGTCGCCGCGAAGGTGAGCGCGACCAGGGCCAGGGCGGCGAGCGGCGCGAGCGCCGCCGCGACGAGCGGCGCGGCCAGGAGCGGCGCGGGGTTCCAGGCGGCGTCGGGACGGAAGAGGTGGGCCACGAGGCCGGGGAGGTCCTGGTAGGCGGTCACGGCGAGCTCCGGCCGCGCGCCGAAGCGGAGCAGCAGGCCGGCGTAGGTCCGCCACGCCGCGAGGCCGAGGACCGGCAGCGAGAGCGCGGCCACGCCCGCGCCGGTCGCCGCCGTCCAGGCGAGCGCGCGCCAGCGGCGTTGCGCCACGAAGAGCACCGGCAGCAAGATCCCGGCCGTCTTGACGGCCAGCATCAGGCCGAGCAGCACGCCGGCCACGTCGTCGCGCCCGGCGAGGTAGGCCCAGAGGAGGGCGACGGCGGCCAGCAGTAACAGCGCGTACGCCTGCCCCAGCTGCAACTCGGCGCGCACCGGCTCGTAGACGGCGAGGAGCGCCAGGCCGAGCGCGCCCGCCAGCGGCCCGCCGCGCGTCAGCCGCAGCAGCCCCCACCAGGCCAGCGCCAGGCAGGTCAGATTGAGCGCCGTCCAGAGCGCGCGGGCCTGGCGCGGCGTCAGGCCGGCCAGGGGCCAGAAGAGGAGCGCGGCCGGGGGCGGGTTGACGTAGAAGATGTCCTCGGCGCCGGCCAGCCCCAGGCGCACGGTCTGCGTGCGGAACCAGGCGTCGTCGTAGAGGCGCGCGGCGGGCTGGCCCTCGCGGACGAGCCGCGCGGCGGTGTAGTAGGCGCTGAAGCCGTAGGTGAGGTGCGTCGCGGCGGGCAGCGCGACCCGCGCCAGCAGCCAGGCGACCAGCGCCGCCGCGAGGAGCCAGGCCGGGGCGAGGCGCCGCGCGCGGCTCACGGCGCGCGCCCTCCCGCCGCCCGGCCGACCCGGAAGAGGGTGTACTCCCCGTATCGGCCGAGGGGCGCGAGGCGGGGGCCGTCGCGCAGCCAGCGATAGTCTTCGTCGGGCGGCAGGCCGCGCCACTGTTGCTCGACGTTCGCCGTGTCGAGCAGGAGGTACACCGGGCGGTCGCCGGCCGCGAGCCGCGCGAGGTCCGCCGTGGTCAGCCCGGAGAGGTCGTCGGTCTCGATCGTCGTGTAGTGCTGGAAGGTGAGCGTCGGGCCGAAGGTCAGCAGGCGCGCATCCGCGGGCAGGCGCACCGCGCGCGCGACCGCCAGGTCGGCGTCCTTGCGCGCGATGAAGCCGCGCGTCAGCCCGACCCCGCCCGCCACCATCCAGGCCAGCCCCGCGGCGAGGGCGACGCCGACGATTGCTGCGCCGTATCGCCCCCCCACGCGGCAAATCGTCACGATGCCGAGCGCGAGGAGCACGGCGAGCGGCGGCAGGTAGGCCAGGACGAAGCGGATGTTCTGCCAGGGCGCGCCGGCGTGGAAGGCGTAGGTCACGCCCGCCCAGCCGGCGACCAGCACCAGCCCGGCCGCCGCGCGCCGCCGCAGCGCCGCCCAGAGGCCTGGCGCGATCGCCCAGGCCAGCAGCGGCGTGAAGAAGAAGGGCAGCGCGGGGGCCAGCGCGTAGTAGAGGCCGTTGGGCCAACGATAGGCCAGTAGGCCGTCGGCGGTGTGGAAGGCACGCCGCGCCGCGTTGAGCGGGTCCCAGCGGTAGACGTCGAGGTCGGCGGCGAAAGGGGCCGTGCGCCCCGGTTCCAGCATCCCGACCGCGACCGGCACGGCCAGCGGCCCGAGCACCAGCGCGACGACCGCGGCCGCCGCCGCGCCGTGCGCCAGCGCGACGCGCCACCCCCGCCGCCGCATGACGACGAGCGCGTAGGCCGTGCAGGGGATGGCGACGAGCGCGTAGGCCCAGCGGGTCAGGACGGCCCAGGAGAGGCCCGCGGCGGCGAGGACGAGCCAGCCGGGCCCGCCGGAGTCGCCGCGCCGCCCGTAGCGCGCCAGCGCCCAGGCGCCGCCGGTCGCCGCGGCGAGCCCGGCCGTGTCGGCCATGACGACGACGCTCGACTGCCAGACCTGCCCGCAGAGC
>DASSSV010000308.1:0-2369 GCA_035708265.1 Thermomicrobiales bacterium | reverse complement strand
CCGCTGGGCGGCCTCCGGATCGCCCCGGCCGGGTGAGCCCGTGCGCCGGGCCGCGCTCCTCCTCGCCGTCCTGACTCTCGCCGCGCTCGCCGGCACGGCGCGGGCCGACGTCTTCCAGGTCGTCCCGACGCGCAGCGCCGCCTTCGTCCCGCCGCCGCCGGCGCAGCCGGAGCAGCTCGACTACACGCAGCTGCTCGGCCTCTGGCAGGGCGCCGGCGCGCAGTACGGCGTGCCGTGGCAGGTGCTCGCGGCGATCAACAAGGTCGAGTCAGACTTCGGCCGCAACATGGGCCCGAGCACGGCCGGCGCCGTCGGCTGGATGCAGTTCATGCCGGCCACCTGGCTCGAGTACGGCATCGATGCCAGCGGCGACGGCGTCGCCGACCCGTGGAACGCGGCCGACGCGATCTACTCCGCCGCGCGCTACCTCGCCGCCTCGGGAGCCGCGACCGACCTGTACGGCGCCGTCTTCGCGTACAACCACGCGGACTGGTACGTGCAGGAGGTGCTCGACCTCGCCCGGCTCTACGGCGGGGACACGAGCGTCGCCTTCACGCTGGACAGGCTCCAGCAGGAGCTGGAGACGGCGAGGACCACGGTCGCCCGCGCCGGCGACCGGCTGCTCGCCGCCCGGTCGCACGTCGCCGAGCTGAAGCGAGAGGCCGACCGCGCGCCGCTCCTCTCCACCCGCCTCGAGATCCAGAAGCGCCAGACGATCGCCGAGTTCGGCCGCGACGCCGCCGCCCGCACCCTCGCGCACGCGCGCCGGGCGCTCGCCAAAGCGCAGCGGGCCGCGAAGGCCGCCTCGTTCAACCGGACGGTCGGCAGCCTGCTCGGCGCGCCCGACGCCTCCTCCGGCTACGTCTTCCCGGTGGGCGGCGGCCCAGGCCTCGTCTCGGTCGCGCACACCCACCACGACTACCCCGCGGCGGACATCGCGGCCCCGCTCGGCGAGCCCGTCTACGCCCTCGCGAACAGCGTCGTCCAGCGCTCGTGGAGCACGCCCGACCCGCGGTGCGGCATCGGCCTCACCCTCCAGGCCTATGACGGCCAGATCTGGACGTACTGCCACCTCGCCGTGCTCGACCCGGCCGTCACCCCGGGCGCGATCCTCTCGGCGGGCGAGCAGGTCGGCCTCGTCGGGGCGACCGGCGACGCCACCGGGCCGCACCTCCACCTCCAGCTGCAGCCGGCGACCTCGTATCCGCAGGAGGAGGCGTGGTTCCAGGGCTTCGCCGGCACCGCCTTCTCCTGGCAGGACGGGGAGGCGCCGGCCGCCCCGCAGCCGCTGCGGGGCCTCGCCTCCGTCCACCAGGGGCCGGTCTTCCGGGTCGTCCCGGCGGCGCCCGCGGACGTCGTCCTCTTTTCGCGCTAAACCGTCGCCCCGTTTCTGCCGACAAGGAGAGGAGAGATGGGCGTCCGTCTTCCCTCCTTCCTGCCACGGGTTGCGGTCGTGGTCGTGCTCGCGCTCGGCGCGGGCGCCGGCCTGACCTACGCGGCGGGCCGGCAGATCGCGGCGACGCCGCCCGCCGCGACGACCACGGCGGCCCAGAAGCCGCTCACCCTGACCGTTCCCGACCTCCGCAACCAGGCGTTCGTCTTCGCGAAGGGCCAGCTGCAGGACGGCGGCTTCGCGTGGCGCGTCGCCGGCTCCGTGCGCGGCTTCGCCGCCAATACGGTCGTTGCCCAGTCGCCCGCGGCCGGGACCAAGCTCGTGGACACCGGGGCGCCCCTCGTCACGGTGACCCTCGCCCGGAACGCCGGCTATCCGCAGACCGGGTCGCCGCAGGACGCCTCCACCTACACCGGGACGCCGCTGCGCCTCGCCGACGCCGCCGTGGCCGCCGCGCCGCCGCTGCCCAAGGCGACGCGCGCGGCCCGGCCCGCCGCCAAGCCTGCCGTCACGCAGGCGAAGCCGAAGGCCGCGCCGGCCGGGCGCCCGCCCGACTTCGTCGTTCCCGGCGCCCGCCGGGAGCCGCTCGACGAGATCTCGCTCCCCGCCCGTGCCGCCGCGCTCGGCACGTGGCTCGCCGCCCACCCGAAGAAGACGAACGCGAACGTCGCGCACTGGCTGTTCCAGAACTCCTGGATCGTCGCCGGTGCACGCATGGGCTGGTGGCACGGGGCCGAAGCGCTCCGGGCGCTCGTCACCGTCGACGCCCGCACCGAAGCGGTGTGGGGGATCGGCGGGAAGAGCCGCGCACTCGCCCAGCAGGCGCTCGCGGAGGTCGAAGCGAGGTCGCAGTGAGCGACGAGCGGGGCTACACGCTCGTCGAGATGCTCGTCGTGATGGTGATCCTCGGCGTCGTCATCGGCGGCCTCACCACGATCTTCGTCAGCGGCTCGCGCGCCGAGCTCGATCTCAACCG
>DASSSV010000307.1:0-3427 GCA_035708265.1 Thermomicrobiales bacterium | reverse complement strand
GACCGGTTGCCCTACGGGAGCCGTCACTCCCGACTCCCGACTGCCGACTCCCGACTCGTCACCGCCCGCGCCCGACGCCGCGGCGGCGCACGATGTACTTGTCCGTCGCCTTGTTGCGTCGCGTGCGGTAGCCCATCGCGGGCTTACCCCACGGCGTCTTCGGCTGCCCGCCGATCGGCGCCTTGCCCTCGCCGCCGCCGTGCGGGTGGTCGCGCGGGTTCATCACCGAGCCGCGCACCGTCGGGCGCCGGCCCAGATAGCGGCTGCGCCCCGCCTTGCCGAGCTTAATATTCTGGTGATCGACATTGCCGACCTGGCCGAGCGTCGCCATGCAGTCGATCCGCACGATCCGCACTTCACCCGACGGCATGCGCAGTTGCACGTCGTCGCCGACCTTGGCGAGCACCTGCGCCGAGGCGCCGGCGCTGCGGACGAGCTTGCCGCCCTGGCCGGGGTTCAGCTCGATATTGTGGACCTGCATGCCGAGCGGGATGTTGCGCAGCGGCAGCGCGTTCCCCGCGCGCAGCTCGGCCTCCGGCCCCGACATCAGCGTATCGCCGACCTTGACACCGAGCGGCGCGAGGATGTAGCGCTTCTCGCCGTCGGCGTAGTGCAGCAGCGCGATCCGCGCCGAGCGGTTGGGGTCGTACTCGACCGAGAAGACCTTGGCCGCGACGCCGTGCTTGTTGCGCTTGAAGTCGATGATCCGGTACTTGCGCTTGCTGCCGCCCCCGCGGTGGCGTACGGTGATACGCCCCTGGTTGTTGCGGCCGGCGTGCTTCTTCAGCGGCTCGGTCAGGCTCTTCTCCGGCTTGGTGCGCGTGATCTCCTCGAAGGTGGAGACCGACATCCCGCGTCGCCCCGGCGTCGTCGGCTTGTATTTCTTGATCGGCATCGCGTCCCCCTCGTCGGTAGTTGAGAGTTGGAAGTTGATAGTTGATAGTGGCGCGAAGCCCTCCTCTATCTACTATCAACTCTCAACTATCAACTGCGCCCTCCGCCCTATGTCTCGAAGATGTCGATCGTGTCGCCGGGCTGGAGGGTGACGATCGCCTTCTTCCAGCCGGGCACCTGGCCCCAGGTGCGCCCGCGGCGCCGCTCCTTGCGCGGCATGTTCATCGTGTTGACCGCCTTGACCCGCACGTTGAAGGTCTTCTCGACGGCTTCGCGGATCTGGATCTTGGTCGCCTCCCGGTGGACGCGGAAGGCGTACTGGCCCCGCTCCATCAAGAGGGTGTTCTTCTCGGTGATCAGCGGCTTGATCAGGACGTCGTGGATGCTCTCGATCGTCGCCATTACGCCGCCCTCCTCACCGCGCGCAGCCGCTCCTCGCTCGTCTCGCCCCAGGTCGCCTCGATGTACCCGATGGCGGCGCGGTCGAGGATCAGCCGGTGGTGCTTCAACAGGTCGTGCAGGTTCAGGTTGCCGGCCAGCAACACTCGCACGTCCTGCAGGTTCGCGCCGGCGCGCGCCACGTTCTCCTGCGTCGCGCCCGTCGCGATGACCGTGCCGCGCACCTCGCCGAGCCCGGCGAGGAAGCCGACCATCGCCTTGGTGCGCCCCTCCAGGCCGTCAAGGCTGTCGACGACCACGAGCTGGCCGTCGCGCGCCTTGGCCGAGAGCGCCGAGCGCAGCGCCAGCCGGCGCATCCGCTTCGGCATCGCCTGAGTGTAATCGCGCGGCTTTGGGCCGAAGGCCACGCCGCCGCCCTTCCAGTGCGGCGCGCGGGTCGAGCCCTGCCGCGCGCGGCCGGTACCCTTCTGCCGCCACGGCTTGCGGCCACCACCGCGGACCTCGCCGCGCGTCTTGGTGCTGTGCGTGCCCTGGCGCGCGTTGGCGTGCTGCCGCACCAGCGCCTGGTGCATCACCGCGACGTTCGGCTCGATCCCGAAGACGAAGTCGCTCAGTTCGAGCTGGTCGACGACCTCGCCGGCCAGATTGCGGACCTCTACTTGCACCCCACACCCCCCGGAGCAAACGACGAGCGACGAGCCGGCCGCGCCGCCATCACTTCCTGGCCCTCGCGGCCGCCCGCTGGCGGGCCTTGATCGCCTTGCGCACCAGCAGCAGCCCCTCGGTGGGCCCGGGCACCGAGCCGCGGACCAGGACCAGGTTGCGCTCGGGGTCGACCCGGACCACCCGCAGGTTCTGCACGGTGACCCGCTCGTGGCCCATGTGCCCCGCCATCCGCTGGCCCTTGAAGACGCGGCCCGGCGTCGTCGTCGCGCCGATCGAGCCGGGGGCCCGCCAGCGGTCCGACTGGCCGTGCGTCTTGGGGCCACCGCGAAAGTGGTGCCGCTTGATGACGCCGGCGAAGCCCTTGCCCTTGGAGGTGCCGGTGACGTCGATCGCCTCGCCGACCTCGAAGACGCTCGCGTCGAGCGTCTGCCCGACGGTGTAGCCCTCCGAGCCGTCGGTCTTCATCTCGCGCAGGTAGCGGGACTGCGCGCCGCTGGCCTTGAGGTGCCCGCGCTCCGGCTCCTTGAGCCGCTTCTTGTGCCCGAAGCCGAGCTGCACCGCGTTGTAGCCGTTGCGCTCGGGCGTCAGGATCTGCGTGACCACGCAGGGCCCGACCTCGAGCACCGTGACCGGCACGACCTCGCCCGCCTCGTCGAAGATCTGGGTCATCCCCAGCTTCCGGCCGAGCAACCCCTCGATCATCCGCCCGTCCCCTCCTCATTGGCTCGCCGCGAGCGGTCAGCCGTCAGCCATCAGCCGTCAGCCAACTCGCGCGAGCATAAGCGTCCCGGCGAGACGCCGGAACCCGTCAACCGTCGCCATCGGCTCTCGTTCCGCCCGCTGACGGCTGATGGCTGACGGCTGACGGCTCATCTACAGCTTCACCTCGATGTCGACGCCGGCCGGCAGGTTCAGGCGCATCAGCGCCGAGATCGTTTTCTGACTCGGCTCCAGCACGTCGATCAGGCGCTTATGCGTGCGCATCTCGAAGTGTTCCTGCGAGTCCTTGTCCACGAACGGCGAGCGCATCACCGTGTAGCGCTCGATGCGGGTCGGCAGGGGCACCGGGCCGGCGACCTTCGCGCCCGTGCTCTCGGCCGTCTCCACGATCTTCACCGCCGCCTGGTCCAGGATCTTGTGGTCGTACGCCTTGAGGCGGATGCGGATCTTCTGGCTCGCCTTCTTCGTCGTCGCCATGACTGGCCCTTCCTCCCCTCAGCAATCAGCGCCCGGCGGTCAGCCCGCCCGGCGGCCGGTCGTCGTCCTTCCCCGGACACCGGCGGCCGGCCGCGCGCCGAGAGCCGCAGGCCGCCTCCCCTCGCGTCACTCGCTGATCTGGGTGACGACGCCGGCGCCGACGGTGCGGCCGCCCTCGCGGATGGCGAAGCGCAGGCCCTGCTCCAGCGCCACCGGCACCAGGAGGTTGACGTCCATGCGCACGTTGTCCCCCGGCATGACCATCTCCACC
>DASSSV010000306.1:0-6489 GCA_035708265.1 Thermomicrobiales bacterium | reverse complement strand
GAGGAGCGGGAGGGGCAGGGCCTGGTGGAGTACGCCCTGATCATCGCCCTGATCGCGGTGCTGGTCATCGTGGCCATGCTCTTCCTCAAGGGCCAGATCACCACCCTCTTCTCCAAGGTCGGCAACTCCCTCAGCTAAGCGGTCGGGCGCACACGGCGCGCAACCACCCGCGGGCGACGGCTCTCACGGCCGTCGCCCGCGGTGTTTTTTCCGAGAGCGGATGCGGGGGGTACGCTGGCGACTGAAGTCGCGCCTCTCGGCTCGCTCGCGTTCGCCACGAAGCCCGCCTGCGCGGGCCGGGATAACGCACAGACCCAGTGCAGCCTCCACCGGGCTGCGCGCCGCCAGGCGCCCCAGGGCACGGCTTCAGCCCCCGCCGTTCGTCCATTCATACTTCATACTTCTCACTTCTCACTTCCGCTTGACCGCCCCCCCGCCCGGTGCCATGATAGCGGCACCCCGAGCGATGCCGCTCACGGCAAGTGCGTCGAGAGGAGGGTGTGATGGCGCTCGACCTGTCCGACCCCAACCTGTCCTACGTCCACGGCGCCAGCGCCGTGCCGCTCATCGGCGCGACCATCGGCGACTGCTTCGACCGCGTGGCCGCGCAGCGGCCCGACCACGAGGCGCTGGTCTCGCGCCACCAGGGGCTGCGGTACACGTATCGCCAGCTCAGGGAGGAGTGCGACCGCTTCGCGCGCGGCCTGCTGGCGCTCGGCATCGGCCAGGGCGACCGGGTGGGGATCTGGGCGCCCAACCACGCCGAGTGGGTCGTCGCGCAGTTCGCCACCCCCAAGATCGGCGCGATCCTGGTCAACGTCAACCCCGCCTATCGCACCAGCGAATTGGAGTACGCCCTCCAGCAATCGGGCTGCAGCGTCCTCATCATCGCGCCGCCGTTCAAGACCTCCGACTACGCGGGGCTCTTGCGCGAGGTCTGCCCCGAGCTGCCCGACTGCGTCCCCGGCCAGCTCCGGTCGGAGCGCCTGCCCGCCCTGCGCACGGTGATCGCCTTCGGCGACCAGCGGGTGCCGGGCGCCTACCACTGGGACGACGTGCTGGCGCGGGCCGAGGAGGTCTCGGCGGAGACGCTGGCGGCGCGGCAGGCCGCGCAGCAGTTCGACGCGCCGATCAACATCCAGTACACCTCCGGCACCACCGGCTTCCCCAAGGGCGCCACCCTCTCGCACCACTCGATCCTCAACAATGCCTTCTTCATCGGCGAGCTGATGCGCTTCACGGAGAACGACCGCCTCTGCATCCCGGTCCCCTTCTACCATTGCTTCGGCATGGTCCTGGGGAACCTCGCCTGCGTCACCCACGGCGCGACGATGGTCATCCCCGCCCCGGTCTTCGACGCGGGCGCCACGCTGGCGACGGTCGCCGAGGAGCGCTGCACCGCCCTCCACGGCGTCCCGACGATGTTCATCGCCGAGCTCAACCACCCCGACTTCGCCGGCTACGACCTCTCGTCGCTGCGCACCGGGATCATGGCCGGCTCGCCCTGCCCGATCGAGGTGATGAAGCGCGCCGTGGACGAGATGCACCTGGGCGAGGTGACGATCGCCTACGGTATGACCGAGACCTCGCCGGTCTCCTTCCAGAGCGCCACCGACGACCCGCTGGAGAAGCGCGTGACGACGGTCGGCCGCGTCCACCCGCACGTCGAGTGCAAGATCGTCGACCCCGCGACCGGCGCGGTCGTGCCGCGCGGGCAGACCGGCGAGCTGCTGTCGCGCGGCTACATCGTGATGCTCGGCTACTGGGACAACCCGGCCGCGACGGCAGAGGCCATCGACGCAGGGCGCTGGATGCACACCGGCGACCTGGCGACGATGGACGCCGAGGGCTACGTCAACATCGTCGGCCGCGCCAAGGACATGATCATCCGCGGCGGCGAGAACGTCTACCCGCTGGAGGTCGAGAACTTCCTCTACCGCCACCCGAAGATCCGCGACGTGCAGGTGATCGGCGTGCCGGACGAGCGGTACGGCGAGGAGTTGATGGCCTGGGTGATCCTTCAGCCGGGCGAGGCGGCGACGGAGGACGACCTGCGCGCGTTCTGCCGGGGCCGGATCGCGCACTACAAGGTGCCGCGCTACTGGCGCTTCACCGACGCCTTCCCGATGACGGTGACCGGCAAGATCCAGAAGTTCAAGCTGCGCGAACAGGCCGTCGAGGAGTTGGGGCTGGCGCAGGCGGCGGCCATCCGCACGGCGTAGCGCGTGGGCCGTGAGAGCGTGAGAGCGCGCTGCGGGAAGGTAGCCGCGATCCCCTCGTAGGGGCCGGCACAGGGGCCGGCCCGGTCTCCGGGCAGATCGCCATGCGGTTCGCCATCCGGCGCGGGGCGAGGCGGCATCATGGATGACCGCTCTGCCGGCCGGCGCTCGATCAGCGGCGGCGCGGCGGCGGGGACCTGCCCGGATGCCGGTCGGCCGGGACCGCGGGCCGGCGCGGGGCCGGTCCCGACGAATGGGGGACCGGCCCGCTATCCTGCACCGGATTTAGAAGAACGGCGTCAGCCAGTCGGGCGGGATCTCCAGGCCGAAGCCCGGCGCGTCGCTCGGCACGAGCCAGCCGTCGCGCGGGACCGCCTGCCCCGGCAGCGCCCACCCTTCTTCCAGCGGCACGCCCGGCGGTGTGCCGACGAAGCACTCCAGCCAGGGCGACGCCGGCGTGGCGTGGGTGAAGTGCTGCCCGAAGGGCGTGTTGCCGCCGCCGTGCAGCAGCACCGTGACCCCGGCCGCGTCCGCCGCAGCGGCGACGCGCCGGCAGGTCGTCAGCCCGCCGCACCAGGCGATATCGGGCTGGAGGATGTCGGCGGCGCGGTGCGCCAGCGCCCACTGGAAGGGGACGTGGGTGTACCAGTGCTCGCCGGTGGCGAGGATCTGCCAGGGCAGCCGCTCGCGCAGGGCCAGGTGGGCGTCGAAGTCCTCGGGGATCAGGCACTCTTCGAGCCAGCGCAGCCGGTAGGGCCGCAGCGTCTCGGCCAGTCGCACGGTGTACTCGACGTCGAACGCCATCCAGCAGTCGAGCATCAATTCGCAGTCGTCGCCGACGCGCTCGCGCGCCCGCGCGACGAACTCCTCGTTCTTGCGCAGGCCGTCGAGCCCGTCGGCGGGGCCGTAGGGGCAGGCGAGCTTGAACGCCCGGAACCCGAGTTCCTGGTACCAGTCGAGGTCGTTGCCGGTCGCGTAGCAGAAGGTGCGCTCGCGCGCCGGGCCGCCGAGGAGGGCGTAGACCGGCTGGCCGAGCAGCTTGCCGCGCAGGTCCCACAGCGCCAGGTCCACCGCGCTGACGGCGTAAGAGGCCAGACCGGTCGAGCCGTAGGGCTTGGTCAGGCGGAACATCATGTCGGCCAGGCGCTCGACGGCCAGGCAATCCTCGCCGGCGAGTTGCGGCGCCAGGTGGTCGTCGATCACGGCGGCGACCGCGCGGCCGTGCGCGGTCATGCCGAGCCCAAAGGTACCGTCCTCCGCCGTGACCTTGCACCAGACGTTCTCCCACGGCGGGAGCCAGAGGCCGCGGTGCCGCTTGACGCGCGGGTAGCGCGACATCGGGTTCGCGATCTCCGCGTCCTGCGCCCAGGCTGGCCGGCGCGGCGCAGTCGTCGCCTCGCGCGGCGGCACCGTCAGCCGCATCGCCCGGATCTCGGTGATCTTCACGGCGCGCACCTCCTGCTCGTATCCGAGGCGTCACGCAGTGCCGCGCAAGAGGGCGACGACCGCTTCGATGATGCGCCGGAATGGATCCTCGTTCAGGATGGCGACCTGTGCGGCAATCAAGTCGCGGTACGCCGTGAACAGCTTGCCAGGGCGAACGTAACTCGTGGCCCGCAGGGAGCCGACGGCGAAGTCCTGGCTGGCAAGCGCGATGGCGCGCGGGTCGCCATAGGGGTTGCTGGTGATCTGGCACAACACCCAATCGCCGCGGCCGGCCGCGGCCAGGGCCAGCGCGGGATGTAGCTTGGCCTGCGACAGATCGGAGAACGGGAACGGGACTACGACAACCGCTTGAGCTGCAGGTGTGACCACGCCGCGTCCTCCTCCGGCCGGTTCCAGTCCGCCGCATGAGCCGCCTCGCTCAACAGGGCCGTCTCGTCGGCCGCTGAGGCGGGCTCCTCTTCGAGGATCGTGACCAGTGCGCGACGCGCGGCCGGCAGGTGGACCGGTTCGAGCAAGCGCACCGCGCCGTGCTCGTCGATGATCGCTTCGATCGTGCGGATCATGGCAAACCTCCCCACGCTCCTCGTCAGATACATTCCAGCAGGACGAATGCTTACTTCCGACCTCGGACCGCCTCGTAAGTCGCAAGTTGCTCGGGCAATTCCCCGAGCTGGCTTTCCAGGCCCTCCCGCATCGCCTGCCGCAAGCGCGGATGGAGATCCGCCGCCTGCTCGTCGGCCTGCGCGAGCGCCCGGACAAATCGTTCGGCCTCGGCCGCGGTGATCCGATACTCCCGCTCGTTGGCAATCAAGGTGAGCCCCCGGGGCGCTGGCGATGGTGCCTTGATGCCCATAGTCCGCGCGGATCTCGCCCGACATCGCCTCGAGACCAATGGCGTGGTCGAACGGCGAGACCGTGGGACAAGCGTAGCACGACCCTCCGGCACATGGCTATTCGCCGCGCGCCCCCTACGTCCCCTCCTTCGGCCGGTATTGCAGCGCCTCGGCCAGGTGCGCCGCACCGATGGCGGCCTCGCCCGCGAGGTCGGCGATGGTGCGCGCAAGCTTCAAGACGCGGTGATAGGCGCGCGCCGAGAGGTGGAGTTGGCGCATCGCGGCGCGCATCAGCCCCTCGCCGGCCGCGTCCAGCGCGCAGTGGGCGCGCACCTCGGCCGGGCCCATCTCGGCGTTGACGACGACGTTCGTGCCGGCGAAGCGCGCCGCCTGCACGGCGCGCGCCGCCTCCACCCGCGCGCGCACCACGCGCGACGGCTCGCCGAGGCGGTCGTCGGAGAGTTTCTCGTAGGGGATGCGCGGCACGTCGAGGTGGATGTCGATGCGGTCGAGCAGCGGGCCGGAGATGCGCCTGGCGTAGCGCGCGATCGCGTGCGCCGAGCAGGTGCATTCCCGCACCGGGTCACCGGCGTAGCCGCAGGGGCAGGGGTTCATCGCGCCGATGAGCATGATGTTCGCGGGGAAGGAGAGGGTGCCGCTGGCCCGGCTGATCGTCACGACTTTGTCCTCGAGAGGCTGGCGCAATACTTCGAGCGTCTGCTGGCCGAACTCGGGCAATTCATCGAGGAAGAGGACGCCGCGGTGGGCCAGGCTGATCTCGCCCGGCCGCGGCCAGCGCCCGCCGCCGACCAGCCCGGCCTGGCTGACGGTATGGTGGGGCGCCCGGAAAGGACGATGGCGGATCAGCGGCGTGCTGGCGGGCAGGAGGCCGCTGACCGAGTAGACCCTGGTCACGTCGAGCGCCTCGGCGAAGGTCAGGCGCGGCAGGATCGAGGGCAGCGCGCGGGCCAGGAGCGTCTTGCCGGAGCCGGGCGGCCCGGTCATCAGCGCATTATGCCCGCCGGCCGCGGCGACCTCCAGCCCGCGCTTCACCTGCTCCTGCCCCTTGACGTGCATCAGGTCGACGCCGTCGTACTCGTCCTCGCCGTCGAAGGGCGCCTCGTCGGCGCGGTGAGGGCGGATCGGGCGCGTGCCGTCGAGATGGGCGAGCAGGTCGGCCAGGGTGGCGATCGGCAGGATCTCGACGCCGCCGACCAGCGTCGCCTCGCGCGCGTCGTCGGCGGGGACGAAGGCGCGGCGCAGGCCGCGCTCCCGCGCCAGCGAGACCATCGAGAGGACGCCGTTGATGTGGCGGACCGCGCCGTCGAGCCCGAGTTCGCCGACGAGGATCGCGCCGTCGAGCGCGTCGCCGGCGTCGACCTGCTGGGAGGCGAGGAGGATGCCGAGCGCGATCGGCAGGTCGTAGGCCGGGCCCTCCTTGCGGACGTCGGCCGGCGCGAGGTTGACGGTGATGTGCCCGTGGGGGAAGCGCGCGCCGGCGTTGCGGATGGCGGCGCGGACGCGCTCCTTGGCCTCCTGGATCGCCGCATCGGGCAGGCCGACGATGAAGAGCCCCGGCTGTCCGCCGCCGGCGTCGACCTCGACCTCGACCAGCAGCCCATCCAGCCCGACCGTCGCGCAACTGTAGACCCTGGCCAGCATCGCCCCCGCCTCCCGTCGCTGCGCTGTGGCTCACCCCGCTATGGCAGACGGAGTATAGCATGCAGCGGGGATGCGGGGAGGGTCCGGTGGAGGGGGGCATTGCCGTGCCGTGACGCACCAGCGGTTGAAACCGCGGCTAGAGACCCGCTGCGGCTCGCCGCGAAGTCCGCCTGCGCGGACTGGGTCACGTCCCAACCCGCGGAGGCGGGTTTTGTGGCGAGCCGCAGCGAGCCCTTAGCGGCGATTTCAATCGCCGGCGCAACGCCAATCGTCGGCCGCGCACCGCGTTCAGCGCTCCAGCCCGTTGACCATGCGCTGGACTTCTTCGA
>DASSSV010000305.1:0-7151 GCA_035708265.1 Thermomicrobiales bacterium | reverse complement strand
GCCGATCCGGCCGACGCGCGGGCAGGTGCTGGTGACCGAGCCGATCCCGGCGCGGATCGCGCCGAACGTGACCGCGGGCCGCCTCGAATACTGGCGGCAGGCGCCGGGCGGGCAGGTCGTGATGGGCGGCGGCCTGCGCGTCGACCCCGAGGTCGTCACGACCGCGCCGGCCGTCGCGCCCGAGCCGGTCGCGCTCTACACGCGGGTCATCGGCGGGATCATGCCGGGGCTGCGGGGCGTGCGCGCGGTGCGGATGTGGGCGGGGATCATGGGCTTCACGCCCGACGAGGCGCCGCTCGTCGGCGAGGAGCCGGCCGCGCCGGGCCTCGTCATCGCGGCCGGCTTCACCGGGAACGGCATGCCGCTGGCGCTGGCCGTCGCCGAGGCGGTCGCCTGCCACATCGCCGGCGAACCGCCCCCGTTGCCGCCCGCGCCGCTCTCCCCCGCGCGGTTCCATGGGAGCGCGGGAGCGTAGAACGCACCGCATGGCGCGGGAGAACGCCGACGACCTCCTGGCCGGCGCCGGCGCGACCGGCTCGCTGCTCTTCAATCCTGATGACCTGGCTGGTGCTGGCCGGGCGCGTGGCCGGTCGCCGGGGTGTCGACCGCTACGCCCCGTGCCTCCTCGGAGTCCCCGGCGCCCCGAGCGCCATCGCCCGCCGCGCGCGCCGCGCGCCGGGAACCCGGACGCGACCCACGACCAGCGGCACGCGCCCTGCGAACCCTCCGCTGCCGTCGCGCGAGGTGGCGCGCCGGCCGGGAGGCGTGCGCGCCCCCGTCGCCCGATAGTGGGGAAGGAGGCTTCCGTGGCGATCAGCAAGGAGCAGCTCGTCGAGGGGCTGAATCAGGACCTGGCCGGCGAGTACCAGGCGGTCATCATGTACATCCAGTACGCGGCCTCGGTGAAGGGCCCATACCGGCAGCAGCTCTCGCAGTTCTTCGCCGGCGAGATCGCCGACGAGCTGGGGCACGCGCAATTCCTGGCGAACAAGATCGCCGCGCTTGACGGCGTGCCGACGGTGCAGCCGAAGCCGGTGCCGCAGGCCAGCGACGCCAAGACGATGCTGCAGAACGTGCTCAAGGCCGAGACCGAGACGATCGCGGCCTACAACGAGCGCGTCAAGCAGGCCGAGGAGTACGGCGACACCGGCCTGGTCAACCAGCTCGAGGACCAGATCGCCGACGAGACGAATCACAAGGAGGAGACGGCGAAGCTCCTCACCGGCTGGAACTGACCGGGTTGTAGATTAGAAGATTGCAGATTGCAGATCCGCGCCGGGGATGGCCAGAGCCCTTTCCCGGCGCGGATCTGCAATCTGCCAATCTGCAATCTTCAATCATGGCTGCCGAACGACTGCCAGATCGTCGCGGCGTACTTGATGCCGTTGAGGTAATGGTCGAGCGTGATGAACTCGTCGGCCGCGTGGCCGTGCCAGTCGGGCGGGCCGACGCCGGTGCCGGCCGCGGGGATGCCGCCGAGCCGCCCGCCGAGCCAGACCCCTTGCCGGCCGGAGGCGTCGCCGGTCGGGCGGACGGCCGGCTCGACGCCGTAGACCCGGCGCGCCGACTCGACCACCAGGGCGGCGAAGGGCGTGTCGAGCGCGGTGCGCGAGGGCTCGATCGAGCCCATGTCCTCGACCTCGAAGTCGGCGCAGCCGTGGTCGTCCAGGTAGCGGCGCAGCGCGGCCAGGATCGTCGTCGGGTCCTGGTCGGCCACCAGGCGGAAGTCGAGGCGGCAGGCGGCGCGGCTCGGCAGCACCGTCTTGTGCCCCTCGCCCATCCAGCCGGTCGCGAAGCCGGCGATGTTGCAGGTCGGGGTGAAGAGCAGGCGCTCGAAGGCCGCGACGCCGCTGACGCCGCCGAGGAAGCGGGTCACGCCGAGCTCGTGCATCTGCGCCGCGTCGTCCCAGCCGGTCTGCTCCAGCGCCGCGCGCTCGAGCGCGGACGGCGGGTGGATCGGGTCGTAGAAGCCGGGCAGATTCACTCGCTCGTCCGGCCCTTTCAGCCCGGCCAGCGCCCAGACGAGGCGCCAGGCCGGGTTCTCCACCAGCCGGGCGCGGGCGGAGTGGAGGTCCTTGCTCCCGCCCCGCGCGCGGATCTCGACGTAGAGGAGCCCGCTGGAGCCGAAGCCGATCTGCGGGCGGTCGCCGGCTGCGAAGCCGCCGTCGAACGAGAGCGCGGCGTCGGCGGCGAGCAGATCCGTGTGGGCGGCGACGAAGGCGGGCAGGCTCGGGCTGCCGCTCTCTTCCTCGCCGTCGAAGAGGAACTTCACGTGGCAAGGCAGCGGCGCGCCTGCGCGGCGGAAGGCGTCGACCGCCTTGATGTGGCAGAGCAGATTGCCCTTGGCATCGGTCGCGCCGCGCCCGTAGAGCACGCCGTCGACGATCTCCGCGCCGAAGGGCGAGCGGGTGGAAGTTGAACTCGCCTGTCAGGAGGCGTAGATCCTCGGCCGTCGGCCGCTCCAAGTCGAGCCAGAGGAGGCACTGACCGTCGGCCAGCACCCGCCCGACGTCGCCCCGCGCGAAGTCCCCGCGCAGGTGATGCCCGTCCTCGGTGTAGAGCATCGTGTGGATCATGCCGTTCCTGCGGAGACGGCAGACGGCAGATGGCAGACGGCAGAGGGGAGTACGTCGGTCGCCGGCTGCCGGCCGCGATCAGAAAGCAGTCTCCGCATCACGTTCAACTACCAACCATCGTCGATCAACTACTGCCGTCTGCCGTCTGCCGTCTTTAGATCGGTCGCGGGTTTAGCATCAGGTTGAGGAGCAGGCGCCAGCGACGCATCAACTCCAGCGCGTCGTCCACCTCGAAGGTCAGGGTGGCGTCGCCGGTGCGCTCGACGCCGGGCGCCAGCGCGGCGAGGTCGGCCCGCTCCGGCCCGTCGACCGTGACCTCGACCGGGGTGCCGGGTGTGAGGCGATAGAGTTTCGCCTCGCCGCGGCGGACGACCCCCTCGCGCACCGCGGCGGTGATCGCCTCGCGCACGCGCGCCGGGTGACGGTGGATCGCCGCGGTCGTGCCGAGGCCGCGCTTGGTCACGGCGACAGCCAGCGACGAGCCGAGCAGCGCCCGCGCCTGCGCCGCGACCTTGTCGTCGCCGACCATGGTGACGACCGGGATGCCGAAGTGGCCCGCGACCGCGGCGTTCAGCCCGTACTCGCCGACCGACACGTTGTTGATGCGCAGGTCGCGGACGAAGCCGGTGTAGGTGTGGGCCAGGACGCCGCCCCGCGTGCCCGCCTTGGCGTGGTAGCCGGTGAAGACGACCGCCTGCACGTCGGTCTCGTCGATGCCCTGCATCATGCTCAGTGGCTTGTGCGCGCCGCTGATGAGGGTGCCGGCCTGGTGCAACTCCTCCGGGAGGAGGTTGCGCATCCCGTCGTGCGCCTCGTTGACGAAGACCTCGTTGGCGCCGCCGGCCACCGCGCCCTCGATCGCGGCGTTGATCTCGCGGATCATCATCCGCCGCGCCCACTCGTACTCTGCCGGCGCGCCGCCGCCCGCGGCGAGGTCGGGCGGCGTCACCTGGGCCCAGCTCACGACCCCGCAGGTCCCCTCCATGTCGGCCGAGATGAGCACCTTCACGATGACCCCCACCCTCCCGCGGCGCCAGAGCCGCCGGTGACCCGCTGTGTCGCGACGCCGGTCAGCGCTTGCGCGGCGCGCGCTCGTCGAAGCCCGAGACCAGGCTGAAGACGACCATGAAGATCAGGGGGGTGACGAGGATGATCGCCCCCACCGCCACCACCACCCCGATCGCCCGCAGGATTTCCAGCACGATGTCCATCTGTCTCCCCCCGTCCACCGCCCCGGCCGTCGCCGCCCGTAGTATAGCAATTCCGCCGCGAAGGGCCGCGGCGCGTCAGTCGGGAGCGTCGCCCGCGGGTAGCCCATGCGCCGCGGTTGGACGGTGGGCGGCGCTTGACCGGCCCGCCCCCGGTCGCCGGCCTGCGGTATACTGGCCACGGAATCGGCGCGGACAGCGACCCACCGGGGGCAGAGTGGCGCCCGACTATGCCGCCGCGCCCGCGCCGTGACGAGAGGCGCCGCGCATGGACCGTGAACGCATCCTCGATTTGCTCGCCGAGAGTAAACCGACGCTGGCCGCGCGCTACGGCGTGACGCGCCTGGCGCTCTTCGGTTCCGCCGCGCGCGGCACCACCCGGCGCGACAGCGACGTCGACATCCTGGTCGCCTTCGACGGCCCGGCCACCGCCGAGCGCTATTTCGGCGTCCAGTTCTACCTCGAGGATCGTCTCGGCCGCCCGGTCGACCTGGTGACCGAGCAGGCGCTGCGCGCCGAGTTGCGCCCGTTCGTCGAGCGGGAAGCCCTGCATGTCTGAGCCCCCGCCGCGCGCCTGGCAGTTCTACCTCGACGACATGATCGGGGCCGCAGAGAAGGTGCTCGCGTACACCGCCGGCCTCGACCAGTCGCGCTTCGTCGCCGACACGCTGCGCTACGACGCAACGGTTCGCAACCTCGAGGTGATTGGCGAGGCCGCGACCCACGTCCCGGAGGCGGTGCGCGCGGCCAACCCGCAGATCCCCTGGCGGATGGTCGTCGCCACCCGCAACCGGCTGATCCACGGCTACCTGGGGATCGACAACGACACCCTCTGGAGCATCATCCGGGACCACGTCCCCACCTTGTTGGCCCAACTGTGCGCCCTCCGGGCGGGCCGGCCCTCATCGTAGCGCTGGTGGTTGAAGCCACGCCCTGCACGCGCCCGCGCGGCGTGCTACAACTGGGGCCGGCGCCGCCGCCCCGGCGGCGTCGGGGTGCGACCGGAGGGAGGACCGCATGAGCGCCGCAGCGCCGCCGACCCGCGTCGAGCCGGTGTCCGACCGGCTGCACGGCGACGAGATCACCGACCCCTATCGCTGGCTGGAGGAGGACAGCGCGGCGACCCGCGCCTGGACCGGGGAGCAGAACCGCTACACGGCGGAGATGCTGGCGCGCGCGCCGGGGCGCGAGGACTGGCGCGCCCGCCTCGGCGCGCTGATGGAAGCCGGCTTCGCGACGTCGCCCGCCGTGCGCGGCGGCCGGGTTTTCTTCATGAAGCGGGAGGGGACGCAGAACCAGCCGCTGCTCTACGTCCGAGAGGGGAACGAGACGCGCGCGCTGCTCGACCCGAACGGCTGGAGCGCGGACGGCACGGTCGCGATCGACTGGTGGCACCCCTCGCCCGACGGTGCGTGGGTAGCCTACGGCGTCTCGGCGTCCGGCGACGAGCGCAGCACGCTCCGCCTCCTGAATGTGGCGAGCGGGCGCGACGAGGGCGAGACGACCCCGGACACGCGCTACTGCTCGGTCGCCTGGCTACCCGACGCCGGCGGCTTCTTCTACACCCGCCTGCCGGCGGCCGGCAGCGTCCTGCCCGGCGAGGAGAACTACCACCAGCGCGTCCGCTTCCACCGCCTCGGCGCCGACCCGGCCGCCGACCCGGTCGTCTTCGGCGAGGGCTTCCCCGCCGAGGAACGCTTCGAGGTGGACCTCGCGCCGGGTGGGCGCTGGCTGCTGGTGACGGCGTCCGAGGGCTGGGTCAAGTCGGAGGTCTACCTGAAGGACCTGCGCGCCGGGGAGCTGGAGGACTCTGCGGGCTTCGTCCCGGTGGCGGCGGGGCGCGACGCGCTCTACTCGGGCCAGATCCTCGACGACCGGCTCTACCTGCTGACCAACGACGGCGCGCCCAACTACCGCGTCTTCGCCGTGGACCCGACGAACCCGGCGCGCGACGGCTGGCGCGAGGTCGTGCCGGAGGGCGACGCGCTGCTGCAGGCGTGCCGCGCGGTCGGCCCGGTCCTGGCGCTCTGCTACCTGCGGGACGCGGTCTCGGCCGTGCGGCTGGCCGACCGCGACGGTCGCCCGAGCGGCGACCTCGCGCTGCCTGGTCTCGGGACGGTGGCGGAACTGGACGGCGAGCCGGACGGCGGCGAGTTCTTCTTCACCTACACCTCCTTCTTCGATCCGCCCGGCATCTACCGCTACGACCTCGCCGCGGGCGCCCTCGCGCCCTACGAGCGGGTCGCGGCGCCGCTCGACGCCTCGGCGTTCGTCGCCGAGCAGGTGCGCTACACCTCGCGCGATGGGACGGTCGTGCCGATGTTCCTCCTCCACCGCCGCGACCTGGCGCGCGACGGCCGCCGCCCGACCGTCCTGACCGGCTACGGCGGCTTCAACATCGCGCTGACGCCGACCTACAACGCCGGCTTTCTCGCCTGGGTGGAGCGCGGCGGGGTGATCGCGCAGCCGAGCCTGCGCGGCGGCAGTGAGTACGGCGAGCGCTGGCACCGCGCCGGGATGCTGGGCAACAAGCGAAATGTCTTCGACGACTTCCTCGCCGCCGCCGAGTGGCTGATCGCCGCGGGCTACACCGACCGGGACCACCTCGGCATCCGCGGCGGCAGCAACGGCGGCCTGCTCGTCGGCGCGGCGGTGACCCAGCGCCCCGATCTCTTCCGCGCGGTCGTCTGCGCGGTGCCGCTGCTGGACATGCTGCGCTATCACCACTTCCTGATCGCCCGCCTCTGGATCCCCGAGTACGGCTCGGCCGACGACGTGGAGCAATACGCCTGGCTGCGCGCCTACTCGCCCTACCACCACGTCGAAAAGGGCACGCGCTACCCCGCGATCCTCTTCACCGCGGCGGAGTCGGACAGCCGGGTCCACCCGCTGCACGCGCGGAAGATGGCCGCGCTCGTCCAGGCGTCCACCGCCGCCAGCCCCGACGAGCGCCCGGTGCTGCTGCGCGTCGAGACGAAGGCGGGCCACGGCGCGGGCAAGCCGCAGGGTAAACTCCTCGACGAGCAGGTCGATATCTGGGGCTTCCTCGGGTGGCAACTGGGGGTGCGGTAGGGTTTGGCCCTCACCCCCCGTCCCCCTCTCCCAATCCTGCGCGAGGGGGACGGGGGGTGAGGGCCAAATGCTCGCCAGCCGCCCGCCGACCGGGTACGATTGCGCGCGGCGGGGCGACGGAGGCGGGCGCGCGGCGTGGCGCGGTAGGCGCGAGGAGCAGCGGGTGGTCGCGGACGATGTGGTGGGCGTGGAGGCGCGCGCGAGCGCGGCGCCGCGGGACGGGCGCGCCAATCTGCTGCGCCTGGCCGGGCAGTACGCCGTCCTCATCGCCGGGCTCTTCTGCTTCGCGCTCGGC
>DASSSV010000304.1:0-10746 GCA_035708265.1 Thermomicrobiales bacterium | reverse complement strand
GGCCGCGGCCGTGCGTGCAGAGCAGGATCAGGTCGGCGCCGAGTTCGGCGGCGTGCTCGGCGATGCTCGCCGCGACGTCGCCCTCGGGGTTGGGGTGGACGTGCCCCTCGACGGCGATCCCGGCGTCGGCGAAGCGCGAGGCGACGCCGTTGAGGTAGGCGTCGGCCTCGCCGGCGGCGGTCAGGTGGCGCTCGCCGTGGACGGTGGCGGGCGCGCCGCGCTCCATGACGTGCAGGAGGGTGACGCGCGCGCCGAGGCGCTCGGCGAGCGCCATCGCCGGCGGCAGCGTCGCCTCGGCCAGCCGCGAGCCGTCCAGCGGCACCAGCAGGTGGGCGATCGGGAAGGCGGCGATCGGCGGCATGGGCTCACTCCGTTCGCGGTAGAGGGTAGGGAGTAGCGAGTAGAGAGTGGCACGCCCCGCAGGTCAATCCGGTACACGACAGTATAGCCGGTACTCTCTACTCCCTACTCTCTACTCGCTACTACCCGAAGAACGTCTGGTAGAGCAGGAAGGCGTTCAGGACGATGATCAGCGCGGCCACGCAGTACGCGGCGGCGGTCGTCAACCGCCGGTTGACCAGGTCGCCCATCAGGTCGTCGCGCCGGGTGAACCGGACCAGCGGCACCAGGGCGAAGGGGATGACGAACGAGAGCACCACCTGGCTGATGACTAGCGCCTTGGTGGCCTCGATCCCCAGCGCGATCACCGCCAGAGCCGGGACCATCGTGATCCCGCGCCGGAGCCAGAGGGGGATCTGCCAGCCGAGGAAGCCGCGCATGATCACCTGTCCGGCCATCGTGCCGACGGTCGAGGACGAGAGCCCGGAGGCGAGCAGCGAGATACCGAAGACGAGGCTGGCCGCCCCGCCCAAGAGCGGCGTCAGGGTCTGGTACGCCTTGAGGATCAGGTCGTCGTTCGGGCCGAGGATGCCCCGGTTGTAGTACGTGACCGCCGCCATGATCAACATCGCCGCGTTGACGAAGCCGGCCAGTCCCAGCGCGATCAGGACGTCGACCAGCTCGAAGCGGAAGAGCCGGCGGCGCTGGGCGCTGTCGCGCGCGACGACGCGGTCCTGCGTCAGCGCCGAGTGCAGGAAGATGACGTGCGGCATCACCGTGGCGCCGAGGATCCCCGAGGCGAGCAGGACGCTGTCGGCGCCGGCGAAGCGCGGCATGATCAGCGCCGCGCCGACCGCGCCGAAGTCGGGCTTGCTCAGGAAGGTCTCGACGACGTAGCACAGGGCGATCACGCCGACGAAGGCGGTGATGATCGCCTCCAGCGGGCGGAAGCCGTATTGCTGCAGCGCGAGGATGCCGAAGGTCGCCACGCCGGTGAGCAGGCCGGCCCACAGTAAGGGGATGCCGAAGAGGAGGTTGAGCCCGACCGCGGCGCCGAGGAACTCCGCCAGGTCGGTCGCCATGGCCGCGATCTCGGCCAGCCCCCAGAGCCCCCAAACCGCCGCCCGGGGATACTCGCTGCCCATGATCTCGGCCAGGTTGCGCCCGGTGGCGATGCCGAGCTTGGCGGAGAGGGTCTGGATCAGCATTGCCATCAGGTTGGAGGCGATGACGACCCAGACCAGGAGGTAGCCGTACTGGGCCCCGCCCTGGATGTTGGTGGCGAAGTTGCCGGGGTCGATGTAGGCGATCGAGGCGATGAAGGCCGGCCCCAGGAAGGGGAGGAGCCGCGCCAGGAAGCCCTTCTTGCTGGTGCCGGCCAGCACCGCCTCCGCGGTGGCGAGGGTGGCGTGGTCGGCGCGCCCGCCGACCTCCTCCCCAGCGTAGCGCCGCTTGCCCCCCGGCAGCACCGTGTCCAACTTCATCCTCGCCCCCAGCCCCGCTCGTGCCGCATCGCACCGCCCGGCGCGCGCCGCCTCAATCCTCTCGCCGTTCCCCCAGGGTCACGAACACGTCCGCCGCCAGCTCGCGGCCCAGCAGGTGTTCCGCGCCGGCCGGGCCGACGAGGACGCGCAGGGGGCCGTTGAAGGGCAACTCCTCCAGCAGCGTCACCGCGACGCCGGGGCGGAGGCCGAGCTCCGCCAGGTAGCGCAGCTTGCCCGCGTCGGCGTCGCTGACCCGGCCGATCGCGCCCCGCTCGCCGGCGGCCAGCGCCGTCAGCGGGCGGCAGGTCGCCGCGACGACCACACCCTCGCGCGAGGGGATCGGGTCGCCGTGCGGGTCGACGGTCGGGTAGCCGAGGGCCGCGTCCATGCGGTCTTCCAGCTCGTCCGAGACGTGGTGCTCCAGGCGGTCGGCCTCGTCGTGGACCTCGTCCCAGCCGTAGCCGAGCGCTTCGGCCAAGTACGCCTCCAGCAGCCGGTGGTGCCGAACGACCTCCAGCGCTACCTTCTCGCCCCCGGGCGTCAGCGTCACGCCGCGGCGCGGGTGGTAGGCGACCAGGTGCAACTCGTCCAGTTTCTTGAGCATCCCCGTCGCGGAAGGGGCGGCGACGCCCAGCGCCTCGGCCAGCGCGCCGGTCGTGACCGGGCCGGCCGCGACCTCGTGGCCGAGCTTGTAGATCGCCTTGAGATAGTCTTCCATCGCCCTGCTGATCATCGCGGCCCCTAACCGGCGAATTAGTCTCACCTAAGAACATTCTAGCGCGCGCCGAAATCTTGTCAAGCCCCCGGGCGGGTGAGAGGGCGCGCGTCGCGGTTTTGCGCGGGGACGGGGCCGGGCGGCCGAGGCTGGGGGCGCCCGCGGGCGCACGAAGCCCGCCGGCGCGGGCTGGAGAATCGGGCAGACACGGGCCGCGGTTGTCCCCCCGCACGAGCGATGGTAGGATTCTAACGATGCATAGATTTGCGCAGATTTGGCGCGCTGTGCAGGAAGCGGTCCGCGGGCGGGCAGTAGAGCACGGGGGGCCGGATGGGCGAGGGGACGGGCGAACCGAAGCGCTGGCTGACGATCGACGCGGCCTGCCGGCTCCTCGGCGTGGACCACAGCACGCTGCGCCGCTGGAGCGACGCCGGCCGCATCAACGTCTTCGTGACCCCGGGCGGCCATCGCCGCTACGCCGAAGCCGACGTGCGCGCGTTGATCGAGCAGGCGCGCGGCGGGCGGCACCCGCTCAGCGGCCCGCTCCTCACCGGCATGTCGCTCTCCCACTACGGCCCGGAACGGCTCTCCTGGGTGCAGGCGCAGTCCTGGTACGCCCTCTTCGACACGGCGACGCTGCGCGAGCTGCGCGAGGAGGGTCGGCAACTGGTCGAGCTGGCGATGCGCTACGTCTCCTCGCGCGAGGGGCACGCCGCGCGCGAGGAGATCCTGGACGAGGCGGTGGGGCTGGCCGGGCGCTACGGCGAGCGCAACGCCCGCCTCGGCATCGGCCTCGGCGACAGCGTCACCGCCTTCCTCTTCTTCCGCGCGCCGACCGTCGAGACGGTCGCGAGTTACATGGAGACGGAGTACCTGCCGTCGAAGCGGGCCGCGCGCATCTTCCGCGATCTGGGCGAGTTTCTGGACCGCCTGCTGCTGGCGATGATCGGCGCGCACGAGCGCGAGTTGGCGCGTCGCCGCGCCCAGCCCGCCCGCCGGCCGGCGCGCTTCACCGGGCAACTCTGATGGCCGCCCCCGCGCCCGCCGCGCCGCCCTACCCGCTCGCCCTGACGCTGGCCGGACGGCGCTGCGTCGTCGTCGGCGGCGGCGCGGTGGCCGAGCGCAAGGCGCGGGGCCTGCTCGCGGTCGGCGCGGCCGTGACGGTGATCGCGCCCCGCCTGGCGCCGGGCCTGCGCGCGCTGGCCGACGCCGGGGCGCTGACGGTCGCGGAGCGCCCCTATGCGCCCGGCGACCTGGCCGGCGCGGTCCTCGCCTTCGCCGCGACCGACCGGCGCGAGGTCAACGCGGCGGTCGCGGCCGAGGCGCGCGCGTCCGGCGCGCTGGTCAACGTCGCCGACGCGCCGGGGGAGGGCGACTTCACCCTGCCGGCGGTGGCGCGGCGCGGCGGACTGACCGTGGCGGTCGCGACGGCCGGCGAGAGCCCGCTGGTGGCGAGCCTCGTCCGCGACCGGCTGGCCGAGTGCCTGGCCGGCTACGACGCGCTCCTCGATGTCGTGGCGGCGCTGCGCGCCGAGGCGCGCGCGACCGGGCGGCGCTACCCGCCCGCCGTCTGGCGCGCGGCGCTCACGCCCGAGGTCGTCGCCCTGGCCGCCGCCGGCCGGGCGGACGAGGCGGCGGCGCGGCTGCGGGCGGCGCTGGACGAGTCGGGCGGTTGGGCAGTCAGGCAGTCGGGCAGATGGCGATGAGGCGTCGGGAATCGGTGACCGTCAGTATGGAATGGTGTAGAGGGTGGATCATGCCGACGAACACTTACTGCCCGACTGCCCGACTGCCCGACCGCCCGACTTCGACAGAGGGACGATGACCGGCAAGACCCTGACAATCGGCACGCGCGGGAGCGCGCTGGCGCTGCGGCAGGCGGAGATGGTCGTGGCGTCGCTGCGGGAGGTCCACCCCAACCTGGGGACGCACCTGCGCGTCTTCAAGCCGCTCGGCGACCGCGACAAGGCGAGCCCGCTGCGCGAACTCGGCGGGCAGGGCGTCTTCGTCCGCGAGATCGAGCACGCGCTCGCCGCGGGCGAGATCGACGTGGCAATCCACAGCCTCAAGGACCTCTCGGGCGAGTTGCCGGCCGGCCTGACGCTGGCGGCGATCACCCGGCGCGAGGACGCGCGCGACGTGCTGATCTCGCGCCACGGCCTCGGCTGGCGCGACCTGCCGGCCGACGCGACGGTCGGGACGAGCAGCCCGCGACGCGCGGTGCAACTGCGCGCGCTGCGGCCCGATTTCCGCATCGCGGACCTGCGCGGCAACGTCGACACGCGGCTGCGCAAGGCGCAGGACCCGCCCTACGACGCGATCGTCCTGGCGGCGGTCGGGTTGCAGCGGATGGGCTGGGAGGACCGCGTCACGCAGTACCTCGACCCGGCCGAGTGCCTGCCGATGGTCGGGCAGGGCGCGCGGGCGGTGGAGGCGCGCGCCGACGACGCGGCGACACTGGCGCTGCTGGCGCCGCTCGACGACGGCCCGACGCGGCTGGCGACGAGCGCCGAGCGCGCCTTCCTGCGCCGCCTCGGCGCCGGTTGCCGTGCCGCCGTCGCGGCCTACGCCACGCTCGACGGCGACCGCCTCACGATCGCCGGCCTGATCGGCGACCCGGGCGGCGCGGATCTCTACCGGACAACCGTAAGCGGCCGCACGCCGACGATCGCGGCGGCGGAGGCGCTGGGCGACGAACTGGCCGCGGATCTGCTGGCGCGCGGCGGCGATCGGCTGGTGGCCGCTGCCATCGCGCAGGCGGCGGGGTAGGCGATGGGGAGCATGGAGCGCGAAACGGGGGCCGCCTCGACCGGCAACGCGCCCGCGGTTGCAACCGCGGCTGGAGGCTCGCCGCGGCTCGCCGCGAAACCCACGCCCAGAGGGCACCCGGCGGGTTGGGACGAACCTCATGCCCCGTCCGCGGAGGCGGACTTCGTGGCGGCGCAGCCGCCCTTAGCCGCGGTTTCAACCGCGGGCGCGCCCGCCGACGCACCCGCCGTCCCCTCGTCACTCGTCACTCGTCACTCGTCACTCGTCTCCCTCGTCGGCGCGGGGCCGGGCGACGCGGGGCTGCTGACGGTGCGTGGGTTGGAGCGGCTGCGCGCTGCCGAGGTGGTCGTCTACGACCGGCTGCTCGATCCGCGGCTCTTGGACGAGGCGCCGGCCGACGCCGAGCGGATCTACGTCGGCAAGGAGCCGGGGCGGCACGCGCTCCGGCAGGACGAGATCAACGCGCTGCTCGTCGCGCGCGGGCTGGCGGGGCGGCGCGTCGTGCGCCTGAAGGGCGGCGACCCCTTCGTCTTCGGCCGCGGCGGCGAGGAGGCCGAGGCGCTGGCCGCGGCCGGCGTACACTTCGAGGTCGTCCCCGGCGTCACCAGCGCGGTCGCCGCCCCGGCCTACGCCGGCATCCCGGTGACGCACCGCGACGCGACCTCCGCCGTCACCATCGTCACGGGGCACGAGGACCCGGCGCGCGAGGGGTCGCGCCTCGACTGGGACGCGCTCGCGCGCTCCGGCACGCTCGTCTTCCTGATGGGCGTCGGCAACCTGCCGGCCATCGCCGCGCGGCTGGTCGAGCGCGGCCGGCCGGCCGACACGCCGGCCGCCGCGATCGAGTGGGGCACCTGGGCGCGCCAGCGCGTCGTCACCGGCACGCTGGCCGGCCTCCACGACGCGGTCACGGCGGCCGGGCTCGGCTCGCCCGCGACGATCGTCGTCGGCGAGGTCGCGCGGCTGCGCGAGCGGCTGCGCTGGTTCGACGACCCGGCGCGGCGCCCGCTCCTCGGGAAGCGGGTGCTGGTGACGCGCGCGCGGGCGCAGGCGAGCGAGTTGAGCCGCGCGCTGGCGGATCTCGGCGCGATCCCGGCCGAACTCCCCGCGATCCGCTTCGCCGACCCCGAGGACTACGCGCCGGTCGACGCCGCCATCGCAGACCTCGCCGCCTACGGCTGGGTCATCTTCACCAGCGCCAACAGCGTCGCGCGCTTCTTCGCGCGGCTATGCGGCGCCGGCAAGGACGCCCGCGCACTGGCCGGCGCGCGTCTCGTCGCGATCGGCAGCGGGACGGCGCGCGCGCTGGCCGACCAGGGGCTCGTGGCCGACATCGTGCCGGAGCGCTTCGTCGCCGAGGCGGTGGTCGAGCGGCTGACGCGAGAAGACCTCGCCGGCGCGCGCGTGCTGCTGCCGCGCGCGGCCGAGGCGCGCGACGTCCTGCCGCGTGAGCTGGCGCGGCTCGGCGCGACGGTGGACGTCGTGCCGGTCTACCGCACGGTGCAGGCGCCGCCCGACCCGGCGCTCCTGGCCGCGCTGGCGGCGGGCGAGATCGACATCGTGACGTTCACCAGCTCCTCGACGGTGACGAATCTGGTGGCGCTGATCGAGGAGACGGCAGACGGCAGACGGCGGACGGCAGAAGGGCGCGACCCGCTCGGCGGGGCGCTGGTGGCGTGCATCGGGCCGGTGACGGCGCAGACGGCGCGGGAGCGCGGGCTGCGCGTGGACGTCGTCGCGGCGGAGCACTCGATACCGGGGCTCGTGGCGGCGCTGGTCGAGCGAGCGATGAGCGACGAGTGACGAGTGATGAGCAGGCTGGCGGCGTCGCGGTGAGCGGATGCGGGAGGGAGCGATGGCGATAGTCCATGAGATTGAGCGGGGGACGGCGGGCGGGTTCGCGCGCTTCCGCCGCACCCGGCGCACCGAGGCGCTGCGCCGGCTGGTGCGGGAGACGGCGCTCGACCCCGGCGATTTCATCTATCCCCTCTTCGTGACCCACGGCGAGGGCGTGCGCCGGGAGATCGGCGCGATGCCGGGGTGTTATCAACTCTCGCTCGACCGGCTCGGGCCGGAGATCGACGAGATCGTGGGGTTAGGGCTCGGCGGCGTGCTCCTCTTCGGCCTGCCGGCCGAGAAGGACGCGCTGGCCTCGGGCGCCTACGACGAGCACGGAATCGTGCAAGAGGCGGTGCGCGCGATCAAGCGGCAGGCGCCCGACCTGCTCGTCGTCACCGACGTCTGCTGCTGCGAGTACACCGACCATGGCCATTGCGGCATCCTGGTCGACGGCGAGGTCCACAACGACCGCACGCTCGACCTGCTGGCGCGCACCGCGGTGTCGCACGCGCGGGCGGGCGCCGACGTCGTCGCGCCCTCCGACATGATGGATGGGCGGGTCGCGGCGATCCGCGCCGCGCTCGACGCGGCCGGCCACGAGTCGACGCCGATCATGGCCTACAGCGCTAAGTACGCCTCGGCCTTCTACGGCCCCTTCCGCGAGGCGGCCGACTCCGCGCCGCAGTTCGGCGACCGCCGCTCGCACCAGATGGACCCTGCCAACGCCCGCGAGGCGCTGCGCGAGATCGCCGCGGACGTCGCCGAGGGCGCGGACATCGTCATGGTCAAGCCGGCGCTGGCCTACCTCGACGTCGTCGCGCGCGCCCGCGAGCGCTTCGACCTGCCGCTCGCCGCCTACAACGTCAGCGGCGAGTACGCGATGGTCAAGGCCGCCGCGGCGCAGGGCTGGATCGACGAGCGCCGCATCGTCCTGGAGATCCTCACCGCGCTCAAGCGCGCCGGCGCCGACATCCTGATCACCTACCACGCCAAGGACGCCGTGCGCTGGCTGGACGAGCGAGTCGGGAGTCGGGAGTCGGGAGTCGGGAGTACCGGCTTCCGTTAGTCGGGCGGTTGCCACACCGAAACCGCCACCGCCGACTGCCGACTGCCGACTAAGAGGAACGATGCACATCCTCGCCCTGGGCCTCAACCACCGCACCGCGCCGGTGACGCTGCGCGAGCGCTTCGCCCTCGAAGGCGAGCGGCTGGCGGCGGCGCTGGCGGCGGCGCGCGCCGAGACGCGCGAGGCGGCGATCCTGAGCACCTGCAACCGCACCGAGATCTACGCGGTGACGGCGCACGTCGAGAGCGGACTGCGCGCGCTGCGGCGGCTGCTGACCGCGCAGGCGTCGGGCCCGACCGACTGCCTCGACCCCGCGGCGCTCGCCCCCTATCTCTACGAACTGGTCGACGCCGACGCCGCGGCGCACCTGCTGCGCGTCGCGGCCGGGCTCGACTCGCTGATCCTCGGTGAGCCCCAGATCCTCGGGCAGGTGCGCGGTGCGCTCGCCGCGGCGCAGGCGGCGGGATCGGTCGGGCCGGTGCTGACCCGGCTCTACCACACCGCGCTCGCGGCCGGCAAGGAGGCGCGCGCGACGACCGGCATCGCGCGCAACGCCGCCTCGATCGGCCACGCGGCGATCGAGTTGGCGCGCGCGACCTGCGGCGGGCTCGCCGGCCGCGAGGTGTTGGTCCTCGGCGCGGGGAAGATGGCCGCGCTGACCGCGGGCGCGCTGGTCGCCGCCGCGGCGAAGGAGGCGCCGGCCGTGCTGACGATCGTCAACCGGACGCCGGAGCGCGCGGCGGAACTGGCGGCGCGCCTCGGGGGGCGGGCCCGCCCCTTCGCGGAGCTGCCCGACGCGCTGGCCGCCGCCGACGTCGCGATCGCCGCGACCGGCGCTCCGGAGCCGGTCGTCACGCCGGAATTGCTGGCGCCCGTGCTGGCGCGGCGCGGCGGCCGCCCGCTGCTCCTCCTCGACATCGCCGTGCCGCGCGACGTCGCCCCGGCCGCCGGCGCGCTGCCGGGCGTGACGCTGCGCGACATCGACGACCTACAGGGCACCGTCGCGGCCGGGCTGGCCGCGCGCCGGGACGAGGTCGCCGCCGTCGAGGCGCTGCTCGACCGCCACGCGGCGTCCTTCTTCGAGTGGCAGCGGGCGCGGGACGTCGCGCCGACGATCACCGCGCTGCGCGCGAAGGCCGAGGCGATCCGCGAGGCGGAACTGGCCCGCGCCCTGTCCCGGCTCGGCCACCTCGACGAGCGCGACCGCAACACCGTCGCCGCCCTGAGCGTCGCCATCGCCAACAAACTGCTGCACGAGCCGACGATGCGCCTCAAGCACGCGGGCGACGGCGGCGACTACGCGCGCGCCGCGGCCGAACTCTTCGGCCTCGCCCGCGACGACGCCCCGGCCGGGCCGCCGACGCCTCTCCCAGAGCGGGACGCGGTGGAGGAATATCCGGCGACGTCGTAGGGCGGCGGGGCGTGCGGGGCGGTGTCGCGCCCGCGGGTTGGGACGCGGGCCCCGCGCCCAGGCCGCGCAGGCGGACTTCGTGGCCCGCAGGCCATGCAGCCGCGATTCAACCGCCAGCCCCCCACGCTCTCACGCTCCACGCCCCGCGCTTGCCCGGCTACCGCGCCGCGAGTAGAATCCCTTGCGTGGCGCGACGGGGGCCGCGCCGGGGAGGGGAGTGCGTGCCATGCCGAGAGTTGCGGTGACGCGGCGGATCCCCGAGGCGGGGATCGCGCCGCTGCGCGCGGCGGCCGACGTGACCGTCTGGCCCGGCGAGGGGCCGCCCGGTCCGGACGAACTGGCCGAACTCCTGCACGGCTGCGACGGCGCGCTGACGATGGTCACCGAGCCGATCACGGCCGAGCTGCTGGACCGCGAGCCGCAACTGCGCGTCGTCAGCCAGTTCGCCGTCGGCTACGACAACGTCGACGTCCCGGCCGCCACGGCGCGCGGCGTCGCCGTCTGCCACACGCCGGGCGTCCTCACCGACACGACCGCCGACTTCGCCTTCGCGCTGCTGATGGCGGCGGCGCGGCAGATCGTCCCGAGCGCGAATTACGTGCGTAACGGGGAGTGGACGACCTGGCGGCCGATGCTCTTCCTCGGCCGGGACGTCCACGGCGCGACGCTCGGCATCGTCGGGCTGGGGCGCATCGGCCAGGCCGTCGCGCGGCGGGCGCGCGGCTTCGGCATGCGCCTCCTCTACACCGACGTCCAGCGCTCGCCCGACGCCGAGCGCGAGACCGGCGCGACCTTCGTCCCGCTCGACGACCTGCTGCGCGAGTCCGACTTCGTGACGTTGCACGTCTCGCTGACGCCGGAGACGCGCCACCTGATCGGCGCGCGCGAGTTGGGCCTGATGAAGCGCGACGCGATCCTGGTCAACGCCTCGCGCGGCCCGGTCGTCGCGACCGACGACCTGGTGACGGCGCTGCGGGAGGGGCGGATCGGCGGCGCGGCGCTCGACGTGACCGACCCCGAGCCGCTCCCCGCCGGCCACCCGCTGCTATCGCTGCCGAACGCGCTGGTCGTGCCGCACATCGCCTCGGCGTCACATGCGACCCGCGACCGGATGGCCGACCTG